>JABDCQ010000014.1 GCA_013288075.1 Chlamydiota bacterium | reverse complement strand
AGGCAACTATAGAAAAGAGCATATCTTTACTCTAGGACATGCCCTAGATCTTTATGACACTTATGTAAAAAAAGTAGCGGAGTGCGATAGGGAAATTCAAAATCTAGTAAAAGTGTTAGAAACCAAACCCCTCCAAGCAAAAACCAAAGAAATGGCAGACCCAGCACCTCTCAAAAAAGCAAAGGAAAGAAAACGCAAACTAAAAAAACACGAATTTCCCATGGAAATGGGAAATGAGCTTATTCGGATTACAGGCGTAGACCTCAAAAAGATTCCAGGGATTGGTGTAAGTAGCGCTCTTTACATTATATCAGAAATTGGGATCGACATGTCACACTGGCGCTCTGCAAAAAGCTTTGCTTCATGGTTAGGGCTTAGTCCTGGCAACAAAGTGTCAGGGGGAAAGAGGTTAAGCGGGAGAACAAAGCCTTGCGCTAATCGAGTCGCCATAATATTACGAATGGCAGCAAATAGCTTGTATAATGCGGACTGCGCCCTTGGAGCCTACTTAAGAAGAATGAAGATGCGTCTAGGAAGCCCCAAGGCAATTACCGCCTGTGCACATAAACTAGCAAAGCTATTTTACTGTATGCTGAAATATGGCTGGGAATACGTTGAAAAAGGGGTCAAATTCTACGAGGACATGTACCAAGAGCGGAGAGAACATAGTTTAAAGAAAAAGGCCGCTGAAATGGGATACAAACTAGTCCGAGAAGAAGTTCCTGCGTTAGTGTAAACAAAAAAAATACTGTTGAAGATATATACAGAGGGGGATTTTTTATTGCTAAATTTTAAAAAATTCACTTGTCAAAACTTGCATATTTTACTAAAAAAAACCTAAAAAACTCGTTCAGAACTCCCCCTAAAATAAAAACTCTCCAATGCCTCGGGTTATTTGTTATTTAGGAGGAAGAAAGAGAGAGGGGATAAAAAATTTCCTTTCCTCTGGGGTTAAAGAGTCTGAACTTTGCAAAAAATGGGGGATGTGCCAGAATGCAGATATGAAATACCCTATAGAATTACTTAGGCTTATAGCCCTTTTTAAAAAACTTCCTGGAGTGGGGAGCAAAACAGCGGAACGCTTTGCTTTTCAGTTACTTACGTGGAATGAAGCAGAAACTCAAATGTTTGCTGAGCAAGTAGCCATTACTAAAAAAAGAATTAAGTTTTGCCCTACATGTGGCTGCATGGGAGAATCTGACGCCCCGTGCTCTTTTTGCGATAAAACGAAAAGGGATACCTCTTGCCTATGCATTATCTCTTCTGCGAAAGACGCCTTTGCCATTGAAGAGACCCATATATTTAAAGGCCTTTACCACGTCATTAACGGGCTTCTCTCCCCCATAGATGGAAAAACCCCAGAGAAAATAGGGATTGAAGCATTAAAGAAAAGAATACACGACCTTCAAGTAAAAGAAATTATTATAGCCCTTGATTCTACTTTGGAAGGAGACACCACCTCTCTTTACCTAAAAGAACAGCTTAGCCTCCAAGGGATCTCCGTATCGCGCCTAGCGCTCGGCCTGCCCATGGGAAGCTCCCTCGACTTCATCGACGGAGGCACGCTCTCAAGAGCCCTCCTCGGCCGCCAACTCTTCTAAAACAAAGAGAATTTCTCCTCTCTTTCTCTTCTCTGTGGTTTCTTGTCTCTGTGGTTTAAAAAAATCCAAGTCTTTTGGATCCCTAGCCTTAGCAAAAGATAAACCACAGAGACAAGAAACCACAGAGGAAGAGAGAGGGAGAGAGAGACGATTTTCTTATTCTCCCTCTTTCCCCTCTCTGTGGTTTCTTGTCTCTGTGGTTTAAAAAAATCCAAGTCTTTTGGATCCCTAGCCTTAGCAAAAGATAAACCACAGAGACAAGAAACCACAGAGAGGGGAAAGAGAGAAGAGAGAGATTCTACTCCTCTGTGGTTTTAACAGTTGCTTGCTTTTATTCCTGGGTTTTTTTTATGATTACCTTCTTGAATTAAACCCCAATGCGATTGTCCAATGAGTAAAAAATTCCTCCTATGCTGCTCCCTCATCCTTTTCACTGCCGCTCCTTTCGATCTTGTTTCTGCAAATTATGCAGCTACAAGTGAAACTTATGAAAATAAGCGGGTCGAAAGCCTCGATATTATTCCTGAGAACTTACCTCCTAATGGTTCTTTCGACTCAAAGCTTGTGATTGGACGCCTTAAAACAAAGGTAGGAGATCCTTTTTCTCAGCTCACATTCGATAGCGATTTAAAAACACTTGCCGAAGAATATGACCGGATCGATCCTCAAGTCGAAGTATCGGGTGGCAAAGTAAAGATTACCATTAAAGTATGGCCAAGACCCCTCATTCGTTCCATCACATGGGAAGGCAACGAGCACGTTAAATCTAAAGCGCTAAAAAAAGAACTCGGCATTAGAACGCGCTCTACATTCAACAGACAATCTTTTAACAAAGCATTTAACAAGCTCAAAGAATTTTATGTGAAAAAAGGATATTTTGAATCTCAGCTTCAATACTCTCTTGTCACAGATTCCAAAACAAATGAAGTAGATATTCATGTGACTGTCCAAGAAGGCAGATCAGGTGTGATTAGCGATATCACTTTTAAAGGCTTTACAAGCAGCGAAGAGAGCGATCTGCTTCAGATGATCTATACCAAGAAATACAACCTTTTCTTAAGCTGGATGACGGGTACAGGAAAATATCACGAAGAAGCTCTTGAACAAGATAAAATGACCATCATTAACTTCCTGCAAAACCAGGGATATGTAGATGCTAAAGTCGATATTCTTGTAAAAGAAGCTGCTAAAGAAGGAAAAATCATCGTAGAAGTTGTGGCAGATAGAGGGGTGAAATTCAACCTCGGAAGAATCACATTCTCTGGCAATGAGCTTTTCAGCGATAAAGAAATTGAAGGCCGCTTCTCTGTGCGTCCGGGCGATATTTACTCCCCAGAAAAGCTGCGCCAAACAGCGGATGCGATTAAAGAAATGTATGGCCGTAAAGGTTACATTGACACAAACGTCCAATATGAAACCTATCTTGTAGAAGACGCTCCTATTTATAACGTTTCTTTTGTCATTGAAGAAGAACAAGAATATAAAATCGGAATTATTCGCATTGTAGGCAATTCCCAAACAGATGCTTGCGTTATCTTAAGAGAATCTCTTTTAATTCCAGGAGAAACATTTGACTCCTTAAAACTTAAAGCCACTCAGCAGCGCCTTGAAAATATTGGGTACTTTAAAAACGTAAACGTTTATGCCGTGCGCACACAAGACGATCAGTACCTTGGAGATAATTACCGAGATGTCTACATCGAGGTAGAAGAGACAACAACCGGTAACCTTAGCCTTTTCTTTGGATTTAGCTCAGCAGACGACCTATTTGGAGGGCTTGACCTCGTAGAAAACAACTTTAATTATAAAGGGATTGGATCTGTATTTTCAGAGGGATTCTCAGCTATTAGAGGGGGCGGTGAATACGCTCACGCAAGAGCTTCTCTTGGAGAAAAACAAAGTTCTTACTCCTTCTCTTGGATGACTCCCTATTTTAGAGACACCCTTTGGAGAACAGGTTTTGATTTAAGCGTGACGCGCAGCACCCTGCAGTCTGATCACTACCACATCGATACCTACGGGGGATCGATCTTTGCTAGCTATCCTATTAACAACCTATGGTCTTTCGGGACAAAATATAGAGCGCGTCAAACAATTAACCACGTCTCAAAACATGT
This sequence comes from Chlamydiota bacterium, assembly GCA_013288075.1. Lineage (GTDB taxonomy): Bacteria > Chlamydiota > Chlamydiia > Chlamydiales > Rhabdochlamydiaceae > JABDCQ01. The sequence continues at coordinate 36,931 of JABDCQ010000014.1, read as the reverse complement.
AAGTAAACAAGAAAGAGAAGATGAAAAGGCTAGCGGTTTTGTATCAGCTATCGGCTCTTCTATTACTTTTGACTCAACCGATAACCCTGTAAAAACACACCGTGGATTCCGCTCTGTTTTTGAAACAGAATTTGTTGGGGTAGGCGGAGGGTTCACATTCTTGCGTTTTGGTTACGTCAATGCTTACTACACTCCTCTATGGAGAAGAGGGACAATGAAGTACCGCTTTGACCTTAAATTCATTGAGCCTCTTGGACGAACAAACCACGCAAACGATGTTCCTGTTTCAGAGCGCTACTTTTTAGGCGGTGAAAACTCGGTCCGCGGATATAGAGCGTTCCATTTAGGTCCTCACTTTGATAACGGCGATCCTAAAGGGGGAATTTCCTCAGCGCTTGTATCTATTGAATATCTACACGAAGTGTTCCGCTTTTTAGATCTCTTCATCTTTGCTGATGGAGGTGCAGTTTCTCAAAAACGCCTAGACCCAGGCACTTTGAGATTGAGTTATGGATTTGGTGCGCGCATTGAATTGATCAATCGCGTTCCTGTTATTTTAGGAATGGGTTTCCCTGTTAATCCGGATGGCAGAAGCGAAGTGCGCAAGTTCTTCTTCTCTATGGGCGGACAGTTTTAATTAAACATGTGCACCAAGTTGCATAAAACTTAAGGAGTATCAAATGAAGCGTAAGTTTGGAATCGTGGCATTAGTATTAGCTTCTCTATTTGCAAGTGCAAACGCAGCAGATGTGGGAATTGTAAATTTTTCTACTTGTATTGCAGAATCTAAATTAGGCAAACAAGAACAAGGCGCTTTTGAAGCGTTAAAAAATCAGATGGGTTCTCTTTTACAAGATACAGAGAAAAAACTTACAGACCTCTCTTCTAAATTTAACGATCCAGAATATATGGATGGTCTTTCTCCTGAAGGAGAAGAGAAACTCAAAATTGAGTTCCGCACACTCAATGAAGAACTTGGAAGATACCAAAACCAATACTACCAAGTCCTTAACCAAGCAAACATGAAAATTGTGCAAAACCTCAATGCCACAATCAATGTAGCTTCTGAAAAAGTTGCTAAAGAGAAAAAGCTTGGCGTTGTTGTAAACAAAGAGGCTTGTTATTTCTGCTCTCCTTCCCTAGACATCACTTCTTTAGTGATTGCTGAGATGGATAAAAACTTTAAAGAAGTAGCAGATGTAGCTCCTCTTAAAGAAGAGGCTAAAAAATAATGCAAGAGGAAGCTAAGAAATTCACCCTTCACGAACTTGCAGAATTAACAAATTCGGAGCTTGTGGGCAATCCCGATCATCTTATTACAAGTGTAGAAGATTTACAATCAGCTACTTCGGAAGATGCCTCTTTCTTAGCCAACCCCAAATACCGCGAAGCGATGAAGCTATCTCATGCAGGGGTCATTTGCATAGATTCTCGCTTTGCACTCATTGAAGGCAAAAATTATTTACTCTCAGATAATCCTTCAAGAGCCTTTCAAATCATTGTCGAAACTGTTTTAGCTTCCAAGTACAACACTTCTGCATTCGAAGGTATCCATCCTTCAGCTGTAATTCATGAAACAGCGTCCATAGGAAAAAATGTTACAATTGCTCCTCATGTTGTGATCGATCATGGAGTGCACATTGCTGAAGGCTCTCGCATAGGGGCTAATGTCTCTATAGGAGCAGGTGTAAAGATTGGAGCAGACTGCCTTATTCACCCTCATGTGACAATACGAGAGCGCTCTATCATTGGAAATAGAGTGATCATCCAACCTGGAGCTGTTATTGGATCTTGCGGATTTGGCTATACAACAGATGCACGAGGCAGACATACAAAACTCGATCAATTAGGCATAGTCATTATTGAAGATGACGTAGAAATTGGCGCCAATACAGCAATCGATAGAGCACGCTTTAAGGCAACTAGAATTTCTAGAGGAACTAAAGTCGATAATCTTGTACAAATTGCCCATAACGTAAGCCTTGGACAAGATAATATCATTGTTTCCCAAACAGGCATTGCAGGCTCTACCAAAACAGGAAAAAATGTTGTCGTCGGAGGCCAAGTAGGCATTGTGGGACACATTGAAATTGCAGATTACGTCATGATTGCCACAAGAGGCGGCGTTAGCAAATCGGTTAAAGAAGCCGGTAAATATGGCGGCAGCCCTATCATGCCCCTTTCTGAATACAACAGACATCAAGTCCAGGTGCGCAAAATAGGCACCTACATCAAACAAATCGAAGACCTCGAAGCCCGCCTAAAAGCCCTCGAAGAAAAAAAGAATTAACAGGGAGTGATTTTTTTCTCTCTCTCTTCTCCCCCCTCTGTGGTTTCTTGTCTCTGTGGTTAATCTTTGGCTAACGCTTGAGCGCGCACAAGACTTGCATTTTTTTAACCACAGAGACAAGAAACCACAGAGGAAGAGAGAGAGAGGGGGGAAAATTACTTCCTGTTAATTCTTCTTCTCTCTGTTAAGGGGGGTGTAGCCCTCAGGCATGCCCTTGGGCTTTTCAGGGCCGATGAGTTTGCCGTCGACGAGGATGGCGAGGCGCCTCGGGTTAGCTTTTGAGAAAAATTCTCTTGCAAGCCGGCAAAGGTCCTCGTAAGTTAGATTGCTTAAGGAGTCGTAGTTTAGAGGAGTATCCTCATCGAGCATTTCTAAAATCTCTTCAAAATCCTCTTCTTCATTCTCCCATTTTTTTAAAAGAATCGATCTTACTTCCAAAAACCTTTTCTCACTGACCTTACTTTCAAAGGTTTGCACAAAATGTTCTAAAAAAGACTCGAATTTTTCTAATAAATCATAGGAGTCATAAGTACTTGATTCAGCACCAAGCGCTTGAAATAGGCTTTTTTCTATACAAATGGGCTGCGCATCTACTAAATAAGCACGCTGATGTTTTGTACGCACATAATCGAAAAAAGCATTATTAAGAATCACGGATAACACCTGTTGAGCAGCCCAATTCAGAGGGGTAACAGCTCCTTGTTCAATAAGAAGTAGTGCCGCGCTTCCTGTACGCAATGTCGTTTGCGCAACTAATGAAGGCTCACAAATAGAAGGACGACAAATTTCTGGCCTTAAAACCCTTATTTTTAAAGGTTCTAATTGTAAAATCTCTTCTATTTTATTCCATGTGATGCGGGCTTCTTCTTCTTGAATATTCCCCGCAATCTTCGCTTCCATGTAACCAGAGGTTAAAAACATTTGAGCAAACTTCAAGAATTGCTCATAAGTGATCGAAGTTAATGCCTCCAGTTTCTCTTTAGACTGGAAACGTCCTTTAAAAAACAGACCATCAAAGATTGCTTGCGCCTGATCTAAAGGAGATCCTTCTTTTTTAAAGCGTCTTGCAAGAATTGCAAAAGCTTCATCAAAAACCTCTTTTTCAAAAGAAAGCTCTTTAAGCGTAGCTAAAAAGCTGCAGAGATTTTCTGCCGAGCTAGAGATTAATTCCACATGGAATTTTGAAGACTTCTCATACATCTCATAATCAATATTCACTCCCTTATCAATGAGCTTATCCCCTTCTTTTCCAAAAAAATAGCAAAGGATTTCGGTTAACACCTTACTTTGAATTTCCCCATCAATTGAAGGAGTTTGAATACTTAATTCAAGCTCTATTTCTTCAGGAGCATAGATACGCTTATAAGAAAACTCCACTTTTCCCCACTCATTATCTTTAATAAGAATAGGATCTGTTTCTATGAAATCATCAGGAGAAAGAGAGTCCTCTTCTTTTTCCTCAGGCAATCCTATTAAAGGATGAGGAGAAGAAGAAGCCCAAAGAGCAAGTTTTTCCTGATCTATAGGTTTTATAATATAATTTGTCCCCATCCACTTCTCTACCATATTGGGTAGGACCCCTGTTAAATCAGGATTGCCTATAACAATATAAATACAAGAAAAGGGCTCTAGGGCCTCAAGAGATTTTAAAAGAAAGGCTGGGTCATAAATCTGAGGAAATAGGGTGTTTCTAGGAAATGTTGCTAAATCTTCCTCTATCATATTAGTAGCTGAATCAATAGCTAAATCAAAAGGATTTGTTTTTCCATACAAGCTTTCTATAGCATCCTCTTTTAACTCTTCAAAAAGATATTCGGGGATCCCTGTTTCCTTTAACTTAGCAACTGTTTCATAAAAAAGAGAAATAACTCTTTCTGTATTTCTCATCCCCTTTTCTGTTAAGGCAAATTCCACATCAAATAGAAGATGATTTTTACTTACTTTTATATATTGAATATTTACGCGGTAAGCCAGTTTTTCTGTGCGAAGAAGAGACGAAAGGCTGTTTTCTCCTCTATAGCTTAAAGCGCTCACTAAAAGATCAGCTGCCCCTCTTTGCTTATCTTGGGAAATTTCTAAAGGCAGCTCCCATATAAGATCTAAGATTTTTGAGTCTCCTAAAGAAGAGATATAAATAAAGTGTCCTTTTTGTTCATCAGAGCTCATGGATCCGAAAGGGATTTCTTTAAAAGATCCTGAAGGAATAGCAGAGAAACATGTAGAGGTCATCTCAGCTAGTTCTAAGACATCTAAAGGAGAGTAAATAGCTAGATGCATCTTATTGGCAATGTAATGCTTCTTAAACCACTTTCTTATAGAGTACTCAGAGCTACTTTTAAGGCTTTCCAAATTTCCTATAGAAAAAAGAGCATGGGGATGCAAAGGATTTCCTGACTCTTTAAGCACTCTCCAAGCCCGTATAGACTCATCATCAAAACCATTGCCAAATTCATGGTCTACAGAACACATCTCTCTTTCTATTGTTGATGGGGTAAAAAGAGGACCCTTAAAAAAGTAGGAAAATCTATCTAAGCCAGGTTTAAACCAATCATTGCTTAAAGCAAATCCGTATACAGTGCGGTCATGAGAGGTAAAAGCATTTGTACTTCCTCCATGATCGCTAATAAACTGTAAAAAATCACTTTCTTCTGGATATGCTTCTGTACCAAAAAAGAGCAAGTGTTCCAAAAAATGGGCCATCCCCGGATGACGCTTCGGATCATTCCAAGACCCGGCTTCTACAGATAAAGCAATAGAAGTTTGCTCAAAATTTGGGTTTGAAACAAGATAAGCTTCAAGTCCATTATTTAAGCGGATTTTTAAAACGTTTTCCTGAGGGAAATACTGCTGCATAAATTTCTGCTGCTCTTCATCAGCTTGAATAGCTGTGTACCCTTCTTCAGAAGAATAAAGAGAGCCAAAAAAAAGAGTAGATAAAGAGCAAAAAGCAAGTAATTTACGCATGAAAATGAACCTAAAAGGGTTTATAAAAATTTTCAGAATAGAGAGAGAAAGAGATATATACCCAAACAACCTCAAAAGTCGGCCAAGGGACGGGATTGAAAGCTGCCGAAAATCGACGACCGCAGGCTTCGTAAATGACTCTGTATTAGTAAATACAGGGTCATTTACGATCGTCGATTTTAGGCGCTTTGAACCCGTCCCTTGGCCGACTTTTGAGGTTGTTTGGGTATACACAACTATTTCCACTCTTCTCCATCAAAATGATGAATACATTGGCCTTGGACGCACACAATACGAGGGGGCATTCCTTCTTTCCAATCAACAGACATAGAGGAAATAGGATCATCTAAAAGAGGCGCATCCAATTCTTGCCAATTTTCCCCATCAAAAAAAATAACAGAACCGTTTTTTAAGCCTGCTACAATGCGTAATTTGTCTTTTTTCCAGAATTCTACAGAAATTTGGGTAGCAGCAGATCCTAAGCGGTTATCTAAAAGTTCATACCAGCTATCAGATTTTCCATCATAATACATGATGTCTCCTCCTTCAAGCCCAAGAACAAGTAAAGGATCAAACCAGCCCCAAGACACATCAAGAGAAGTGATCTCCTCTCCCCAACCGCTATTTTGAAGTTCTTTCCAAATACGGCCATTATAATACTGTAAAGCTCCATCTTTCAATCCCAATACAATCCCAGGCCTTTCGTAAGTCCAGTCCACACTTAACTGAGAAATACCCCTACTCCAACCACTATCATGCAATTCTTCCCAAGAAAGGCCATTGTAGAATTTGACTCCTGTATTTTTTAACACAAGAATAGCTCTTAAATATTCAAAAGACCAATCAGCTGAAACTTGAGCCGCACAAGTAGCCGGATCGCTCGGTAAAAGATTTTCCCACCAAAATCCGTTGTAATGCTCAAATGCCCCATTTTCAAGCGCAGCTACAGCCTGGATGGCATCACCAACCTCCCCTTCTTTTACAACTAAATGCACTGCATTAGAACCCAAAAAACTGATATCCAACTCCCCTCTTTGCCCAAAACAAAGCCCACAACTTAAACAAAGCACAGCACAAAGTTTTTTCATCCTCCTCCTCAACCTAACGCAATAAAGAAACGTTAATTATAAGGAAAAGCTTACTGAAGGGAATGTAAATACTCAATGGAAATGCACGACAAAGAGATTGCCGTGCATATACCCAAACAACCTCGGGAAAATTATTTTTTGCGTTGTTTGCTTAGGCTTAAAGGACCTGAACCAAAATAAGCGATAAAAATAGCGCCACCCATAAGAGCTAGATTCTTCAAAAACATCGCTTGCTGGGTACTAAAGGCGACAGGATCTTTGTGCACCCAAAAATTATGAATCAAAAACGTTGTGGGAATAAGAAAAATCACAAGAAGCCATGCTCCCCACTTAGCTCTGTATCCCAAAAGGACGCTAAGCCCTCCGCAAAAGAGCATTAATCCTGATAAAGGAACTAAAACTTCCGGAATAGGGACAGACTTTGCTGCTGCAAATTTTACCGTCTCCATAGAAAAATGCCCAAAAGAAGCCAAAATAAAAATGGCTGAATAGAATATCCGCCCTACTAGCATCACATACTTCATAAACTCCTCCTTTTAGACCAACCTAGAAAATACCCAAAAAAAATGCAAGCTAAACAAAGAGGGATAAAATTTTTTTCTCTCTCTCTTTTCTTCCTCTGTGGTTTCTTGTCTCTGTGGTTAAAAAAAATGCAAGATCTTGCGCGCTCAAGCGTTAGCCAAAGAATTAACCACAGAGACAAGAAACCACAGAGGAAGAAAAGAGAGAAAGAAAATTTATCCCTCTTTGTTTTCTTTTAGTTATTTTTGTCTTCTCAGCTCGAAGATGGCATGTCTTAATTTTCGTTGGTTTTGTTGGTTTTTTTCCAATCGATCTGAGGCTATTAGAACTGTTTTTTTTGTAGAGTCTCTTCCTTTAGAATCCTCTTTTTTTATACTATAGCCCTCATCAAAAGAATTAGGAGGATTCAGAAAGCGGACGTTCGGCAATAAGTGAACATGATAAACAGTAAATGCGGAGGTCAACTCTTTACTTTTTAGATTGGAATAAGTAACAGATAAATCTTCCACATTATCGCATTTGATCTTTCCTCTAAAGCTATTAATAGTATTATAAGCAATTACATTATAAATAAGATATAAATCTCTCGAGTTTATCGTTATTTGAGAGTTAATTAAAACGCCTACTTTCAATGTACGCCTCGAAACCTCAGAGGTTTCATTAAAACTTGCTGGATCAATCAATTTATATTGTCCAGAACGTACCCATTTTTTTGCTGTAGCTATAAAATTATCCCTCTCTTCAATATAAGCAAGTGCTCTTGTTGCTTCTGATCTTTCTGCTAAAATACTCATTTTAATCTCCTTAAATTAGAAATATTACAGTATTATACAGTAAAAATATTAAGATTTTATTAATTTTACAATAAAGCAAAAAAAACAAAACCCTTGGGAGAACCCAAGGGTTTTGAGGTGTCGGAAGAGGTAGGATTCGAACCCACGGTCGGTTGCCCGACTTCTGTTTTCAAGACAGACGCGATAGGCCACTCTGCCACTCTTCCAAAAGAAACTTAAGATCTGCAAAATTATAGCGATACATCAAATAAATTCAAGAAGAAACGCTATTCCTCTAAAATTGATTGAGGAAACGCAAATCATTTTCTGTAAACATGCGAATGTCTTTCATGCCGTAGCGAAGCATCGCTAAACGCTCAATGCCAAGGCCCCAAGCATAACCCGAATACACTTCAGGATCAATCCCCCCATTTTTTAACACTTCAGGGTGAATCATTCCAGCGCCGCCTACTTCTAACCAGCCTGTATTCTTACAAAGCCGGCATCCCTTGCCTAAGCAAGAAGTACATTTAATATCTACTTCTAAACCAGGTTCAACAAAAGGGAAAAAACTAGGGCGAAAACGGGTTTCTACTTCTGTCTTAAAAAGTTTACTCCAAAATTCATCCATTGTCGCAAACAAGTCGCCAAAAGATACGTGCTTATCGATGTACATGCCTTCTACTTGGTGGAAAAATACGTGCGATCTTGCGCTAATGGTTTCATTGCGATACACAGTGCCTGGCATGACAACGCGAAGAGGGGGCGTATGCGCTTCCATAATGCGCAGTTGCGTATTAGATGTGTGGGAGCGCAAAAGCATATTTTCTGAGAGATAAAAAGTGTCTTGCATATCTCTTGCAGGATGATCGGGAGGGAAATTTAACCCTTCGTAATTGTAATAATCAGAATCGATATCAGGGCCGTACTGCACAGAAAAACCCATTCCGGTGAGGATCGCTAAAACCTCGTCCATAATAAGTGTTATAGGGTGTTTTCTTCCTGCAAAAGAGGTGCGTCCAGACAAAGTGACATCTATCTTTTCTTCTAAAAGTTTTCTAGCCTCTTCTGAAGCCGATAAGCCTTCGATTCCCTGCTCGCAAAGGCGAGAGAACTCTTCTTTTAATTCGTTAATGAGTTTGCCAAGAAGGGGTCTTGTGTCCGGCGGGCAGTTGCGAAGCTCTAGCATAAGCTCTTGCACAGGACCTTTTTTCCCAAGATATTTAACCTTGAGCTCCTCTACATCTTTAAGCTCTGTAATTTTGCTAAAATCGTTTTGAAATTGCTCTCTAAGTAAAGAAACTTTGTCTTCCATACAATCCAGAGTTAAAAAGGGCGTTGTTGCATAATACTTAGAAGAATAACATAAAGAGATATTTCTTTCTCTCCTCTTTTCTTCCTCTGTGGTTTCTTGCCTCTGTGGTTAAAAAAATGCAAGTCTTGTGCGCGCTCAAGCGTTAGCCAAAGAATTAACCACAGAGGGAAGAAACCACAGAGGGAAGAAAAGAGGAGAGAGAAAAAAATTATCGCTCTAGGTTATTCTTCTTATAAGAGGAAGCGGTAAGGCCAATAGGCCCTACCGCATAATAAAACTTAAGCTAACAATCCATTTTTTGCTGCGCTTGCAACGTGTGCGAAGCTAGCTGGATCTTTAATAGACATTTCAGAAAGCACTTTACGGTTTAATGCACAGCCTACTTTTTTAAGGCCATGAATAAATTTACTGTAAGAAATGCCATTGATTTTTGCGGCTACGCTAAGACGCGTTGTCCAAATCTTTCTAAAGTTTCTTTTTCTTTCTTTACGGTGACGATAATTAAAAGCCATTGCTGACAAAACGGCATCATAGGTTAGACGAATGTGGTTTTTTCTGTCTCCTACAAATCCTTTTGCTCTTTTATAGAGCCTTTTTGTCTTGCGGTGGCGTGCTACCGCGTTTGTTACTCTTACCATGTTAAAATTCTCCGGTTATTAAGCTACACCCATAAGGCGAGCGTACATTTTTGTTTGTCCAGCATCGACAAGAGCATCTTTACGCAAACGTCTTTTGCGATTAGATGCTTTCTTGGTTAAAATATGGCGACGGCCGGGATGGCTACGTAGGAGTTTTCCCGTTCCGGTTACTTTAAACCTTGCCTTAACAGCTTTCTTTGTTTTCATTTTTACTTTTACTTTTGCTTTTGCCACGATCTTTACTCTCCCAATTTCGGTTTATTTTCTATAGCAGGCGTTTTTCTAGCTACTGCTTTGGCTCCTGGCCCAATGACAATCGACAAAGTTTTACCCATCATTTTAGAAGGTGCTTCCGGAGTCCCGACATCAGATAAATCATCCGTCATTTGTTTTAAAAGCTTATGACCAAACTCTGGGTGCATCATTTCTCTGCCGCGGAAAACACAGGTAACACGCACTTTATTTCCCTTAACAAGAAATTCCCTAGCATGCTTTGTTTTCGTTTCTAAATCATGCGAATCGGTGTTTGGTTTTACCTTGATTTCCTTAACTTTTACTTGGTGCTGTGATTTCTTACTTTCTTTCTCTTTTTTCGTCACCTGGTAGCGGAATTTTCCGTAATCGATAATTTTGCATACAGGAGGTTCAGCTCCAGCAGATATTTCAACCAGATCTAACCCTACTTGCTCTGCTTTAAAAAGCGCTTCTGCAAGGGTGATAATTCCTAATTGACTTCCATCACTATCGATGACGCGCACTCTTGGTGCTCGTATTTCTCTGTTAATTCTCAAATTCTCTCTCCGTTCTGCCCGTGGGCGCTATAGCCCTCTTAATTAACTATTCATTACGGGTATCTACCGTAACACGAATTCCAATAGAGCGCAAGATACAACTACAACATTTTTATCCGCTCAAGAGCTTGATAAAAGGATGAAGCTTCCTTAGTGTGCTCTAAAAGAAGCGCCATAAATCGCTCAAAGCGCCCAAATGTAGAGCGCACTAAAAGAGCATTAGTTAGCTTTAGATCTTGCAACAAGACACATTCTAACTTCACAAAAGAACAAGCCCAAGGCTTGCCTACATCATCTTTTACGCGAATCTCTACTCTTGGGCCCCCAAAAACAGGTTCTTCTACATCAATCACATAGCTTAAAGAACTTGTTTCTAATGCCTTTTTGAAAAGCTGCACGCGCTTTTTCCAAAGAGGAGAAGAACCGAGCCTCCCCACTCCATGAGGACAAAGCACCATACTATATTCAAAGCCAGTGATTTTAAAGATTTTTAAGATGAATTGCAAGGAGGAAATAGTTTCTTTTAAAAGATCTTCCTCAGAACAGAAAATATGCTCCTGATCGTAAAAATATCCTTTAGGGTTTAGCATCCCCTCAAAGCCGGCTTCTTCATCGTTTACATAAGTGATTTCAGCAAAGCGCCCCTCCTTAAAAAGGCCCAAATGCGTTTCTAATATCTCTTTTGAAGGATCATCGGATAACTTCCGAGGTGTTGTTACAAACTGAAAATTTTGTTTTACAGAGGCTTCCTTCCAATATTTTACGAGCACCTCTCTTACAGCCTCCCCCTTAGGAAGAAAGGCCCAGTATCCCGGATCTTCTAAAGGAGCAAAAAGCTTAAGATCTTCCCCTAATTGTTTATGATCTACAGGATCAAAACTCACGTCTTGTTTTAGAAAAGCTTTGAGCTCATCTTTTAAAAAAAAGCCTGTAGCAAAAATGCGTGTCACAACCTCATCTTCTTGCCTTTCTTTAAAATCTAAAAGTTTAAAAACAGGAGGGAACCCTTCATGTGGAAGAGGAAGAGCAAAACTATAATCAACAAACTCCCCTATCTGCGTAAGAAAGACAAGGCTCTTTTGGCTTTTTTCTACTTCATAAGCTCTTAAAGGCTGTTTTTTAAAACGCAAAAAATCAGCTGCGTTGGCAGGGACCATTTCTAATTTTTTAAAAGGCTGCTTTTCTTTAAGAATTTTACGCATCGCTTCTTCGATGAGCGAGAAAAACTCTTTTTTAAAAGCAAAAAGAAAGACAAAGTCGTAATAAAACCCAAACTTTGCAGAAGAGCCGCCCACAAGCAACGTACTTGGAAATACTTCAAGCACAGCTTTGGCAAGAATAAGAGAAAACGTTTGTCTAAGATCTGAAAGATTTTTCATAAAAAAATGTATGGGATATAGCTGACTCGAACAGCTGACCTCCACGATGTCAACGTGGCGCTCTAACCAACTGAGCTAATACCCCATAAACCATCTTGTATTATTAAGGGCTATAGGTTACTTTTTCTACCAATTATTAGCAAGGAACTTAACTCAACAAAGAGACGATATTTTTTCTTTCTTCCTCCCCTCTCTTTCTTCCTCTGTGGTTTCTTGTCTCTGTGGTTAATTCTTTGCTAAGTCTAAAGGTCCGAAAGGCTTAGCAAAGAATTAACCACAGAGACAAGAAACCACAGAGGAAGAGAGAGAGAGGAGAGAAAAAAATTTTATATCTCTTTCTTTAAAGGAATAACGTATGCAGTCTAAATTTTTTGTTTTCTCTTCGGTTTTGGAGCTGGCTCATGCTTATTGGGAAAAGATCCTAGAGGAGGGCGATACTGCTATTGATGCGACGTGTGGGAATGGCAAAGATACGCTAAAGCTTGCAAGCCTTCTTACAAAGGGTAAAGTGATTGCTTTAGATATTCAAGAGGCAGCTCTTGAAAAAACTAAAGATTTACTGAGTGAAGAGCTATTGACTAGAGTCACCCTTTTAAAGCAATCTCATGAGACCTTCCCTCCCTGTCAAGCCCCCATCAAGCTGATTATCTATAACTTAGGGTATCTCCCAGGAGGAGACAAGACCCTTACCACGCATACGAATTCTACCCTCATAAGTGTAGAAAATGCCGTTGCTCTTATTGCCGATGGCGGGGCTGTTTCTATTACATGCTATCCAGGTCATGAGGAAGGAAGAAAAGAAGAAGAAGCCCTCTTAGCCTTTCTTAAAGTCCTTGATCCTAAAAAATGGAATGTTTGCCATCACCGCTTAATAAACAGGCTATCTGCCCCCTCTCTGATCTTTATCCAGAAAAATATATAAAATATATTTTAATTTAAGTTTCCCTTTACATCATTTCTTTCTCAATTTATGTGTGAGGAAAAGAAGAGAATTGCAACTTTTGCTTTGTTTGTGTTTTTCTAAAAAAGTTTACTAATTGCCAAACAATTAAGAACTAATTAGAATTATTAAAGAAGCTTAATTAAACCCTAATTAAGCATTAATAATAATAACAATAAATAAACAGAGATGGTTCTCTAGTAAAATAAGATCTCTGTAATAAGGGGGCAAAATTTATGGACTCTAGGCATTTAATTAGAGTTGCGGAATTATTGGTGCATCATGTGGAGCTTGTAGAAGAAAAGCTGCATAATAACCCTATAATTTCAGTAGAAACCCATGCAGATCTTTTCCTTACTCTTGAAAAAGTCCAAAAAGATTTAAAAGAATTAAGGAATAGTGCATCTTCAATAAATGTTTTTACACAAATTCAAATAAACACTTTACTTGAGGGATTAGAAGAAAAAATTATTACCCTTTACGGAAGATTAGATAACAGATGGATCGATTCAGAAATCTTAAAAATAGAAGAATCGTCTAAAGCAATAGATGCCCTTGTTTCTACCTCAGTAAAAAAAGAGGATGTTAAAAACATCCAAATCCAAATAGAAACTTTAAAAGAGTTCATCACCTCTATCTGTGAAAATCATCGTCTCTTAAAAAAAGACAGAAAGACCATAGCTTTTGCAAAAAATATCTTAAAAAATGCGGAGGCTGTGATCACCGGAAAAAAGCACCTAGATAGATTTTCTACCGCAGCTTGCCATCCCTTTTCTCAAAAACCTTCATCTTTTGAAGAAGAAGACCTTTCTTTTGAAGCTCTTGAGCTTTTTGAAATCGCCGATCTTTTTCATGAGCACAAGGTTAAGGATGCCAAAAGCAAATATAATCAGTTAAGAGAATACCCTAAAACAAAAGTGCAAAGCCATTTAAGAGAAGATACAAATATTGTTCAGGCTCTTATTGCTGCAGCTTTTGAAATGGCAGATTCTCCAAGAGATAGTCTTTATATGACAAAAGAGCAAATAGATGCCCTATTTGATGAAGCGCATCAGGTAAGAACTTTAGAGCTCTTTGAAAAAGATCTTTCATTTAAATCAAAAGCATCATTAACCGGATGAAAAGATCCTAAGGCTTCTTTAGCCTCTTTCATAATAAAAAAAGTGCCGCAGACAACAAGCTTTTCTGCGGCTTCTTTTCCTTTAAGAAGAGCCTCTTTAATGGAATATTCCTTTGAATAAGCGCTATAGCCCAAGTTATCCAAAATCTTTGCAAGCTCGCTTAAAGTAGCAGCTCTTGGAGAGTCTGCCTCCACAAGATGAATAAAGCTTGCATGCTGAGTTAAAAAAGTTAAACAGCCTTCCCTATCTTTTTCTTTAGAAAGTCCCACAACCACCCGAATAGGCTTGGCTTGAAAATGAATAGAAAGGGCCTTGAATAAAGCCTTAAACCCGCAAACATTATGCGCTACATCAAAGATCACCCCTTCTATTTCCTCAAAGCGGCAGCAAGGGCGCACCTCTAATCCTTTTTCTATACAAGCATCGGGGATAAAAAAGTGTCTCTTAAGAAGTAAAAGGGCCTCTCTGGCAGTGGAGTTATTTTCCTTATCGTAATCTCCTTCTACGGCTTTTGCTATTACAAGCGGAGCTTTAAGTTCTGCAGCTTTTTGCCTAATTGAGGAAAAATCAGCATAAGGGCCTATAACAACAGGGACTCTTTCTTTAATAATCCCCGCTTTCTCAAAAGCGATCTCTTCAAGAGTACTCCCCAGTAAAGGCATATGATCTTCAGAAATAGAGGTGATCACAGAAAGAAGCGGGGTAATAATATTTGTTGCATCTAACCTTCCGCCAAGCCCTGTTTCAATAACAGCGACATCCACCTTTTCTAAGCGAAAAAAGTCAAAGGCTAGCAACGTAAGAATTTCAAAAAAACTTGCCTCAATACTTAACCCTTCAAGGGCTGCATAAATCTTTTTTAATCCTGAAAGGGCGCTGTCTTCTGAAATAGGCTCTCCATTAACAGCAATTCTTTCTCTAAAAGAAAATAAATGAGGAGATGTGTATACACCTACTTTATAACCGGAGAGCTCTAAAGCCTTTCCTATTTTGGTTGTTAAAGAACCCTTTCCGTTTGTGCCGGCAACATGGATAGAGGGAAAGCTTTTTTCCGGGCGCGCAAGAGCCTCAGATAAATAACGGGCATTCTTCAGCCCCGGATTCATCCCCCTTCTCGAACTAATCTCAAAAAGCTGCCGCGTCACCTCTTCATACGTCAACATCACCCTCCGCCCCCTTTAACAAAGAGAAACTCTCTCTCTTTCTTCCTCTGTGGTTTCTTGTCTCTGTGGTTAATTCTTTGCTAAGTCTAAAGGTCCGAAAGGCTTAGCCAAGAAATTAACCACAGAGACAAGAAACCACAGAGGAAGAAAAAGAGAGGAAATTTCTCTGTGTTCTTCTTATTCAATTAAGTTTTTTTCGAAGATGGACCGGAAGGTTTTTTCATCTACCCACGAGCAGCCAAGAGGAATATGAGGCTTTACGCTTCCGTGGAAATCGGAGCCGCCGCTAATTAACAATTTCTTCTTCTCTGCCATCTTGATCCATCTTTTTTCTTCTGAAGGGAAACACTTGGAATAATGGCACTCAATCCCATCAAACGGGAATTTTAATACCTCTTTTAGCCAAGCTCCTCCCGTAATTAAGTGAGGGTGAGCCAAAAAGGCCTTGCCCCCCGCTTTATGAATCACGTCTATCGTTTCCAAAGGGCCCATCGCAGGGCCAGGATCATAGCAACATTTGTCATCGCCTATATAGACATTAAAGGCCTCTCTAATGCTTTGCACATATCCTTTTTCTACCATTGCTTGAGCTATATGAGGTCTTCCTATAACACCTGTTCCTTTAAGATCGCTTTCTTCAATAGGTTTTTTGGCTTTTGCAAGCTTTTCTAAAATCTTTCGGTTTCTCTCTAAGCGTCTTGTCTTATGCCACATGCAGAGGTCTTTAAGATCCTGGCTATCTAAAGAAATATCATACCCAAGAATATGCACGCTTTTCCCTTGGTGTTGGGAAGAAAATTCAATACCTGTTCCTAAAAGAAGTCCTTTTGCCTTAGCTAGAGGAATAGCTTCTTTATAGGCTTCTATTGTATCGTGATCTGTGATGCATAATCCTTGCAAAGGGGTAGAAAGGGCTAATTCTATTAATGCGGCAGGAGTCATTGATCCATCTGAGCAGGTTGTATGACAGTGAAGATCTGCACGAAATTGTTCCATTAAACACCTATTTGGTAAGGGATTACACGGACTTCCATTTCTAGATTAACTTGCATTTTTTCTAAAACCACCTTTTTAACTTCTGAAGCTAAAGTAAGCACATCTTGAGCTGTAGCATTTGCTTTATTGACGATGAAATTAGCATGCATACAAGAAACTTCTGCGCCCCCTACGGCAAATCCTTTAAGCCCGCTTTTTTCAATAAGGGCTCCAGCTGATAAAGGGGCCTCTGGGTTGCGAAATATACATCCTACAGATTTATCTTTATAAGGCTGAGTTTGCGTGCGGTAATCAATAATTTGGAGCTGTTTTTGGCGCGCTTCTAAAGAAGGTAAAAGGGTGAAAGTAGCTCCAACAATAGCCCCTTTTCTTTTTTGGAAACTGGAAAACCGGTAAGAAAATGCAAGGTCCTCTTTAGGAATACAAATAAGCTCCCCTTCTTCTGTAATATAATCTACCGATACCAAGTGATCTTTGGTCTCTTTTCCATTAGCGCCGGCGTTCATAAAAACAGCGCCCCCTACAGTTGCAGGAATCCCTGAAGCAAATTCTAGCCCTGATAAACCTTTTCTAGCTGTTTGCGCACCTAAAAGAGAAAAACTAAATCCTGAGCCTACATGCACGCTGCAGTCATTTAAAAATGTGCAAAAATGAATTTTATTTAAAATCACAAGACCATCAAAGCCTCTATCGTCAAACAGGCAATTTGACCCTTTACCAATAATGAGGTAGGCAAGTTTTTCTTGGGAACAAAAGAGAATGAGCTCTTGTAAATCTTTAATATCAGAAACTTCTATGAAATATTTGGCGGGGCCACCAATGCCGAATGTAGAAAGAGAAGAGAGAAGTTTATCTTTTTCAAACCGTAAGAGCTGCTGCATGTTCTTCTACGACCTCGCTTTCCCCATTAACAATGACATCCAGGATTGCATTAACAAACGCAGATCCTTCAGGAGTTGCAAATTTACGTGCAATACGAATCGCTTCAGAAATAACTACTTTTTTAGGAATAGAAGAGTCGTGCTCTAATTCGTAAATAGCAAGGCGTAAAATATTTTTCTCTACCCGAGTAATCCTTTCAAAAGAGTAGGAAACTGCTGTTGCGCCAATTAAAGCATCCAGTTCCTTTTCCTTCGCTTGAATAAGTTTTACTCTTTCTTGGGCAAGAAATAAAGCTTTTTTAGTAATTTTTAATTGATGCATTAAAAAAGGGATGACGTCAGCCGCTTCATTTTCAACGAAGTCGGAACTATATAAAAGTTGAAAAACAACTTCCCTGAATTTTTGCTGTGGTAGAGCCATAAGTATTCCTTTAGCGAGAAAGGATAGCATAACCCCCATTAAACAGAAAGAATAGAAAAAATATTTATTGCAAATTCCACCTAATTCTTGTTATACCCAAGTAAACTCAAAATTTGGGCGATAGGCGGGTTCAAAGCGCCGAAAATCGACGACCGCAGGCTTCGCAAATGCCCCTGTATTTATTAATACAGAGGCATTTGCGATCGTCGATTTTCGGCAGCTTTCAATCCCGCCTATCGCCCAAATTTTGAGTTTACTTGGGTATGTGTTTCGTACTTTATGGAAAATATAGGATAAAAGTGTTAGGAATATTTTTAGATACAGAGACAAATGGGTTAAATGCCCAAAGAAATAAAATCTTAGAACTAGCCTATAAAGTTTTAAATGTTAACACAGGCGCTCTTGTTGCTGAATTCCAAACAATTATTTCCTTAACAGAAGAAGAGTGGAAAACAACGGATGCCTCAAGTTTACTCATTACCGAGTTTACTTGGGAAGAAGTTGCCTCAAAAGGAAGACCTAAGGAAGTCGTTGCAAAAGAAATCCTTGAGTCGTTTAAAGAGCTAGGCGTCGAAAGAGGCAAAGCTGTATTCATCTGCCAAAACCCCTCCTTTGATAGAGCTTTTTTTGCCCAAATCATCAATCCCGACATTCAAGAAAAACTAAACTGGCCTTACCACTGGCTAGACCTAGCCTCGATGTACTGGGCCGAAAGCATCAGGAAAGCAGCCTTCGATAAAGAAGCGTTTCCCTGGAAAACAGGCTTTTCCAAAGACAAAATCGCCGCCGCCTGTCATCTCCCCCCAGAAAACAAACCCCATAGAGCCATGAACGGCGTTAACCACCTCCTACTCTGCTACGAATCAGTCGTCGGCTTTCCCCTCCTCGAAAAAGTATAAACAAAGAGAAGCATCTTCTCTCCCTCTTCCTCTGTGGTTTCTTCCCTCTGTGGTTTATCTTTTGCTAACACTTGAGCGCGCAAAAACTTGCATTTTTTTAACCACAGAGACAAGAAACCACAGAGGAAGAAAAGAGAGAGAGAGAGAAAAAAAGTATAAACAAAGAGAAGTATTTTCTCTCCCTCTTCCTCTGTGGTTTCTTCCCTCTGTGGTTTATCTTTTGCTAACACTTGAGCGCGCAAAAACTTGCATTTTTTTAAACCACAGAGACAAGAAACCACAGAGGAAGAAAAGAGAGAAAGAGAAAAAAAGTATAAACAAAGAGAAGTATTTTCTCTCCCTCTTCCTCTGTGGTTTCTTCCCTCTGTGGTTTATCTTTTGCTAACACTTGAGCGCGCAAAAACTTGCATTTTTTTAAACCACAGAGGGAAGAAACCACAGAGGAAGAGGGAGAGAGAGAAAAATTTATTTCTCTTTGTTTTTCTTGGGCGATCGTTCATAATTCGTGCTTATGGGAAATAGAGTGCCTCAGCTGATGGGGATTTTAAATGTGACGCCGGATTCTTTTTTTGATGGAGGGGCTTACTTTTCTCCGGAAAAGGCTATTTTGCGTGGGAGACAGCTTTGGGAAGAGGGCTCAGATATCATTGATATAGGAGGCGCATCGTCTAGGCCTGGAGCCTCTTTTGTGGAAGAAGAAGAGGAAATAAGGCGCGCTATCCCTATAATAGAAGCCTTATCGAAAATAGTCCCTATTCCCCTATCTATTGATACGAATAGGCCTAAAGTCGCAAGGATGGCTCTTGAAGCCGGAGCATCCTTTATCAATGACATTAGCGGATTTACTCACCCTGAAATGCGCGAAATTGCCAGCCATTCAAACGCCGATCTTTGTGTCATGCATGCACAAGGGACTCCTAGTACCATGCAAATTAATCCTTCTTATCCTGAAGGCGTTGTGCCCCACCTCATGCATTTTTTTGAAAAGCAGATTAAATTGCTCACCGATTTAGGGATTAAAGAAGAACGTATTATTTTAGACCCCGGTATTGGCTTTGGTAAAACTGTAGAACATAATATTTCTATTTTGAAGGCAATCCCCGAATTTAAACGTTTTGGGTTAAGAGTGCTTATTGGAGCTTCAAGAAAAGGGTTTATGAGAAAGATTTTAAATAAAACCTCTTCAGAACTATTGCCAGCAACTCTTGGAATCCATACAATATGTATGGTTTCGGGTGCCGATATCATCCGGGTACATGATGTAAAAGAACACAAAGACATCATCTCTATTTATACACACGTATAATTCCTTTTGACAAATTTTCAAATTTAGAGACAATGGCTTTTTGTTCAAAGCGGTTTCCGCTTTTTAAGGATAGAAGTTAATGATTGCAGTATTCCAAACGCTTACCCCCTTTCTAGAGATCGCTATTATTGCGTTCATGATCAACTATATCCTCTCGTTTTTCTGGAATACAAGATCTATGGACTTAGTTCTTGGGCTCTTAGCTTTTCTTCTTATTTATGCAGCCTCCAGCTTGTTAAACTTCCCTATTTTAAATAAGATCATGTTCTTCGTTGCCAATATTGCTGCCTTGGCTATTGTAGTGATTTTCCAGCCAGAACTTAGAGTGGCTTTATCTAAGCTAAGTCTTAAGGGGAAAAGAGAGAAAGATCTTTCTGAATTTGATAAATTTTTAGAGCAGCTTGGCAACTGCGTCTACCGCCTTGCAGAAAAAAGAATGGGCGCACTCATTGTTTTAGAAAACGAAGATTCTTTAAATGAATTTGCAGAGAAAGCCGTCCTGATTAATGCTCATTTTTCTTCTGAGCTTTTAGAATCTATTTTTACGAATATGTCTCCTTTGCATGATGGAGCAGTCCTTCTTAGAGACCGCACAATTATTGCTGCCGCAGTGATTTTACCTCTTGCTGAAGAGAGCCTTGAAAGCATTAGAGGAATGGGAACACGGCATAGAGCTGCTCTTGGGGTTAGCCAAACAACAGACGCTGTCATTATTGTTGTCTCTGAAGAAACAGGGAAAGTTTCTATTGCTAGAGAGGGCATCATTACAAGGGGCCTTAAAATTGATAGATTTAAAGGGATCATTAGAAGTCTTTATTTGCCGACTCACGAAGCTCCAATTCCTGAGCAATTTAAAATACGTAAATGGTTAAAGGAATGAAAACACTTTTTCACAAATGGTTTCTTAGCAACTGGCAAAGAAAGTACTTTTCTTGGTTTATCGCTATTGTCGCATGGTTTGTTATTAACCATTCGCTGACCGCTACAAAAACCATTAATAACATTCCTGTAAAAATAGTGAATATTCCCTCCAACAAAAAGGTGATGGGAACCCAAAATAATGGGACGCTTGAGAAAATGATCTCCATCACTTTTGTAGGGAATAAAACATGCCTAGACGCTTTAAATCCTAGCGCCTTTGAAGTGATTGTAGATGCAACAGATAAACCTGATAGATGGGTAGAGTCTATCTCGAAAAAAAATATTATCCCGCTTAACTCAGCTATTGATATTGTAAATGGCATTTCCCAGGTCTCCACACAGAGCCTTACCCTTGAATCTGTAAAACTCATTACAGAAAGGCTTCCTATAGTGATCACTCAACCTGTTGGAGATCCTCCAAGAGGCTATGAATTTTTAGATGTTTGGCCTTATCGCATGACCCTCACTGTAAAAGGGCCTGAAGATGTCATTAATAAACTTAAGCTTAAAGAGCACCAGCTTACCTTTAATTTAAATGATATCTCAAAAACGGAGCTTGATAACCTAAGACAAGAAAAATCGGAAGTAGTCAGTTTTCAAGTGCCTGAACACTGGAAACAAATTTCTATCCCCGCACTTTCTGATAGCCCCATTCTTATTGATGATGCAGAAGCTAAACAACTACGCATTGACTTTGCCAGATACGATCTTCTTCCTTTAGATACGAAACTTCCCATTAATGTATTCTTCCTTCCCGGATATAAAGGAATTTTGGATAGAGCAAATTACAGCTTAGAAGAAAACCTCCTTATCTCTAAAGCAAGCCATCACGACACACTGAGCATTCCTTTATATGCAAAAGGAGTCAGTGCCCTATTCTTAGAAGTTGTTCAAGAGATGATGCAGCTTCAGGTGATTGTTACGCCTCATGGCTCTCTTGAATGGAGTGTTCAATTTGTAAATCCGCGCATTCTTGAAGATGAGTATGTAGCAAGACTAAAAAGTGAAATTTCCGATGAAGAACTTTCTAAAGACTTCCAACCCATCCTTAAGGAAATTTACTGGAGAAACCGTTTTAGAAGCTACATGAGCCGCTTCGAGCTTTTCAAAGAAGACGGATCGAAGCTAGCCCTTAACATTAAATGCGACAAAAGCCGTATTTACATCACCGAGAACATCGAATACTAATGAATAGACATGTTGTTTTGCTAAAAAGCTCTCTTGCAAAAGGGGGCGGGGCAGAAAAATACACCTTAAGACTGGCTAAAGCCTTTGAAGAAAAGGGGTGCCAAGTTACCATTCTTACCTCTGGGCCTTCTCTTAACACAGACATTAATACCCTTCACTTTGTTAAAAAGCCAAAGCTTAGCTACAAACATACATTAGACTTTGATGCTTGGTGTAAAAAAACAATAGAAAGGTTAAAACCGGACATTGTGTTTGGAATGGATCGCAACAGCTTTCAAACCCATTTGCGCGCAAGCAACGGGGTTCATGCAGCTTTCTTAGCTCACAGGAAAAAGGCTGAAGGTTTTTTTAAAGCTCTTGAATTTAAGATCAATCCCTTGCATCGCACTCTTCTAAAACTAGAAAAACTAGGTTTTGAACAAAGAGAAACGCAAAAGATTTTTACCAATTCTCATATGGTAAAAAACGAAATCCTCCATTTTTATCAAACTGACCCTGCTAAAATTGAAGTGATTCATAACGGGGTAGAATGGGATGAAATGCAAAAAGATTTTGATGGCTGGCAAAAAAGGAAAGGGGCTTTTGCTAAAGAACTACAATTAGAAGAAAGCTCTCATCACCTCCTTTTTATTGGACACAATTATAAACGTAAAGGGTTAGAAAAACTTCTTTTGGGACTTAGTCTTTTAAAGGAAAAAGAATTTCACTTAAGTGTTCTTGGAAAAGAAAAAATTCTTTCTTATTTTATCAAATTAAGAGACAAATTAGGGCTTACTAAAAAGGTCACCTTTTTTGGAAATAGGGCCGATGTAAAACAGTTCTATCAGTTAGCAGATACCCTTGTGATCCCCTCTTTTTATGATCCTTTTGCAAATGTGACTGTAGAAGCACTTGCTATGGGGCTTTTTGTTGTATCTTCTAAAACAAACGGAGGGCATGAAGTATTAGACAGCAATAGTGGAGCTGTTATTGAAGATCTTTATGATCCTGAATCGGTTGCGCTAGCCTTAAATAAAGCATTAAACTATAGAAAAACAAGAGAAAGCGCTCTTTTGATTAGAAATACATATGCATATCTAGACTTTTCTAAAAGCCTTTCAAAATTTGTTGAAGCCACCTTATGCTAAGCTATTTACTTATTAGACTTTTTACTTTTCCCCTCATTTTTCTCTCTTACAGAAACTTGCATAAGTTGGGAAGATTCTTAGGCGCTATTGCCTACCATCTCATCCCTAAATTTAGAAAAAGAGCCCTTTGCAACCTTTCCTTAACGAATTTAAACTTAAACGAAAAAGAGCTTAGAAAGGTAGCTAAAGAGTCCATTCAAAACCTGATGATCACCTGCCTCGAGTATGCCAAATTTGACTACGAAAAAAACATTGCTAAGGTCGCTTACTGCGATAACCCCGAAGAAGCTAATACCTATATTGAAAAAGGCAAAGGCGTGATCTTTTTTTGCGGCCACCAATCAAACTGGGAGATTTTATTTCTAGAAGGGACAAGTAGAATGCCTGGCACTGCTATTGGACGCCCCATTAAAAACATATATCTCTACAACTGGATCCTTCGTATTAGACAAAAATTTGGCGGAAAAATTATCACTCCCAAAACAGCTGTTAAAGAGGGCCTGCGCGCTTTAAAAAGGGGGTCTTTTTTAGGCATTGTAGGCGATCAAGGGATGCCCGATAGCGGGTTTTGCTGTCCCTTTTTAGGAAAGCTTGCATGGACATCTCCTTTACCAGCTCTTTTAGCTTACCGCACAGAATGCCCCCTTATTGTAGCTACAACGACAAGAATAAAAGGGAAATACAAAATCCATTATTCCGACCCTATTTTGCCAAATCCTGCGGCCTCTTTAGAAGAAGAAGTGGATAGAATGATGAAAGAAGCTCTTGGAATTTTTGAAAAGAGCGTAAGAAAATCTCCTGGAGAGTGGCTCTGGATTCATAACAGGTGGAAGCAACAAGTTCCTGGAAGATTGAAGCGTAAATTTAGGCATGAATCGATTGCCATTGTTTTAGATCATGATTACAAAAAAATGCTTCCTTACTTGAAAGTATTTAGAGAAATTTACCCCACAGAATTTATTACGCTATTTGTACCAAAAGATTGTATGGCTATAGAGGATTTCGAAGTGATATATTACAAAAAGCTCGAAGAGGTTTTAAAAAGCCCTAAGCACTTCAAGCTTGTCTTTAACTTTAGCGAAAACAAAGAAATTTCCAAGCACTTCAAAAAACAAAGTGCCTTTAGAGTAAGCACCCTTAAAGACCTAAAAGAAGAAGACGAAAACCTAGGCGAAGTGCTTAAGAGCGCCATCCTCGCCTAGAACAAAGAGAAAATTAACAAAGAGAAGTGAAATCTCTCTCTCTCTTCCTCTGTGGTTTCTTGTCTCTGTGGTTTAAAAAATGCGAGTCTTTTGGATCTCTAAGCTTAGCCAAGATTTAAACCACAGAGACAAGAAACCACAGAGGAAGAAAGAGAGAGAGAGAAAGAAACCCTCTTTGTTAGTAAAAAATAGGAGTGATTAATGCCGGCAGCGAGATTTTTTGTAGATGAGACTATTGCGAAGGGTGGGGAGATTCTCCTTAAGGGAGATGAGGCGCATCATCTTCTTCGCGTGATGCGCGCTACGGTGGGTGAGGAAATAGAGCTTATTAATGGGACAGGGATCTTGGCTAAGGCGGTAATTAAAAGTCTTTCAAAAGATACTGCGCTTTGTTCTGTGGTGGATATTCACGTTTCTCATAAAAGGCCTTCCATCATTCTTGCTCAGGCAATTCCGCGCTTTAACAGGCTTGAATACATTTTGGAAAAAGCGACCGAGCTAAATGTGTTAGAATTTTGGCTTTTCCCTGCCAAATTAAGTGAAAAAGCTGAATTTAGCAAAAACCAACAAGAAAGAATGCAGATGCTTGTCATTGCTGCTATGAAACAATCTGGTCGTCTTGATTTACCTAAAATTGTCATGAAACCTGCCTTGCAACATTGGAAAAAACAAGAAGGAACTATTTTATTTGGAGACACAAGAGAAAAGGCTCCTTATTTGTGGGAAGCCATAAAAAAGCCGCTTGAAACTCCTTCCATTTTTGTTATAGGGCCTGAAAGCGGACTGCATGAAAAAGAGGTAGACTTTCTTGAAAATTCATTAGGAGCTCTTGGGGTGAAGTTACACGATAACATCTTGCGCGTAGACACAGCGCCGGTTGTTGCCCTTAGTTTGCTACAACTTGAACTTTGGGTTTAATTCGCTCGAAATTAGCGATCTTTCCGCAATTTTTCTTTCTTTTTGTCCATCTCAATAGGCATTTGACTATTGCGATGGACAAAAAGAAAGAAAAATCATCGAAAATCTTCGCTAATTTCGAGGAAAGAAACCCAAAGTTCAAGTTTGCACAGTTTTAACCATCATCATGTTGGTTGTGCCGCTTATTCCAAAAGGAGAGCCTGCAGAAACAACCACAAGGTCTCCTTCTTTTAGAAGACCCTCTTTCAAAGAGTACTTGCAAACCATTTTAAAAGCTTCTTCCACATTTTTAGCATCAGCTGGCGGCAAAGGGATCACTCCCCAATTAAGCGACATCTGATGATAAATTTTAGGATTAGAGGTAAGCGCAATCACCGGCATTAAGGGGCGATATCTGGAGATAAGCCGCACAGTAAATCCACTATGGGTAAAAGCAAAAATCGCTTTTGCCTGAGCGCTATAAGCTGTTTGAACAGCTGCTAGAGAAACTGAGGAGGAAACATCATGAAAATCCTTTTTAGATGTATCTTCAAAAAAGCCTCTGTAATCGACATTTGCTTCGGTCTCTTCAATGATACTTTTCATCATTTTCACTGCCTCTATAGCGTAAAGCCCAACAGCAGTTTCTCCAGAGAGCATCACACAAGAGGTGCTATCGTAAATAGCATTGGCTACATCGGATACTTCGGCCCGTGTAGGACGAGGATTTTTAATCATGGATTCAAGCATTTGAGTGGCTACAACAACGGGCTTACAAGCCAAATAACACTTTTTAATCATCATCTTTTGCAAGATAGGCACTCTTTTTAAAGGAAGCTCTACCCCCAAATCTCCTCTTGCAACCATAATCCCATCTGCTACTTTAATGATCTGATCAAAATTTTCTACCCCTTGCGCATTTTCAATTTTAGCGATCACCAAAATAGCTGATTTATCTTGAGCTTTTAAAAGATCTTTAATTTCAATAACATGGGCAGGCGACCGAATAAAAGAAGCTGCAATGATATCGACATCTTGTTTGCAGCCAAATACAATATCTTCAATATCTTGGTCTGTCATGGCAGGAAGCTCTATATGAGAGCCGGGAATATTTACCCCTTTATGGCTTTTTAAAACGCCAGAATTTTGAATTTCAAGGGTAACGCCTTTTTCTGTTTTTTGCGTCGCTTTAGAGATGATGTATCCATCATCGAATAAAACGGTATCACCCACCTTGATATTGTCGATCACTATAGGAGGGGTGATATTGATTTGGCGAGAATCTCCAATGACAGGATCTTTAACAAGAATAAGAGACTGCCCGCTTTTAAGTTCTACCTGATCGTTTAACATTTTGCCTACACGGATTTCAGGACCCTTCGTATCAAGCATGATTGCTAAAGGAACTTGTTTTTCTATGCGCGCTTTCTTAAGGCTTTCAATTACCTCAAGATGCTCAGCATGAGTGCCATGGCTAAAATTCAACCTCGCTACGTTCATCCCTGCATCGATAAGCTCTAAGATTTTGGCATACGAGCTAACAGCTGGGCCTATAGTGCAGATGATTTTTGTTCTTGTTCTCATAAAATTTATTTTAAACAATAGAGCCATTCTTCTCAATTGGCAAAATCCGGACAATCTGAAGCTCAACTTCAGATTGTCCGGATTTCATCTTTAGCATTTAAATTACAATGTTTTAGAAGATAATTTGACTTTGGCCATATCTTTCACTTAGACTCGGTTCCAATCTTTGCCTTCGGTAGTACTAGTACGTATGCGTTAAGCTTAAGGCTAATTTTTTCTTTGTCCCGCTAGGGACTATGGAACGTAGCCAGGGCGTGACGAAGGAACCCCTGGCTACGTTCCATAGTCCCTAACGGGACAAAGAAAGATAGCTTAATAGGTATGCGCTACCAAAGGCAGAACAAAGGAATGTTGTATGAAAATAGGGATGCTTGTTCTTACGCCTTATGAGATGCCTCTTATTACTGGGCAGGTCCGTGCTGGGGTTTTGCTCAACATTACAGATGAAAAGGGAAATACGGCTGCAGGAGATGTGGCGCCGCTACCTCTTTGGAGTAGGGAAACGCTAGACGAGGCTCTAGAAGAGCTAAAGCAAAAAAAAGAAGCTATTCTAAAGATTGATTGGACGGCTAACAACATCTTTAAAGAGCTTACAGCGCTTCATCTATTACCTTCGCTCTCTTTTGGATTAGAGTCTGCCCTTCTTTCTCTTTTAAGTCCCCTTCCTAAATATTCTCCCCAAACAAGCGCTCTTCTTATGGGATCTTATGAAGAAATTCTAGAAAGAGCCTTTCCAAGAAAACAAGAAGGCTATACTTCAGCCAAATTAAAAGTAGGACATCTTTCCTTCAAAGAAGCTTCAGATCTGATTAATCAATTAAAAGACACGTTTCATTTGCGTATAGACGTTAACCGCGCCTGGAAAACTAAAGACTCTTTAGATTTTTTTTCAGAGTTCCCCTTAGATGCCTTCGATTATGTAGAAGAGCCTTTTCAAAATCCTCATGATCTAAAGCTCTTTACTCATCCTCTTGCTGTCGATGAATCTTTCCCCTCAGATCTTACACTAAAAGACCTAGAAAACCTGCCTACATTAAAAGCCCTTATCTATAAACCTACAATCCAAGGCGGCATGCTCCACTGCCTTCCGATACAAAAATGGGCTAATAAAAAAAATATTTCTCTTGTTTTAAGCAGCAGTTTTGAAAGTAAAACCGGCCTTGCACACATAACATCCATCGCTCAAAGACTTTCCTTAAATGCCCCCATCGGCATAGGAACATCCGATTATATTAGAACTTAAAAACTTTTACATCATCCCAGTAAACTCAAACCAATGACCTGAACACATTCTGCCAATGGTTGCAATCATATCGGGAATAAGGAATAAAAGACCTAGGCCTAATGTTTCACAAGTCCCTCTAAAAATTTGAAAATAAAAAAGGTGTTTATAAAG
Organism: Chlamydiota bacterium; assembly: GCA_013288075.1. Taxonomy (GTDB): domain Bacteria; phylum Chlamydiota; class Chlamydiia; order Chlamydiales; family Rhabdochlamydiaceae; genus JABDCQ01. Next base: position 9,129 of record JABDCQ010000014.1, on the reverse strand, counting down.
GTGTTTATAAGGTTCAAGAGTCGGATTTTTTAACGCCTCTATGGAAGGGATAATTCTTTTAAAAAGACCAATAATGGCGCCAAGGATTGGCACATAAGCTATCAAATGATATTTACTTTGTTTTCTCCCACAATTTGTATTGTCACAAGACTCCGTACAACTATTCTGATTCTCAAGATACGTCTCTGAGAAAAAACCCAAACATAGTTTATTAGAACAAAACATCAAAAACTCCTTATCTTTCACTACTTTAAAATAAAATTATAATTGATTTTAATAAAAAATACAATTAATTCTTTACAAAACCCCTGATGATCTGATGTTAAACCTCAAATTATCAGTGCTTTATGCACGAAAGATCATTAACCTCTCAATTGCGGAGCTTAAGGCAGCAATAGCGCAAAGACTTTCCTTGAATGCTCCCCTAGGCATAGGAACATCTCATTATAAAAAGATGTCGACATAGAGAGATAAAATCCCCTCTCTTCTCCCCCCTCCGTGGTTTCTTGTCTCTGTGGTTAAAAAAATGCAAGTCCTTGCACGCTCAAGTGTTAGCCAAAGATAAACCACAGAGGGGGGAGAAGAGAGAAGAAATTTTATACCTCTCCGTTATTCTTACTAAGATTATGCAACAGAGCCAATCTGCATGCCAAAATAATCGCTTTTCTGTAGAATAGCTAATATGGAAGAGAAGAAAATTATTTTAAAAGGAGTGCGGGTTCACAACTTAAAGAATGTGAACTTAAAGCTTACGCCTAATCAGCTTATTGTCTTTACGGGGGTTTCTGGCTCTGGTAAATCATCCCTTGCCTTTGATACGATTTATGTAGAAGGCCAAAGGCGCTACATCGAGTCTTTATCTACTTACGCAAGGCGTCATTTAGGCGATATGGCGCGCCCTGATGCCGATTTAATCACTGGAGTCTCTCCTACTATTGCGATTGAACAGAAAACAGCTGGAAGAACGCCTAGATCAACTGTAGGGACCATGACAGGGATCTATGACTACTTACGTGTTCTTTTTGCGCGCGTAGGCACGCCTCACTGCCCTATTACCAATGAAGTTGTAGCGCCTAGAAGCATTCAAAGCATTTTGCTCGAAGTCAATAAAATTGCTGAGGGTACAAAGATCATTATCTTAAGCCCCTACGCTAAAGGGAAAAAGGGGGAATTTAAAGAAGATCTGCAAGATCTTTTAAGAAAAGGCTTTACCCGCGTTCGGTTAGATGGAAAAATTGTAGAGATCTCCGAAGAGATTCAAGTAGAAAAAGGCGTTTCCCACGATATAGATCTTGTGATCGATCGGTTAAGTACAAGTCTTGAAAATGAAGAGCGGATTGCAGAAGCGATCACCCATGCTTTTGATTTAGGCGCAGGGGTGATGAGCCTCCTTAATGCCGATACAGGAGAAGAAACGCTTTATTCCACACATGCTTATGCAAAAAAATCTGGGGTTTCTTATGGCCCTCTAGAGCCGCATGACTTTTCCTTTAACCATCCTCTTGGAATGTGCCCTACATGCCAAGGCCTTGGAGAAACGCAAGAATTTAATTTGGATCTGGTTATTAACCCTGAATTATCGATCGCTGAAGATTGCTGCTCTATTAGTAGCTCTTATACAACGGTGCGCTACGGAAATATCTATGACAATCTTGCAAAGCTTTATAAATTCAATATCACGACTCCTTGGAAAAAACTTCCTGAAGAAGGGAAAAATGCTTTTCTTTATGGCATAGATAAAAAATGGACTAAGATGGCCTTTGTCCATCCCAAAACAGGCGCTAGATGGACAGAATATGTGCAGTGGCGAGGCGTTCTTTTTGAAGCAAAGCACAGATTTTCTGAAGCAAAGAGCGAGCTTTTCCGCTCGAAAATGAAAGAGCTTATGCATGAGATGATTTGCCCCTCTTGCCAAGGCGATAGAATTAAGCCTTACCCTGCTGCAACAACAATTGGCGATACAAGAATTTCAGATCTTTGCAAACTTCCCATTGATGGCTGTGCACATTTTTTTGAAACATTAAAGCTTACCTCTGAAGAGGCTTTTGTTGGAGCTGAGCTTTTAAAAGAGATTAAAGAAAGATTGCGCTTCCTTTTAGGGGTAGGACTTCACTATTTAACGCTTGAGCGTACAGCGCCAACCCTTTCTGGAGGAGAATCCCAAAGAGTGCGCCTCGCCTCGCAAATAGGCTCAGGCCTCGTAGGAGCAACCTACGTGCTTGATGAACCCTCTATTGGACTTCATCCGCGCGATAACACGAAGCTGATTGCGACTCTTGTAAATCTTAAAAATAAAGGCAACACAGTCATTGTTGTAGAGCACGATGAAGAAACCATTAGAGAGGCCGATTACGTTGTCGATGTGGGGCCCTTAGCCGGGAAAAACGGGGGCTTTATTGTAGCTGAAGGAAAGATGAAAGATATCCTTGAAGCAAAAGATTCGATCACGGGGCAGTATCTATCGGGCAAATTAAGTATTCCCATTCCTAAAAAACGCAGAGCCATCAATAAAAAGGAATGCATCGTTCTTGAAAAAGCTGAGCACCACAATCTTAAAGGGATTACGGCTACATTCCCTTTAAACTGTTTTATTGCCATAACAGGCGTTTCAGGCTCTGGTAAATCCTCTTTGATTTCAGACACTCTTTTCCCCTCTCTTTCTAATGTCTTGGGAGGCTCAAAACTTAAAATAGGCAAAGTTCAAAGCATTAAAGGGATAGAAAAAGTCGATAAAGTCATCTGCATCGATCAGTCCCCTATTGGAAGAACGCCTCGCTCAAACCCAGCTACCTACATTAAAGTCTTCGATGAAATTAGAGACCTTTTTAGCAAGCTTCCTGAAAGCGTCGCTAAAGGGTATGGGGCGGGGCGCTTTAGCTTTAATGTCAAAGAAGGCTCTTGTCCTCACTGCGGAGGAATGGGCCTTTCAAAAATCGATATGGACTTTATGGAAGATGAGTGGGTCACTTGCACTTTTTGTAAAGGCAAGCGTTTTGATCAAAATACCTTATCCATTAGCTTTAAAGGGAAAAACATCTCAGATGTCCTTGATATGGCCGTTTCTGAGAGTTTAGAATTCTTCTCTGCAATTCCTCATATTAAAAATAAACTCCAAGTCCTCTCAGATGTAGGGCTTGATTATATAAAGCTTGGGCAACCCTCCCCCACCTTATCGGGTGGAGAAGCGCAGCGTATTAAACTGGGAAAAGAGCTTGCTCGCCCAGAAACCGGCAAAACCTTTTATATTCTCGATGAGCCCACAACAGGCCTGCATTTTTACGACATTCAAAAGCTTAACACCATTTTGCACTCCCTTGTAGAGAAAGGCAATACCATGCTTGTGATTGAGCATAATATGGACCTTGTTAAAACAGCTGACTGGGTAATTGACCTAGGCCCTGAAGGAGGAAGTGGCGGAGGGGAAATTATTGCGGAAGGGACTCCTGAAAAAATCGCCAAACTTAAAACCCCTACAGGAATTGCCCTTCATAAGGTACTATCTCCAAATCCTCATCACAAGCAAGAAACTCTAGAGGTAAAAGTCTTTGATAACTCCTTTATTCAGGTAGAAGGAGCGTCTCAGAATAATTTAAAGAATGTATCGGCTAAAATCCCAAGAGGCAAAATCACTGTATGCACAGGCCCTTCAGGTTCTGGGAAAAGCTCTTTTGCTTTTGAAACTGTTTATGCAGAAGGGCAAAGGCGCTACATTGAATCGCTCTCTCCCTATGCGCGCCAATTTGTAAAACAAATGGCAAAGCCTAAGGTAGAAAATATTGAAGGCTTATCAGCCTCTATTGCCATTGAACAAAAACACCACGCAGGAAATCCGCGAAGTACGCTTGGAACCCTTACTGAAACCTACGATTTTCTAAGAGTCATTTTTGCCCACCTAGGAGTGGCTTATTGCCCTGACACAGGAGAAAAAATTCAATCGATTAGTAAAGACTATGTGCTGGAAAAACTTTTAGAGCTAAGCGAAAACACAAAAGTTCAGATCTTAGCGCCTTTAATAATTGCGAAGCATGAGAAGTTTGAAGAGGTAAAAGATAAGCTTCAATCGCAAGGGTATATGCGCCTTAGACTTAATGGCACATACTACGAACTAGAAGACACTATCCCTTATGAAAAAGGGCGCAAAAACAGCTTATTTTTAGTGATCGACCGCCTGATGATTCATCCAAGTAGCAAGAAAAGGATTTTTGAAGCGATCGATGCAGCCTCTAGCTTTTCAGGGGGCACCCTTGTGGCGGCCTTAGAGGATAAAGACCTATTTTTTAACCTTTCTTTTACAGCGCCCAGCACGGGAAAATCGTATCCTCCTATTACGCCTCATACGTTTTCCTTTAATACAGAACAAGGGATGTGCCCCGATTGCTTAGGTCTTGGCTTTCAGTATGGAGCTGATTTATCGCGTCATAAAGAGATTATGTCGCTTACTCCTCTTGGCCTTATTTATCTGCTTTGGAAAGATAACGCCTCAAGAGCTGCCGTAAAAATCTTTACCGATATGCTAAAAAAAGAAGAGATCGATCCTAAAACGCCTTTAAAAGATTTGAGCCCTGAAGCTTTGCAATTTTTCCTTTTTGGAAGTAAGAAAGAAAGTGCACTACGCTGGATAGGGTTAAACCATGTATTTGCAAAGCTTTCTAAAATTGGATCTTCCTCCATTAAAGAAACGCTTCTTCCCCTTCTTGTAGAAAACATCTGCCTCTCTTGCAATGGAGTGAGGTTAAATCCGCTAGCGAGAAATGTAAAAATCCAGGATACATCTATTGGGGATGTATGCGATTTCTCTTTAGATGAAGCCTTTGCCTTTACCTCAAAGCTTGAGACCCCTCCTTTCTTAAAAGACACCTTTGAGCAGCTAAATCAAAGACTCTCTTTTCTTACAACTATTGGCCTTGGCTATCTTTCATTAAATAGAAGCGCACGTACTTTAAGCGGTGGAGAGACGCAGCGTACGTACTTAGCAAGGCAGTTAGGAAGCGGGCTTACAGGATGCCTCTACGTGTTAGATGAGCCAACAATTGGACTGCATCCACATAATAACGCTTTACTTAATCAGGCGCTAAAAAAATTATGCGCCGAAGGCAACACCCTTCTTCTTGTAGAGCATGACCCTCTAACCCTTGAAATTGCCGATTACATTTTAGATTTTGGCCCAGGCGCCGGTTTTGAAGGAGGAAAAATTATTGCCGAAGGAACCCTTGAAGAGATTAAAAATAATCCCAAATCTCTTACAGGAGCTTACCTTAGCGGAACCAAATCGATCCCTCTGAGAGAGCAAAGGCGCACTTCTAAAAACTTCCTCTCTATTAGAGGAGCAAGTCTTCATAACCTAAAAAATATTAGCGTAGAATTTCCCTTAAAAGCCCTCACTTGTATTACAGGGGTTTCAGGCTCTGGAAAATCAACTTTAATGAGCGATCTTTTAAAACCTGCAATCGTTGCTAATTTGGCAAGAAGACACAAGCTTGAAGAGGTAACATTTTTAGGAGCCAAAATAAGTGGGCTATCAAAGATTGATAAACTTTTAGTGCTTGAACAAAGCCCGATTGGCCAAACGAATCGAGCCGATGTAAGCACCTACACAGATTTACTTACCCCCTTGCGCTATTTCTTTGCATCGCTTCCCGCGGCTAAAATAAAAGGGCTTTTACCTAAAAACTTTAGCTTTAATCATAAAAAAGGGATGTGCACAAAATGTAGCGGCATTGGAATACGCACCATTTATATGCAGTTTCTTCCCCCCGTAAAGGTCACCTGCGATGCTTGCCACGGCTACCGCTTAAACCCCTTAAGCCTTCAAGTGCTTCTTAAAGGCAAACACCTTGGCCATATCCTTAATATGACAGTCAAAGAGGCCATGGAGTGGATGCCCTTTATCCCCAAAATTGCCAAAACATTAGAAACACTCGCCTCAGTCGGGCTTCACTACCTAAAACTTGGGCAGGAAATCAATACCCTATCGGGTGGAGAAGGAGAGCGCTTAAGACTTTCTAAAGAACTTGCCAAAAGACAAACAGGAAACACCCTCTACCTATTTGATGAACCAACAGTTGGTCTCCATAGCGAAGACATTTTAAAACTCACCCCTATCTTCCAAGCTCTTATCGATAAAGGCAACACAGTCATCATCATCGAGCACAACCTCGACATCATTGCGCAAGCTGACAAAGTGATCGACCTCGGGCCCGACGCCGGCAAATATGGCGGAGAGCTCATCGCCGAAGGCACCCCCGAAGAAGTCGCCCAAAACCCAGAATCCCACACCGGCCGCTACCTCAAAAAACACCTCCAGAAGCAAACATAACAGAGAGAGATTATTTTCTTTCCCTCTTCCTCTGTGGTTTCAACGCTTCTGTGGTTAAAAAAAATGCAAGTCCTTGCGCGCTCAAGTGTTAGCCAAAGATAAACCACAGAGACAAGAAACCACAGAGGGGGAGAAGAGAGAAGAAATTCCTCTTTGTTCATCCTCGTTGGTTAGAGGTATTTTTGGGCGATGTAGGATGTTAACGCAGTTGCAATGGGCAACGAGAAGAGGATGGCGGCTTTCTGGAAAGCGAAATCTCTTTCTTGCTCGGCATTATAGAGCGCCTCAAACCCAACTTCCTCTAAAAGTGCTTTAGGGAAAGGAAGACCTTTCTCCGGATCAAGAGCTTCATTAATCGCATACATCCCACACTCAATCTGTGTACTTCTAGTCACGGCAAGAGCGCGTTTTTCAGGAGAATCTGTATAGTAATCGTTAATAATTCCAACAGGCTCTGTATCGTATATAGCAAGCTTGCCTGCATGAGGGCCTGTTTTAATAAAAGCGAAGTTCCAAAAATGTCCATCTTGGTAGCCCGATCTAATCATTAAATGAAAAAGTTGCTTTAAGATTTTTTTGGCTTTAGATGGCTCCATATTCTGCATCATCTCTTTCGTTTCGTCTGTACTTGTCAATTCAAGCTTTTCTGCTATAACAAGGTAGTTTCTTTCCTGAAATTCCATTTCTTTTTGAGGAATATGAGCTAAAACTTTTTGAGGAACATGAAGCATATCTAATGCATCTTCCTTTACTAATTCTCTTAATCCATATGCCACGGCAGCTCGTCCTAAACAATCATTATAAGAACTAAGCATATTTTGTACAACCAAGAGCCCCTGTCATTTTAAGCACAACACCAGGTAAAGCCTCATGCATAAAAACAATGGGGGTTCTTTTTAAGCGTGTAAATCCCTTTGGAGGATTTGTATGATCCAGTTCAAAATCGAGCATGTCTACTCCTTCGAAACACTTATTTATTGCAAGCTGGCGAGGATCATCTGAAGAAATAATAAACTGCTCTTGAACTTTTTTATCCTTTAAATCTGGATAAACGTAGGCCTTAGGAGGAGCTAAACAAGGGGGAAGAACTTTAGTCCAATGAACCGCTTGTTCTATCAAATAGCCAGCCATAGCGTTTAATGGAGCCCCTATTGACGGATGAATGCTAGTTATTTTTTTAAAAGCTCCTATCCCAAGAAAGCAGCCTGTATTAATGGCCAATCTCGGTATTTCAGTTAATTTTGCAATTGTCATAAAAATATCCAATTTCAATTATATTAAATAATGATTATAAATCAATTACAATTTAAAGTAAACAGCTAATTAAGTCACTAATAGTCAATGCAATGCTGTCTATAACAGATTCTTACAATAATTAATGCACAGAAAACTAAAAATATGATAAAATATATAAAAATTTAAAAACGAGGAACTATGAGCATTAATTTTAATACAAATAAACTTACATCCCTCTCAGAAGGAGCAAATCATTTTGCATCATCCATGATAAGCTCATGGGAATATATAGCATCGATCCCCGAAGGATTTATGCCGGGTCAAGAAGTTGGAGTTCGCGTCCTTAGGTACGTGGCTAACAACCCCCTCTGCCCTACTAAATATTACGATTATTCAAAACTTAAGGAAAGTGTCCATCAAGTAGAAGAGACAACTAAAAGACTAGAAGACGCTCAAACTCATGAAGTAAGAAATAAAATAATCGCATTTGTTAAATGCATCCTCATTATTGGTCTTGTAGTAGGCGCCGTTTTGGGCACTCAGGCAATAGCTGCAAACTTTCAAGGATACACAGCTCTAGGACTTGGCTTTTTAACCGTTGGAGCTCCTCTCTTATCTTATATAGCTTGTGCTATCTATTCTGCGAAGAAAATAGCTAAGAATCAGCCCAACTACCGAATCGATAGTTATACAGCTCTTACTGTCTTCCTATTCAATGCCTTTCTTCCTATTTATGAAGCCTTCACAAGAAAATCTGCCTTAACTAAAAAACTAGACACTCTCACTAAAGTGCAAAAGCTAGAAATCGGAAATTTTATTTTACTTTTCAAGAAATATGGAAACAGAGTGTTAGGCTCTTTAAAAGAAACAATTGAAAAAGAACCTGATAGCCTTGAAATATTAACCAAGCAGAAAGAAGAGCTTACCGAATTCGTAAAGGATATCAATGCATTATCTCACGAACAAATGCTAGCACTATTAAAATAAAGATTTGCGGAAAAGAACAATTAGAAAAGATCTGAATGAGAGCCGATTCTAGACAAATAAAGCACTTTTATGCTGAATTTTTTTTAGATCCTTTTTAATTCGCGTGCAATAATCAAGCTCAAGCATTTGGATCAATTCCCATTTGTTCCCAGAAATCATCTATTGAAGTACAGCGAATCCCTCCACCTTCATCCAACTCTTTCATAGAAGATAGAGTTTTTTTATTAGGCTTTTTTGGAAAATCGTTCCTAAGATAAGAAAGGAGAAAATCACTAAGATTCATCCGAGCCTTAGCTGCTAACATCTTAATGTAAGCCCTTTCATCAGGTGTACATTCGAAAGTCATTTTTACTTTATCATGATCGGGATGAGATTGAGCTCCCATATAACCTCCTGTTGGATTCTAACCCCATCTTACCAGGATCCCAGGATTTTATAAAAGCCATAGTAGATTAAAAAAACAATAAGGCGTTTTTGCAAGCCTTAAAAAGTCTTGCCTTACTTACCTCAAGAAACTTCAAAAGTTGGGGAAACTCAAGACTTTGGCTAAGGTTTCAAGGAATTGGCGGCAAGGAAATGATATGAATGAT
>JABDCQ010000013.1:19886-41488 GCA_013288075.1 Chlamydiota bacterium | reverse complement strand
GTATGACCATGTGCCTTGGCCTTTTCTTGGTTGTTCTGCTACATAATCCATAATTTCTTTGAGGGTTGGAGCGCGGTTCTGCCACTCTGCAGGACCAGGAAGAGGAGGCAGATCTGCAATCCCTGATGTCATTGTAAGCAAGGATCGAATTGTAACAGGAGGTTTTCCTCCTAATCCGGGAGAGTTTTTGTACTCAGGCAAGTACTTGGTAATCGGATCATCTAAATTAAGTTTATTTTTCTCATATAATTGCAAAATGCCTGTTGTTGTAATCAATTTTGATACGGAATCCCAACGGAATGTAGTATTCTGTTCATTCGCTTGTCCAGCTGTAGCTTCTCCATATGCTTGAGCAAAAGTGGGTTGACCATTTTGAACAACCATAACGCTACCTGAAAAACCATGTTGCTGCATGAATTGTTTTATTGCAGAGTCGATTTCTATTTGAATAGGGGATTGGGTGAAGTCTCGGATTCGATCGCTAGGAGATTCATAGGGAGATGAGCCTATAGGGAGGGGGATGTTCATTGTGAGTACCTCTTTTTAATCCCTATAGCACATTCTGTATTATTTTTAAGATGAGATTGTTATTCGTGCTTTACGTCTAGTTCTTGCTTCTTTAGAGGCTGACAGGAAACAAAGAGGGATAAATTCCTTTCTCTCTCTTTCTTCCTCTGTGGTTTCTTGTCTCTGTGGTTTATCTTAAATCCAAGACTGAAGGATCCAAAAGGCTTGCATTTAAGATAAACCACAGAGACAAGAAACCACAGAGGAAGAAAGAGGGAAAGAGAAAGAAAAATTATCCTCTTTGTTCCTTTTTTTAGTCGGCGAGCGAGGGTTCCTCTTTAAAGCGGTAGCCAACGCCTCTGACTGTTTCGATCCAGTCGAAGTGGGGGCCAAGCTTTTTTCTAAGGGCTGCAATGTGTACATCGATATTGCGATCGACGATGAAGGAGTCATCGTTGTGGATATCATCGAGTAGTTGATTGCGTGTCATGACTTTTCCGCGATTGCCTAAAAGGCGCTTAAGAATGCCAAATTCAGAGAGAGTGAGCGGAATGATTTTATCTCCCTTTTTAAGGATATATCTTTCTGGTTCTAGAGTGTAATCGCCAAAGCTAAATGTCTTAACGAGTTTAGACGGCTCTTTTTCCCTTCTTAAAACGGCTTTTACGCGAGAGAATAAGATTTTTGGGGAGAAGGGCTTTGCCATATAGTCATCAGCGCCAAGCTCAAGACCAAGCACTACATCAAGCTCTTCTCTTTTGGCAGAAAGAATGATGATAGGGATATTTTTTAAATCGGGATGGCTTTTCATTTTGCGCACTACATCAAGTCCGTTTTGTCCAGGAAGCATAATATCTAGAATCACAAGATCGGGTCTTTCTCTTTCAACAGCTCTAAATCCGTTAATTCCATCTACCTCTACGTGTAGCTTGTAACCGGAGATTTCGGCTTGTAGTTTGATTAGGGCCGCAATATCTTCTTCATCTTCAATAAGTAAGATTCTTTTTTTGTGCATTTTTTTAAACTCCTAGTGCTTTTGCACCATTCAAACATGTTGAGAAAATATTTTCAATCACGAAGATTTCTCGTGCCATCTCTTAAGTGAGGCAAAATTAATAGGGCCTCGAAATTGTGTTTGAAAAAAAGCTGTAAAAAGGCTGAGAATTGTTTCGTTTTTATCAGATGATGTTTTAAGGGCGTTTTCTAATTTTGTAAAAAGGTCTTCTGGCAAATTTTTAAGAATGCTGCGAATAAAATCTTCTAAATCTTCGATTTTACTTTGAGGGCCTAAAAATTCTATCCATGCATTGTGAACATAACCATTTTCCAAAGAAGGGGTGCTTGTCTGCTCTAGATTTTTAAAATGGAGATTGTTCCATTCTAGCGCAGATTTAGAAGTGGTATTGACTGCTTGAATTAGAGCTCTTGGGATATACCTTTTTTTTAAGACAGAGTGAAAAGCGGAGTCAAGTAAATGGATTCCTGCTTGCCAAAAAGCATTTAGATTTCTTTGGAAAAGAATTTCTCTCTGATTTAAAAGTTTGGACTCTCCTGTACTTGATGCATTGTAAAAGGGCTTTGCTAGTTCACGCAGGTTTTTATTTTTATTAAGGAGCTCTTGCTTTAAACAAGAGAGTTCTTTGCGCTCATGCTGATTGATTTCGAGTTGTTGACAAAGAGTGGCAAAGTGTTTTTTAGAATTTCCAAATACATGTTCTTCTAAAAAAGTTTTTGTTTCGTTAATGAGTAATTCAAGGCGCACGCGGTATTCAGGATCCAAATAGCAATAAACATCGAGTGCAGTATTTGATTCTGCAATTATTTTTGTATTATTTTGAAGCGTTTCTTCAAATTCTTTAAGCGTATTTGGCATTTCTTTTGAAAGGGCTTCTTTTGCTTTTTGGATAAGGCTATTAAATACTTCTTTTGTTGAATTTGTTAGATGAGTAAGAACATTTTTTTCTAGAAAATGCATTGTCTCCATATATCTAGAATTTCGAATGGCCATAGAGCAGAGATAAAGAACTTCTTTTTTTACTTTATTCTGATTTTTTTCGGAGTACCCCCAAGTAACCATGTGCTCAGTAAAAAAATTAAGTGTTTCTTGAGGGGTGTAGTGATTGAAAGCTAAGAGAATGGAGTTGTTTTGAGCAATTAACTCATCAGCTGCCTTGGTCGGTCCAAAAAGAATGGTATTACAAATGATTTCTATATCAAAAGGAGGGAGCTGCTCTTTGCATTCTAGTTCTTCGATTTCTTCTTCAAATTTTCTTTTTTTATGAGGAGGTTCTAGATTTGAATAATTGTTTACTGAAGAATAACCGCCATTAATAGACAAAAATGCCATATAATTCACCTTTTAGGCAAAGATTATACGGCTACAGGGCATACCTATCAATCATATAATTAGATCACATAGTTAGACGGGTTTGGAGATGATGTATTCGATGGGGTAGCTTAGGAAGTTTTTCCCTAGGAGGCGGAATTTTTCAGGGTCGTCTGTAACGTAAAATTGATAGTTAGGACTTTGTTTTTGAGGGTTTTCTAAATCTTTTTGTACTAAAAGTTCTTTAATATTGTCAGCGCAGCTAGTAGCTGGATCTATAAGGATGACATTTTCTCCAAGCTCTTTTTGAATGAGGTTTTTTAAAAGAGGGTAATGGGTGCAAGCAAGGAGCAGGGTATCAATTGTTTTATGGCGCAAAGGGCGTAAATACTCTTGGATAATTGTTTCTGTGACGGGATGCTCTACATAGCCTTCTTCAACCAAGGGAACGAATAAGGGGCAAGATATTGCCATAATATCGGCGTGAGGAATTTGCTTTGTGATCTCTTCTTGATAGACACCGGATGAAATGGTTGCTCTTGTTCCTAAAATAGCTATTTGCCCGGTTTTTGTATGCTTGACAACTTCTTCAACCCCGGGGGCTAAAACGCCGATGATAGGAATATCAAACATCTGTTGAATTTCATTTAAGGCAATAGAGCAAGCTGTGTGGCAAGCTATTACAAGAACCTTTATGCCTTGTTCAATAAGAAAATCGGAATTCTCTACGGTATAGCGGAAAATCGTTTCAGGGCTTTTGCTTCCATAAGGAACTCTTGCTGTGTCTCCAAAGTAGATGATATTTTCATGAGGAAGCGCATGTCTAATAGCTTTCATAACGGTTAGTCCGCCAAATCCTGAGTCGAAAACTCCTATACTCGATTCTCTATTGCTTCTCATGCTCATCTTTTATTTTAAGGGTTTGGCCAATGCAAATTTTATCGTTTTCTAATTTGTTTAACTTTTTAATTGTTTCAACGGAAGTCTTTTCTGCTTTAGCAATTTTTTCTAGGTTGTCTCCAGCTTTCACTTTGTACACTTTAGTTGAGGCATTTTCAACGGGAGCGTCTTGTTTTTTTATAGATTTAGAAAGGGAGCTTAGTGTTTTTTGGAGCTTTACGGCCTCTGCCATTTTCATTTTCTGATCTTGCACACTAGTTTCAAGTTCTTGAATTTTTTCGCTGTATTGTGAAAAGGAATTGGTTGTTTGTGTTGCATAAGAGCTTAAAGTGCGCAGGTCCGCAGCTGTTTTTTCCTGTCCTTTTTCAAGCAGCGCAATTTTCTTTTCTAGAAGTTGAAGTTTTTCTTCTAGAGGATTTGTTGCGATTGTGGGTTTCGGGGTAGAGAGATTTTTAAGAGAACCCTCTTGCTTTTTCATTTTTTCTTCTAAAATGCGCAAATCTACTTGGTAGGTATGAAGCGCATGCTTTAAATCGTTAAGTTCTAGGCGCACTTCGTCTATAGCCGCATCGTTTGTGCGGCTATAGAGGGAAGAGAAAATGATACAGAATAAAAAAATGGAGCGGATCATTTTTTCTTAAGGGGTTTTAAGTTTTTTGGAAAATTTTAAATTGGGCTCTTCTATTGATTTTCCAAGCATTAGCTCCGTGACCTGCTTCTATGGGTCTTTCTTTTCCATAAGAGATTGTATGAAGCTGATCGCTTCCTACTCCTTTTTGAACAAGTAAAGAACGTACATAGTTAGCGCGTCTTGCGCCTAAAGATAGGTTGTAGGCTTGAGGACCTCTTTCATCGCAATGGCCTTCAATAAAGACATAGGTATGAGGATGTTCTAATAAGTAGCTTGCTACTGTGTCAATAGTGGCAAGGGCTTCATTGCCGCGAAGAATGTGATCGTCTGTATTAAATAAGACGTTTCTAAAAATAGAGGCAAGCTGGGAAGTAGGCATGCGGAAGTGCTCAATGCCAGGAATAAAGCTTCCCTCTCCACCGGGAGTGATTGTGGATTGAGGAATAGCGTTATCAGCAAATTGTGATTGCAGATCTTCATCTTTAAGAGGAATAAAATCTTCTTCTGAAGGTCCAATAAAGTTATCTTTATCGGCTGCTAAACGATTGTCTTCATTACCCCAAAGGGCTCCTTTTATTTTATAGCTAGCAGACGTTTTGTTCTCGTCCCAAACTCCGGTATTGTTTTTTCTACAGCCGGTTGTTGCAAGAAGCGCTGCAGCTAAAGAAAACAGCGACATATATTGGTATACTTTTTTCATTTTGGTCCCCACGTTGGATATTGTTTTTTCCCTATGCCTTGCGTAATTTTTATGGCTTCGGGTTGGTTTAAATTAACTAAATATAATTCAGAGGAAAGAGGGTCGGTTGAGTTAAATACAAGATGCAGGCTATCGGGTGCCCATGTAGGGTTTTCTTTATGCCCAGGACCCGCTGTTAGCTGCCTTTCTTCCCCTGTTTTGAAATCGTAAACCCATATTTGTCTTACTGCGTTTACTTTAGCGCTATAAGCTAATTTTGTTCCATCAGGAGACCATGCAGGGCAAGAGCTTTCTTTATTTTGTTTTGTAATGAGCCTAGCTTCGGCTCTTTTTTCTTGTGCTTTAGAAGGAATCACATAGATGCGAGGAGGGCCGTCTTTATCTGAGACAAAGGCAATCATCGATCCATCGGGACTAAATGTGGGAGACGCTTGTGTAGAGCGTGGATAAGAGAAAAGTTGCTTAGGCCTGCCGCTCTCAGCTCCATTTGGAGAGAAGTCTTGCACAAAAAGATCTGTTCTTCCTCCTGCATCGCAAATAAAGGCCAGTTTATCGCAGTTTAATGATAAAGTAGGAAGCAGTTGGTTTCCTTTTAAATCAACAAGGCGCTTGCCTGCGGCTTCTTTTAATGAGGCTATGTAAATTTTAGGTTGCCCAATTTTGTAAGAAACATACAAAAAACGATCCTTTGTTCCATTTTTAGAGGGAAGAAATACAGGTGTTACGCAGTAGCTGTTTTCCTTGGTAATTTGTCTTGCATTTTTCCCATCCCAATCGCATTCCCAAATCTCAGAAATCCAATCGGTTCCTCCTATACTGCTTTTCATTTGGACGCAATAAAGAATGCGCGTATTTGCAAAGGAAGCGGAATTAAATAGAGCCTCGTTAATGGCATCAGCAAGTTTATGGATCTGGCCCCTATCGGTTGCAAGCGTCCCTGTTAAAGAAACATCTTTAAAGCTTTTAAGTTTTCCGCTTTGAGAGGAAAAGACTAATACGGTAAGGGTAGAATTTTGAATAATTCCTTTAACCACATGAGCTGCGCCAAATTTTCTCCAAAGATTTTTCTCAAAGGCTTTTGCTATATCATTATTTAGAAGGATCGTTTCTTTTTCTGCGTTTTTGGTGAGAACATGCGTATGGCCGCTATAATTAAGATCGAATTTTAAAACCTGTTCAAGCTCTTTTAGGTAAGCATCTGTTAGAGGGGTGGCTTCTTTTTGAAAAGAGCCCAAATAAAGGGGTTCTAATCTAGAATCCGTTGTGAGTTGGACGCGGATTTCGCTTGTAGGATCTTCCGATCCAAAAAGAGAGCCGCAAAGTAAAAGAGTTAAAAGGACTTTTAGCATAGTTTTATATATCGTTACAAAATGTGAGCACAAACGTTTGCTCTTGTTTTTCTATTCTAGGAAACTTAATTGTTGGAAGATGAGCTTCTAAATGTTTTCTATTTCTTTCACTCTCTGTTTTAAGTACCACAACTTTTGCAACACTTCCATCATTTCTTAAAGTGAGTTTTATCTTCACTTCTCCAAACTCAGGCAGTTGCAGGTAGGTACGTAAATACGCCACAAGTGTATCTCCATATCCCAAATCGCTACTTGCTTCCTCTACTAAATCTGCCTTTTGAGGGCGATCTATTTCAAGGGATGGCAAAGCAGTTGGGACCTTTAGCTTTCTCCCCTTATACAATTTATCACTTTTCCCCTCTATTTTCGCAATGCTTTCTTCTATTTCTTGTAAGATCTCTTGAGAAATTACAGATTCTTCCCTCTCTTGCTTCTTGGGATTTTTTTTAACGGGCACGATTTTTTTATCTACAATAGGAGGTCTTTTTACTTCTTCTTTTTTTTGTGGTTTAGGCGTTTCTTGTTTCTTTTCTGCGGGTTTTGAAGGCGTTGCTTTTATCGTTTGCTGTTTTTTAGGTGCAGGAGTTGAAGCTGCAGCTATTTGTTTTTCTTTGGGAGCAAACAGCTTTTTAATTGTATTTATAACAAGCGGCTTTTTAATTGCATTTTTTTTATTTGATGAAAAAGAAAAGCATGTTGAGCAAATAAAAATTAAATGAAAAAAAATAGCAAAAGAAAGACAGGTTGCTTTAATAGGTGCTTTTTTAAAATAGCTTGCAATTTTTTTTCGCACAAAAAGCCCCTGCTTTTACTTTGAGGAAGGAAGTAAAATAACATCCATCTGAAGAAATCCTGCTTCTTCTACGGCATTTTTCACTTGCTGGTAAGTGCCAAACTGCGCCTTTTTATCGTGAAGAAGCTGTGGAATGCGCTTAGGATTGGTCCTTTTGGCTTCTTTTAGAAGACTAGCAAGCTCTCCTCCTTTAACGCGCTTTGCATTGAGCCAAATGGAGTTATCTTCGAGCACTTTGATGCTAATGGAGCTTGCTTCTTGCACACTTGTCATTTCCTTGTCTTCTTTAGAAGTGCCGCTGGCGAGTGCCACTTTATCTACTTCAAGCATAGGCGCTACTAGAATAAACATAATGAGTACGACAAATACCACGTCGATAAGAGGGGTAAGGTTTATCTCTGCTTCCTGAGAATGCTCTTGGCCTCTTGATCTATTGCGCATTATTCCACCTTGCGATATTGGAGCTCGAGACTAGAGAGGAGTTCATAGAGAAAATCTTCCATATCAGAAGAAAGTGTTTTTGCTGCATTTCTTAGGTAGTTGTACGCGATAAGGGCTGGGATGGCAATGACAAGGCCTAGCACTGTTGTGGCAAGAGCTGTAGAAAGCCCTCCGATAATGGCCGAGTTAGAACTAGCTGATGCCCCTGCTTGAAGCTCTGTAAACGTAATGAGAATTCCCCATACCGTTCCAAGAAGACCTAAAAAGGGTGCAAGGGTAACAATTGTTGATAGAATAAATAGATTCTTTTCTAACTTTTTTTGTTCTGTAGAAATTGTAGTTAGCGCATGAGATTCTAGGAGCTCAAGATCTGTTTTTGTTAGGTAAACGCCACTCTCCGCTTGCATTTGCTTTGCAAAATAGTTGTTTTTATTAAGTGTTTCGAGTGTTTTTTGCTTAAGAGAATAAAATACTTCTCCAAAAGGATGGGGAATTTCTTTATTTTTCGGCCTGGGCAGATGCTCTGCATTTAATTGCAAAAGCTGCTCCTTGTTTTTATTTACAGCTATTTTAAAAGCACGCGATATATTGGCTGCATGTTTTGTAAGCCAAAAGCGCTGCAGCAGCACTACCCAGCAGATTAAAGATAAAAGATAGAGTCCAACAAAAATCGCTTTGCCAAAAAGATCAGATTCAGAGTAAGCTGAAAAAAATATATTAGTCCCAAGAAGTGGATAACAAGAAATCATAAGTAAACCTCTTTCCTTACTTATACTCCAGATAGCCCTTAAGAACAAGTCTTCAAAAAAAAGAGAGAGAGAGTTTTTTATTTTTTCTTTTCTTTCTTCTCTGTGCTGATGTTCCGCCAGGTCAAGGTGTAGCGCTTCTACCTAAGAAATTTCAAAAGTTGAATAAGAAATAAGACTCATGATTTTGGCTAAGGTTTTAAGGAATTGGCGGCAAGGAAATGATAAGAATGATACAATGATAAGAATGATATTTTTTAAGTTGGCTATTCATCATTTATATCATTATATCATTTATATCGCTGCTTTTGTCGCTGGGAGTTCAATGCTTTGACTATGGTATTAGACGATAGCTTGCTTTTTAAGGTTTTTAAAAATGTGTAATGTTGCGACTGTCATTAATTTTTGTAGTAACGACTATCCTTTTTTGGCTCATGCTATAAAAAATGCCTCTGCTTTTTCTTCTCAGATTATTATTTCGGTATGCGATCATTTTTTTGATGGAGTAAAAGAAAATAAGGAATTGCTTAATCAGATTTATTTAGAACATCCTGAATGCCAATTCATTGAATTTGCTTATGATAAAGAGAAAAATTTATATGGGTCTCATAGCGTAAGTTATTGGCATAATTTAGGTAGAATGCTTGGGGTTTATTTTTTAGATGAGTCTATAGAGTATGTTCTTTTTTTAGATGCGGATGAGATTGTGGAATCTGATCGCTTTTGTAAGTGGCTCTCCTCCTTTCCTTTAACCTATGAAGCGATGCGTTTTTCTTGTTACTGGTACTTTCGCGCCTCTTCTTTCCAAGCAAAAACGTTAGAAGATTCTGCTTTTCTTGTTAAAAAAAGCGTATTAACAGGCGATATCCTTATGCATCCGCATGAAAGAGAAGGGTGCTTTCAAGGGATTAAGGGTAATAAAATGAGGCAAGTAGATGGACTTGATGCGCTTCCTTTATTTCACCACTATAGCTGGGTAAGAACAAAAGAGCAGATGCTGCGCAAGGTTTTATCTTGGGGCCACAATGGAGAAAGAGATTGGGTTTCTCTTGTGGAAGAAGAATTTTTGCAGCCTTTTAAGGGAAAGGACTTTGTTCATGGATACACGTTTCAAGAAGTAAAACCTTTTGTAGAAATCGATTTAATGAAAAAGCCTTACCTTCAAAAAGCACAAAACCCGCAAAATGTAAGGCGCGTAGAGACAGACGAAATACACAAAATCGATCTAACCCTCCGCTTCCTAAGATAACAAAGAGGAAAAATTTCTCTCTCTCTCTTTTTCTTCCTCTGTGGTTTCTTGTCTCTGTGGTTAATTCTTTGGCTAACGCTTGAGCGCACAAAGACTTGCATTTTTTTAACCACAGAGACAAGAAACCACAGAGGAAGAGAAGAGAGAGAGATTTTCCTTTGTGGTTAAACAAACAAAGCTGGAGGATTTATGTATATTGATTCGCATGCGCATCTTTCGGGGGAAACGCTGTTTCCTGTTGCTGGGGAGCTAATTGAAAGGGCGCTTCTAGCAGGGGTAGAAAAAATTGTGAATATTGCAACGGATAAAGAGAGCTTAGAAAAAGGGCTCTTGCTCAGTAAAAAATATCTGTCAGTCTATAATACGGCAGCTACAACCCCTCACGATGTGGAAAAAGAAGGGGAATTGTTTTTCCCAATAGTAGAAGAGGCTGCTAAAAAGGGGCTTCTTGTAGGAATTGGAGAAACAGGTCTTGATTATTACTATGAATATGCTCCTAAAGAGATGCAGAAAACCTTTTTAATTAGGTATTTTAATTTAGCTAAGCAATGGAATTTGCCCCTTGTAATCCATTGCAGGGAAGCATTTAGCGATCTTTTTGCATTTGCCGATGAACATTATAAAAATTGTCCAGCTGTTCTTCACTGTTTTACAGGAACGTTAGAAGAGGCAAAAGAAGTGATTAAAAGGGGATGGTACATCTCTTTTAGCGGCATTGTGACGTTTAAAAAATCAGAAGCATTAAGAGCTACGCTTAAAGAGATGCCTCTTGAAAGAATTTTTATTGAAACTGACGCTCCTTATTTGGCACCGCAGAGCAAAAGAGGAAAAGTCAATGAGCCTTCTTATATTTTAGAAACAGCTTCAGTTGTTGCAGAGGTTAAAGGAATAAGCTTAACTGATGTGGCGCATCAAACTTTTTTAAATGCATCTGCATTTTTTCCTTTCTCAAAAGTAAATTCCCTAGTTTAATGCTGTTTTAAACTTTGGTATACATATGACAGAAGCAATCGTACCTAGAGCCTTTATTTGGAGAAGACTTCATTCCCTTATGGGACTTTGGCTTATGCTGTTTTTAATCGAGCATTTGCTTACTAATTCTCAAGCAGCTCTTTGGCTTGGAGATAATGGGAAGGGATTTGTAAAGATGGTAAATGCCCTCCATGACCTTCCTTATTTGCAGGTTATTGAAATATTACTCCTGGGCATTCCTTTTTTGATTCACATGGTGTGGGGAGTGAAATATCTTCTAACGGCTAAATCTAATGCCAAATCATCTGATGGCAGTAAGCCGGCTCTTAAAGAATATGGCCGCAATAGAGCGTATTCGTGGCAAAGAATCACCTCATGGATTCTTCTTATTGGAATTATTGGACACGTAACCAAATTTCGTTTTATCGATTATCCAGACTCTATTAATACAGCTGGAAAGCAAACGTATTTTGCGGTGCTAGATTTTGATCAAGGGCTTCATACTGTTGCGCATAGAGTGGGGGCCACCTTATACGATAAGGCGCGTATTAATAACGAAGCTCTAGCCTTTAAAAGAGAAGGGGCTCATGTAGCTATTTTAGAGGCGGCACGCGAAATACAAAAAGATTCTACTGTTTACCAGGAACAAGAAGGCCTTATTCTTGTTGCTGTAGAAGAGTATCAGGAGCAAAAGGTTTTTGTTGAAACCCTCCAAAATCAAAAGCTAAAAGAAAATCAGGTGGTAGCAACTTCTTCAAGTTTTGGAACAGCTACTCTCCTTTTAGTGCGCGATGCCTTTAAAAGTCCTATTTATGTGGGACTATATACCATTTTTGTTTTAGCAGCGTGCTTCCATGCCTTTAATGGCTTTTGGACATTTTTAATCACGTGGGGTGTGATTTTAAATATGCGCTCGCAAAAAAAGATGGTGAATGTGGCAATCGGTCTTATGGCCGCTATTACCTTTTTGGGACTCATCTCCATTTGGGGAACTTACTGGATGAATTTAAAGAACTAACGACATTGGGGTATGCATGAGCACTAAAAAAGGAAAAGAGGTCATTGTTGTAGGCGGAGGGCTAGCTGGACTTTCGTGCGCGATGCGGCTTGCTGAAAAAGGGTGCCAGGTTAAAATTGTCTCTGTAACCAAAGTGAAACGCTCCCATTCTGTGTGCGCTCAAGGGGGCATTAATGCGGCGATGAATTTAAAAGCCGAAGAAGACTCTCCTCTTATTCATGCCTACGATACCTTAAAGGGAGGCGATTTTTTAGCCGATCAACCTCCTGTTTTAGAGATGTGTTTATCAGCTCCAGGAATTATCCGGATGATGCAGCGCTTTGGATGCCCTTTTAATCGGACTCCTGAAGGCAATCTTGATGTACGCCGTTTTGGAGGCACTCTTTATTACCGCACAGCCTTTTGCGGCGCTTCTACAGGACAGCAGCTTCTTTATGCATTAGATGAGCAGGTAAGACGTCATGAAGCGCAAAATAAGGTAGAAAAATTTGAGCATCATGAATTTATGCGTCTTGTTTTAGATGAAGAAGGGATTGCAAGAGGCGTTGTTATTATGGATTTATTTACCATGAAACTCTCTGTCTTAAAAGCTGATGCTGTTGTTTTTGGAACAGGGGGGCCTGGGCTTATTTTTAAAAAATCGACTAATTCTACTTTCTGTACAGGGGCTGCCAATGGACGCCTTTATATGCAGGGAATGAAATATGCCAATGGAGAGTTTATTCAGATCCACCCAACAGCTATTCCTGCGCCTGATAAAATGCGTCTTATTTCTGAATCGGCAAGAGGAGAAGGGGGAAGAATTTGGGTTTATGGAGATTCTTCTAAAACAATTGTTACAGCTGAAGGGAAAACCATTCCTTGTGGAAAAACAGGAGAGCCTTGGTATTTCTTAGAAGAGATGTACCCAGCTTTTGGAAATTTAGTGCCAAGAGATATAGGGTCTAGAGAGGTGCTTCGCGTTTGCGAGCTTGGTCTTGGAATTGATGGGCAGATGCAAGTCTATTTAGATGTATCTCATTTATCAGAGGCTATTTTAGCAAAAATTGATTCGGTATTAGATATCTATAAAAAATTTACAGGAGAAGATCCGCATAAAGTCCCGATGAAGATTTTCCCGGCAGTGCACTATTCCATGGGAGGCGCCTGGGTTGACTTTCCGGCAGCTGATGACCCTGATAGAGAAGTGCGCTTTAGACAAATGACAAATATTGCCGGCTGCTTCCAAGTAGGCGAATCTGAATTCCTTTATCATGGAGCTAATAGACTTGGAGCTAACTCTCTTGTTGCCTGTATTTTTGCAGGGCTTGTTGCCGGAGAAGAAGTTCCTAAATACTTAGATTCCTTAAAAAATAGCTACGGCAACCTTTCTCAAAAAATGTTTTCAGAAGCTCTTGCTATAGAAGAAGCGTTTAAACACGATCTTTTAACAAGAAATGGAAATGAAAATGTGCATCGTCTGCATGATGAGCTCTCCGATTTAATGATCCGCAATGTGACAGTTAAAAGAGATAATAAAGACCTTGAATTTACAATGAGCAAACTAAAAGAGCTTAAAGAAAGATATTTGCATATTTCTTTAGATGATAAAGGGGAGTTGCTTAATCAAACGTATGCCTTTGCCAATCAATTTCAGGCGATGCTAGCCCTTGCAACTGTCATTACCAAAGGAGCGCTTTTACGCAATGAATTTAGAGGATCGCATTTTAAACCAGAGTTTCCTTCAAGAGATGATGACAACTGGTTAAAAACAACCATTGCTACTTATAATCCGCAAACAGATGAGCCCGATATTTCTTATGTTCCTGTAGACACAAGACACATAAAACCTGTACAAAGAGATTATACGAAGGCTAAAAAGGTGAAGCCTACCTTAGAAAATATTCCTTCCAATATACAACTACCGGTATAAGCATGTTGAAGACATTTATATTAAAGATTTTTCGAGGGGAAACAGATCATCAGTATTGGGAGGAGTTTGAGCTTGAATTAGTTCCTGCTCTTAATATCACTTCTGCTCTTATGGAAATTCAAAAGTGCCCCATTACAAAAGAAAAAAAGAAAGTGACTCCTGTTGCGTGGGAACAAGGGTGTTTAGAAGAGGTGTGCGGCTCATGCTCTATGCTGATTAACGGAAGACCCCGGCAAGGCTGTACAGCGCTTATTGCGCCTATTCTTGAAGGTTCAGGAAGTAACATCATAACAGTTGCTCCTTTAAGCAAATTCCCTTTAATTAAAGATTTAGTGGTGAACCGTGATGGGATGTTTGAGAGTTTAATTAAAGTGCGCGCCTGGATTGACACAGATGATTCACTAGATAGAGGATTTGGCGAACCTATTAGCCAAAAAGTGCAAGACACAAGATATTTGCTTTCTACTTGCATGACCTGCGGGTGCTGTTCAGAGGCTTGCCCTCAAGTAAATAAAAATTCTGCGTTTATGGGCCCAGCACCTATTTCGCAGGTAAGACTTTTTAATTCCCATCCTATTGGCAAGCTCCAAAAAGAAGATCGCCTTCGCCCTCTTATGGAAGAAGGAGGGGTCGCTGACTGCGGAAATGCGCAGAATTGCCGCCAAGTGTGTCCTAAAAAAATCCCTCTTACAGAATCGATTGCTCTTATGGGAAGAGAAGCTACCAAACAAGCTTTTAAAGATCTGATTAGTTTGCCAGATGCAAAAAAAGAGTAAAGGGATTGTTGTAGGCTCATGCGGGGTTACAGAGTGGCTGCTTGCTTGGTGGTATCATCACTATGCTTTGCATAATAGCTACCCGATCACTTTTGTAGATTTTGGAATGAGTGAAAAAGCAAAAGCCTTTTGCAAAGAAAAAGGAAATCTTATTCCTTTAAAGAGTGAAAATTTTGTTATACAAAAAGAATCTGTCGAAGAACATTTAAGAGAGCTTTGGGAAAAAATTTACTCCAAAGAATTTTGGCCTTGTCGCAAGGCTTGGTTTAAAAAGCCCCTAGCTATGCATCTTTCTCCTTACGAGGAAACGCTTTGGCTTGATCTGGACTGTGAGGTGAGAGGGCCCTTAAATCCTCTTTTTGATCATCTAGAAAATAATCCTTTAAAGATAAGCGTTGCTAAAGAGCCTGAAAAAGTGCAAGTGTTTGAGCTTGAAAAAGGGCTTATTTTACCAGGCGAAATCACGTTTAATTCAGGCGTTGTTGCTTTTAGTAAACATTCTCCTGTGATTGCTGAGTGGGTAGAAAAAAGCTTAAAGAGTAATCACAAATATATTGGTGATCAGCACATTCTCTCAAGAATTTTATTTAATAAAGACTTCACTTTCAAAGAGCTTTCTCCTCTCTTTAACTGGAATATGCGCTTAGGCCCTAATCCCGAAGCTCTTGTTCTTCACTTTGTAGGCCCTTCCGGTAAAGCCCAAATCCAAGAAAAAATAAAAGACCTTTCTTTATAGTTTGTTTATAATCCGCTAGATTTTCTAAAATAGGCGTCTTGATGGAGGTGTTTTTATGACACATTTAATATCTGCTGCTGCAAGTGGCATAGGGAATTATGCGTATTATTTAAGATATGGATATGAGCTTTCTGCTACCAAAGAAAATCTTGATTGGGCGATTAAGCAACCCGAAAAAGAGATGCTTAAATATACGTTTAAAGAGGGGAATTGCTCCTATTCTATCCTTGAATTTGCAGTGGGAAGCAATGATCTTCCTTCTGTAGGTATTCTTGCTCAGTGTGGTGCTGATATGAATTTTTCCGAGAAAGTCCATGGCCACCTCACATTTTTTTATATGAAATGCCTTAAAGAAAATAGTCCCCCCAATCTTGCAATTCTAACAATTCTTTTAAGTAAAATGTATATCAATACACGAGAAACACTCTATTTTAGGACTTCTTTAGAGTTTGCTTTAGAAGTGATGGTAAGTTTCAAAAAAATCCATTGGGATGTAGTTGAAACCTTGCTTGCAAAAGGAGCTCAAATTTCTAGGGGCCCATTTACCTCTCCTTTCACTATTCTCCAAAAATCTTATAGGGAAAAAATTGAAGGGCAAAGTTTAGAGGCTGAGCGGCTGTATTTTGAGAAACTTATATGCTATCTGGAATTGGAAAAAAAATATCATCCAAATTCTACTTCTTCTTTAACCTTAGGTGAATTTAAATGCCGTACACCTATGAGTAGGAGCACATTTAAACTCAAAGTAGAGCAGCTTAAAATTTTAACCGCTGTCCGATTAAGGGCGCTCAAGACGATGGAGAATCTCCAGTTGGGTGAAGAGCGATCACCAGAAGTAGCTCTATTATTCAAATTTGCAGAAGAAGAGCGCCAAGAAGCCTGCCAGCAAAGTGAAGGGCTTTCTGCTGATCTTTATTGGATTCTTTTTCGTTACTGCAAATATTTTAAAGCGCTTGTAAAAGAAGGGAATGTAAAAGACGCCTTAGCGTCTTGGCAGATATCTGATCTTCAATCTTACCTAAAGCAATTTCCAGAAGATTTAATGGTTCCTAAGTTTTCCAATTTATTCCGTGACTATGATCTTAGGGAGCAGGAGGCGTTATGACATATTTGGTAACAGCTTCGAGTCTCATAGCGGATTATGCGTATTATTTAAGGTTTGGATACGAACTTCCTGCTACAAAAGAAAATCTTAATTGGGCGATTCAACAGCCCAAAGAAGAGATGCTTAAATATAAATTTAAAGAACGAGATTTTTTTTATTCTATCATGGAATTTGCCGTAAAAACCGGAGATGTTTCCTATGTACGCACTCTTGCTTTGTTTGGCGCTGATATGGATTTTTCTCCAATGGCCTTTGGACATATCATATTTTTCTATATGGACTGCCTTCAAGAAGATAGGCCTCCAAATCTTGAAATGCTGGAGTTTCTCTTAAGCAAAATGAAGGATGTAAATGAGGCAGACGGGGGTTATTTTCAGACCTCTTTAGAGCGTGCTTTAGAAAGAATGAGTCATTTTAAAGAAATTCACTGGAGTGTGATTGAAATATTACTTCAAAAAGGACTAAGAGTGACTGTAAGTGTAGTTGACTCTTCTCCTTTTATTGTTTTAAAGAATTTTTGTTATGCGAAAAAAATTTTATGCCTGAATCACCTTGTGAAATATTTGGAATTGGAAAAAAAATACCATCCCGATTCCCCTTCAGCTCTAAGTGTAGATGAATTTGAATTCCTCACATGCTGGCAGCGAGACGGACTTACAAAAATCTTGAAAACTTTTAGTTCAAATCAAGGGTCTTTTTCCAGAAAATTTGATATGTTAAATGGAATAAAAAACATTTCTACACCTGCAGAAGCAGAAACAGATAAAAAGGTTCTTCTTGAACAAGTGAGTGAAAGCAATGTTTCTACGTGCAGCAATCTTCTTACACTTCTTAGCTGCTCTCTTACATGTTTTAGACTCCTTGTGAAAGAAGGCTCTTTAAAGGACTCTTTAGAATCTTGGCAATGCTCCGGTATTTTGTCTCTTGTGGAAAAAATTCCTAAAGAATCAATTGATCCAGCATTATTTCCTTTGCTTGATGCATGTGGTTTTAAAGTAAATTGGGAGGAAAAAGAAAACCCGCTCTATGGGGACTAAAAGCCGCTGCTATAACCTTTATATTTAAAGGTGGGACCGCTTCCTTAAAGGGGCAAGTTGCCTGCTTTAAACGTTGTGGTCCCTTAAAAAAATGCTTATCGTTAAAGAGCCTAATGCTATTTTAGCGTATCCCAAAGAGCAGGAAGAAGCATTATACTCTTTTGCTTGAGTTAATCACAAGATCAAGAGGAATTGAAGCAACAGCTTTGCCATTTTCTTTTGCAAACTTGTGCGCTTTATAAGCATTGGTTGCAAGTAGGAAAAAAGCAGTTGCTGAAAAGCCCGTTCCGAACGTTCCTGCTAGTATTCCAAAAGTTGAGAGTCCGGTAGAAATTTTATCTAAACAAATTCCTGCAGAGTAAATAGTTAGGCTGCATCCGAGTAGAAGAAGCAGGCCTATTACGGTAATAGCAATATCTGTTTTTGTGAGTCTGGCAAACACTTCAGGTTTTCTTTGCGAACTAATATTTAGGGCTGGGGAAATTCTTTCCCAGGGCGTAGTCCCTTGATTTGTTACAGGATTATTATTTAATTCTGACATAGTTACCTCGTTTTACTTGGTTAATAATTGTAATTATTATAGCTTTAAATCGTTTTAATGTTAATAAAAATGAATTTTACTATTTATGTTAATTTAATAAAGAGTTAGCGCTAATTAATTTTTTTATTATGCAGGCTGGGGATGGTTTTTCTTTGCGCGAAAGCGCCTTTGGAGGTGCGTATGCTTAAAGCTAAGCCGATTTCTTAAGGCTCAAAGAGCCGGCATATTACAGCCCAGGCCTTCGCTGCGCTCCAACCTGGGCTGTAATATGCCGGCTCTTTGAGCCTTAAGATTAAGTGTAAAGTGTTTATTTTATTCCTTAAAAGGGTTGGGGTTATTGTTTTTTTTAGGTATATAGTTTTTTAAAGCAAACTTTTTAAGGAGTTCTTCTATGCCTCAGAAACGTGTTTTTGCAAGTTTATCTTTAGTGGCTCTTTCTTTGTTTGGGCACACTATTTTTGCGGATGATAATATAGGGGTTGATAACAACCGTATCTCCATTCGTCATATTGAATCTAAAGGGGTGGGATATGAAGATGGCTACACAAGTTTAGATGGTTTTTTTGCTCCTTCTTATTTTGTTGATACGTGCTTTATTC
The DNA here is from genome assembly GCA_013288075.1 of Chlamydiota bacterium. Taxonomy (GTDB): domain Bacteria; phylum Chlamydiota; class Chlamydiia; order Chlamydiales; family Rhabdochlamydiaceae; genus JABDCQ01. The sequence goes on along the minus strand of JABDCQ010000013.1, from coordinate 23,150 downwards.
CTTTTTTAGATTTAAGAGGGCATGTGTTTAATGATGGGAAGTTTGCTGCGAATGCGGGAATAGGGCTTCGCTATGAAGATTCCATGATTTATGGGATTAATGCTTATTACGACTATAGAAAAACAAGCCAAATGCATTACAACCAGGTAGGGATAGGCTTAGAGTCTTTAGGCGAAAGATGGGATTTTAGAGCGAATGGTTATATTCCAGTAGGCAATACAATAAGCAGCCGTTATGGACAAAGGTTTGACTCTTTTAGCGGTCATGAGATGATTCTTTCTACTAAAAAAGAATTTGCGATGTATGGAGCGAACGCTGAAGTAGGCTATCATTTTGCCGAGATGGATAACTTTGATTTATATGCCGCTGCAGGCCCCTACTATTTTGGGAATAATGGAAGAAATGCTATTGGGGGAGAAGCGCGTCTTGTAGCAACTATTTATGATTATATTGGCGCTCAGGTAAATGCTTCTTACGATTCCGTTTTTAAGGGCATCATACAAGGTGAGCTTAGCCTTATTTTTCCCTTTGGTGATACCGGGATTTCTATATGTGCAACCGATGCTTGCTGCGCAGAGTTATCTCGTATGAAAGTAAGAGCGCTTCAAAAAGTAGATCGTAACGAGATTATAGTCGTTGATAAAAAGAAAACACGTAGCGTAGCTATTGATCCAGCAACAGGGCTTCCTTACAACTTTGTGTTTGTAAATAACACAAGTAGCTCAAATGGCACATTCGAAAGTCCTTATCCAACGCTCCTTCTTGCACAAAACAATTCTAAAGCCCATGACATCATTTATGTATTTACAGGCGATGGCACCTCAAAAGGAATGGATAATGGTATTGCTTTAAAAGATGTGCAAATGCTTTTAGGCTCAGGCCTTAGCTACACTCTTCCCACAACAATGGGGAATGTAACAGTTCCTATAGAGCAGCCAGGTAAGCCTCTGATTGAGGGCACCGTGACACTTGCCTCTGATAACACCTTGTCAGGATTACATCTTAATACAGCAGTAGTCACAGGTACTGATGTAGCCCGTGTAAATATTAAAAAGAACGAATTTACAACAGATGCTATTCAGGCATTTGTCAATTTAACAAATTTATCCGGATTAATTTCTATTGAAGATAATATTTTCTCTACAAGCGTTGTAAGTGAGAATTCGGGGAGCATTGCTATTTTTAATGCAACTGCAGCAGCTCTTGTTTCTATTAAAGGCAATACCTTTAATAATGAAGGAGGCGTAGGTATTTTCGTGGCAATAGAAGGGAATCTGGAAGAAGAAATTCTGATTGCAAATAACACCATTATTGCTCCTATTGGATTTGAAGCCCCGCAAACAAGTCCACCTTTTACGTTTGTGCCTCCTGTAGGGATTTTAGTTATAGGCGTTGAGAACTCAAAAGCTAAGATTTCTATTTTAGATAATACTTGTTTATATCAAGAAGGTTCAGGAATTAGTGCTTTCTTAAATGGAAGCGCCTTTATGGATCTTGTTATCCAAGGGAATAATGTAGTTCCAGGTATTCTTGTTCCTATTGTAGGATCTAACCCTTCTGTAGGGATTTCTTGCGAGGCTCTTGAAGGATCTTCATTGGCCGCTCTTATCACAGAAAACACCGTTACAGCTTCTAAAAACTTTGGGATATTTGCGCTGACTAGTTCTTCCTCAGATGTGAGTGTAACTATTACAAAAAATACTGTTAGTGGAGGAGGCATGGCTCCTGGATCAACAATTTTTGGAGGCGGTATTGGAATAGCTAATGAATCCTTTAGTACTCCTACAGGCAATCTTAGAGCTGTTATAGAGGAGAATACGCTAAGAGACAATCAAGGATATGGAGGCCTTTTAGCGTTAAATGTCAGTGCAATGGGGCAGCCCACAGGACCTATTTGCTTAAGGCTTTTAGATAACGTAAGCACTGGAAATGTAGTTAACGATGAGAATCCTAATGGTGATGGATACAGTTTGTATAATACTACGATGATGCATGATAAAATTAACCTAGAAGAAGGCTATCAAAGAAATGTCGGGTCGATTAACTTTAGCCCCCCTCCTCCTTCGATGATTCCTTTCCCATCAGGTGGTCCAATAGATATTGTACCTGTTAATACGTGCCATTAATATTAGACCTCTTGCTTAATTAAGCAAGAGGTCTATTGTTTTTTTATGTATGAGCAGATATAAAAATCCTTAAACTCGATGAGTTAAACAAACTTTTATAGGAGTGCGGTATGGTTCAGAAACGTGTTTTTGCAAGTTTATCTTTAGTGGCTCTTTCTTTGTTTGGGCATACTATTTTTGCGGGTGATAACATAGGGGTTGATAACAACCGTATCTCCATTCGCCATATTGAATCTAAAGGGGTGGGATATGAAGATGGCTACACAAGTTTAGACGGTTTTTTTGCTCCTTCTTATTTTGTTGATACCTGCTTTATCCCTTTTTTAGATTTAAGAGGGCATGTGTTTAATGATGGGAAGTTTGCTGCGAATGCGGGGATTGGTCTTCGCTATGAAGACTCCATGATTTACGGGATTAATGCTTATTACGATTATAGACAAACAAGCAAAATGCATTACAACCAGGTAGGGATAGGCTTAGAGTCTTTAGGCGAAAGATGGGATTTTAGAGCGAATGGTTATATCCCCGTAGGCAATACAATAAGCAGCCGTTATGGGCGAACTTTTGATTCTTTTAGCGGTCATGAGATGATTCTTTCTACTAAAAAAGAATTTGCGATGTATGGAGCGAACGCTGAAGTAGGCTATCATTTTGCCGAGATGGATAACTTTGATTTATATGCCGCTGCAGGCCCCTACTATTTTGGGAATAATGGAAGAAATGCTATTGGGGGAGAAGCGCGTCTTGTAGCAACTATTTATGATTATATTGGCGCTCAGGTAAATGCTTCTTACGATTCCGTTTTTAAGGGCATCATACAAGGTGAGCTTAGCCTTATTTTTCCCTTTGGTGATACCGGGATTTCTATATGTGCAACCGATGCTTGCTGCGCAGAGTTATCTCGTATGAAAGTAAGAGCGCTTCAAAAAGTAGATCGTAACGAGATTATAGTCGTTGATAAAAAGAAAACACGTAGCGTAGCTATTGATCCAGCAACAGGGCTTCCTTACAACTTTGTGTTTGTAAATAACACAAGTAGCTCAAATGGCACATTCGAAAGTCCTTATCCAACGCTCCTTCTTGCACAAAACAATTCTAAAGCCCATGACATCATTTATGTATTTACAGGCGATGGCAC
>JABDCQ010000013.1:0-19786 GCA_013288075.1 Chlamydiota bacterium | reverse complement strand
AATGGCACATTCGAAAGTCCTTATCCAACGCTCCTTCTTGCACAAAACAATTCTAAAGCCCATGACATCATTTATGTATTTACAGGCGATGGCACTTCAAAAGGAATGGATATTGGCATTGCCTTAAAAGATGTGCAAATGCTTTTAGGCTCAGGTCTTGCCTATACTCTTCCCACAACCATTGGGAATGTAACAGTTCCTATAGAGCAGGGAGGTAAGCCTCTGATTGAGGGCAGCGTGACACTTGGTAGTGACAACACCTTGTCAGGATTACATCTTAATATAGCAACAGTTACAGGTACTGATGTAGCCCGTGTAAATATAAAGAAGAACGAATTTACAACAGATGTTCCTCAAACATTTATCAGTTTAACCAATTTATCTGGGTTGATTTCTGTTGAAGATAACATTTTCTCTACAAGCATTGTAGACGAAAATTCAAATGGTATTGCTATCTCGAATACCACTGCTGCAGCTCTTGTTTCTATTAAAAAGAATATCTTTAATAATCAGGGGGGCTTGGGCATTTCTATATCGTTAGAAGGCAGTATTGAAGAAGAAATCTTGATTTCCAATAACACCATTATAGCTCCTATTGGATTTGAAGGGACGCAATCAGTAATGCCTTTTGTATTCACTCCTCCTATAGGAATTATGGTTGAGGGTACGGGTAGCTCAAAAGCTAAAATCTCTATCTTAGAGAATACTTGTTTATACCAAGAAGGTGCAGGAATTTCTGTGAGCTCAGGAACTCAATCCTTAGGGGGAACTGGCTCCATGGACGTTCTTGTTCAAGGAAATAATGTTGTTCCCGGCATTGTTGTTCCTATTACAGGAAGTAGTGCTTCTGTAGGAATTGCTTGTGAGGCTTTTTCATCAGCTTCATTAACTGCTTTTATTACAGAAAACACCGTTACAGCATCTAAAAACTTTGGTATTGCAGCGGGCACTCTTTCTTCAGGTGATGTGAAAGTAACCATTACAAAAAACACCATTAGTGGGGGCGGAACGGCGCCTGGCATGACATTTTTTGGAGGAGGGATTGGGGTAGTTAACGAATCATTTACTTCCCCCACAGGTGATGTTAGAGCTATTGTAAGAGATAATATTCTTAAGGACAATCAGGGCTATGGAGGTCTTTTGGCTATAAATTTCAGTATAATGGGCCAGCCTACAGGCAGCATTTGCTTACAGCTTTTGGATAATGTAAGCACAGGTAATGTAGTTAGCACAGAGAACCCTAATGGCGATGGATACAGCTTATATAACATTTCTATGATGCATGATAAAATTAACCTAGAAGAAGGGTATCAAAGGAATGTTGGGTCAATTAACTTCAGCCCTCCTCCTCCAGGGATCCCTATCCCATCAGGCGGTCCAGTAGACATTGTACCTGCTAATACCTGTCAGTAATAAGGCCTTTAGCTAAATACCCGATGGTTAACCATCGGGTATTTTTTTAGCTTTTCCAAGAAGGTTTCCTTGGGTTAATACAAATAAAAATAAAATTTATTACGTTTTTTATTTAATACCTCTAATATAGGATTTTTGTTAATATATCTATTCATTTAACTTTGGAGGAGTATGCGTTGGACTCTAGCTATTTTAATACTCATAGGATCCGTTACCTATGCTGAGCCCCATTTGCTCCTTAATTTTGATATCAATAAAACGCTCATTGCTCAGGATAAGGCAACCAATAAATCGGTTGAAGATACTCTTAATCAGCTTCTTGCTGAAAAAACCAAGGCTTGCTGGGATGATACTCTTTTAGAGCCCATTTCTTACCAGCGCTACGTAGGAATTCTTCTTCCTGGGCGTGAAGATGATTTACCTCTTAAAAAAAGAAGACTTGAATATCTAAACCATTTTGTTGATCACCTAAAGGATCAAAATCATCTTCTTTATCAAGAAGTGGCTAGTACATACCACACAGCTTTAAATATTTTACAAGAATCGGGAGGAAAAGTGTTTCCCTCCTTTTATCGGCTTATTAACGAACTTGATAAAAAAGATATCTCTTACTCGATTATCTTAAGAAGTTATGGGGTTGAAGTCTTTGAGGTTGCAGAAGAAATAAAGTTGTTTCAGAACAAAGTATTTAGCCGCTTTGGCACTTTTAGAGAAGGGAAGCTCTCTACCATGGAAAGCGAAAAGATGCATGAAGAGCCTTATGCTGTCTATGAGGTTTTGCGCTCATCTGGCCATTTAGCGATTCAAGACGATTGGAAACACTGGGTGAAGGGAAAGATGGAAGGTAAGTACGGAAAGCCTTTTTATATCGATCAAGAAGATCCAGATACAATATCCTTCTTTTTTGACGACAACATATATCTCGATGATCGAAAAGAGAACATTGTAGCTCCTATCAATGCCAAAACAGGAGAGGTCATTCCTATTTCTAGCCTTATAACCTCTTCACAGATCGTATCAGTTGATACTCTAGAAGCCATCCTAGACGAAAACTATTTCCTCGACCTCATCGAAAAAGCCCTAAAAGAATAACAGAGAGAAGTATTTTTTTTCTTCTCTCTCTTTCTTCCTCTGTGGTTTCTTCCCTCTGTGGTTAATTCTTTGGCTAACACTTGAGCACGCAAGGGCTTGCATTTTTTTAACCACAGAGACAAGAAACCACAGAGGAAGAAAGAGAGAGAAGAAAAAAATTACAGCCCTTTGTGGTTTTTTAGGGTGAGGTGTGTGGTGGATTTGCGGTGGTCTTTTTCTAGAAGGGGCTCGATGTCTTGGAGGGTGATGTTTTTGGTTTTGAATTCTGCTGTAAGGGTATTTTTCAGTGAGTTGATGAAGAGGTCTTTAGAAGGGAAGAAGTCTTTGAGTTTGCATAAAAATTCTGTGTGGGGTCTTTCCTTTCTGTAAGAGGGTGTTTTTTTAGGATGGAGGAGGTATTCCATCTTTTCCTCTGTATAATCCCAAAGAAAGGAAGTGTGGTGCAGCCAGCGCTCTTTTTTTATGTACTGAGCATTGCCGCCGCATTTTTTATCACCCAATATATAATCATTTTCTCTTAAGGCAAAAAGGTTGTGCGCAAAAACCTTTTTATAAAAGTCTGCCGACCACTGCATGATCGGTTCAGGAAATGGATTAAAGGCGTGCCTTTCTTTAGCAAAAATAAAGGTCACAAATAACGTGTTTTCATCTACAACTACAGTGCCACCCCCGCTAAATCTTTTAATAATGGGGATGTTTGCTTCAGCTATTTTATTTTGATTAATCAGTTCTTCTGGTTTTCCAGAGATTCCCATGACAATTGCAGGAGAAGAGCCTTCATTAATGATGCAGTAATTTTGTGTGCATTCTCTAAGAAGAGATTCTTCTATTTGGAGCTGCTCAAAGATGGGGGTGTTTTTTAAATGAAGGATTAGCAGTGGCAAGAGGGGTCCTTGTAGCCTCTATTTTGGAGGGCTACCATAAGAACGGAGATATCTGCAGGAGACACCCCAGAAATTCTAGAGGCAATTCCTAGGTTTTGAGGGCGGAAGCGGTGAAGTTTTTCTTTAGCTTCATTGCTAAGCCCTTTAATAGAGAGGAAATCGATCTGAGGGGGAATAAGAATGCCTTCTAAATTATTAAGCTTAGATACCTCATTATGTTGCCTTTCAATATAGCCTGCATATTTGATGTAGAGCTCTATTTGCAGATTAGTTTCATGCCCATGATCTGTCACGTTTTCTGGGTAAAGCTCAAGAAGCTCTTTGTAAGAGTATTCAGGTCTACAAAGAAGAGCGCTAAGAGATACCCCTTTGCCTCCAATTTGCTTATAGATTTTTTTAAAAGAAGCAATCTGGTTTTCCATTGCCTCTTTTTTATCGATTGTTTTTTGGTATGTTGCAGCATTTATTAGGCCAAGCTCATAAGCATACGCGCGAAGTCTTAAATCGGCGTTATCTTGTCTAAGCAAAAGTCTATGCTCTGCTCTTGAGGTAAACATTCTATAAGGCTCTTCAAGATCGCGTGAGGTAAGCTCATCAATCATCACGCCAATGTAGGCCTCTGATCTTTTTAAGACAAAGGCAGGCTTGCCTTGTACTTTTAGTGCGGCGTTAATTCCTGCAATGATTCCTTGCCCCGCAGCTTCTTCGTAGCCTGTTGTGCCATTAATTTGCCCAGCAAAGAAAAGACCTTCAATAAGACGTGTTTCTAAAGAGAGCTGGAGTTGCCCTGAAGTGATGTAATCGTATTCGATGGCATAGGCAGGGCGCATAATTTCTGCATTTTCAAGGCCTATAATGGTATGGAGCATGCCGTATTGCACATCAAAAGGGAGCGAAGAAGAGATGCCGTTTACATAGTATTCATTCGTTTCAAGCCCTTCTGGCTCTAGGAAAATTTGATGCCTTTCTTTATCGGCAAAGCGCACCATCTTATCTTCAATAGAGGGGCAATAGCGCGGTCCTCTACTTTTAATAGCGCCCGAATACATAGGAGATCTGTGTAAATTTTCTAAAACAATTTTTTTAGTTTCTTCATTTGTGTAGGTGATATAGCAAGGGACTTGGGGGAGGCAGGGGCCTTCTTGTTCATCAAAAGAAAATTTTACGCCTACATCGCCATGCTGCACTTCGCATTTAGAAAAATCGATACTTCGTTTATTGATGCGAGGAGGTGTTCCTGTTTTGAGCCTGCCAAGAAGAAATCCAAGCTCTTCTAGATGGCTTGAGAGTCCAAGAGAGGGTTTATCGCCGGCTCTTCCTCCTGCGTACTGTACCTCTCCAATATGAACAAGGCCGCGCATAAAGGTACCAGAAGACACAATCACGGTTTTTCCATGATAAGCAATGCCTTCTAAGGTATTTACCCCTGCAATTTTTTGATCTTTAACGATAAGAGACTCGGTTGTCCCTTGCTTGATAAAAAGGTTTTCAACCCCTTCAAGATGATGCTTCATGGCCATTTGATAAGCGAACTTATCGGCTTGCGCTCTTGGAGACCAAACAGCTGGGCCTTTAGAGGCGTTAAGCATTCTAAATTGGATGCCTGTTTTGTCGGTGATTTTACCCATAATGCCGCCAAGGGCATCAATCTCTCTTACAATATGTCCTTTAGCAGTTCCCCCAATAGCAGGGTTGCAGCTCATCTTGGCAATCGTATCGAGATTCATGGTAAGCAGTAGTGTTTTTGCTCCCATGCGGGCAGAAGCGTGCGCCGACTCGCAACCTGCGTGCCCAGCTCCTACAACAATAACATCAAATTCTTCAGGATAATTCCACATATTCCACAACATTTAATAAAAAAGGACAGAGAAAACTCTGTCCTTGTAAGGTACAAAAGAGAAACAAAAAACTATTTTTGTTTAGCTCTTTTTATGTCTATCGCGTCTGCTGCGCTTTTTACGCTTATGCTTAGCGATCTTATATTTACGTTTTTTCTTTACAGATGACATATTTTAAATACTCCACATGATCAAAGAAACATACTACCGCTTCCTCCAATAAAAAGTAAAGAACTCTTCAATCTCAGAAGGAGAAATATTTTTTTGAGTAGAAGTAAATTTTTTTCTTTGCACTTTTGCACAAAGAAAGAAGACTAGTCTTCTTCGTTGGAGGGTTTACCGGCCTTTGGGGCAAAGGCGGCAAAGGCATCTTCATTCGAGTCTGTAGATCCGCTTACAAGCCCCGGCGAATAATTAGCAAATTGAGCAATTTCTTTGCGGAACGTTAAGTTAACCGTTCCAATGCCACCATGCCGATTTTTCGCTACAATAAGCTCTGCTAATCCCGGCTTATCATATGGATCGTAGTATTCCCTTCTAAGCAAGAACATCACAATATCCGCATCCTGCTCAATGCTTCCACTTTCTCTGATGTCGCTCATCATGGGTCTATGGCCTGCTCTGTCTTCGACTTTTCTTGAGAGCTGTGAGAGGCAGATGATGGGGATGTTTAGCTCTCTAGCAAGAGTTTTTAGCATTCTTGAAATTTCAGAGATCTCGTTTTGTCTGTTCTCGGCATTTTTAGAGAAGCCAGAGCCAGAAAGAAGTTGCAGGTAGTCGACGATGATGCAAGAAATGTTGTGGGCTTCTTTCATACGTCTTGCTCTTGAGCGAAGGTCTGTGATTTTAAGCCCTGGCTGATCATCAATGATCATGGTCGCTTTTTGCATCATGTTTACAGCGCCTACAATGCGCTGAAATTCTGAGCCAGCAAGAGCGCCTGTTTTAATTTTATCCGATTCAACTTCTGCTTGAGAGCAAACAATTCTATGGACAAGCTGCTCAGCGCTCATCTCTAAAGAAAACACTCCTATAGGAAGGTCGTTTTTAAAGCAGAGGTTTTCAGCGATGTTAATGGCTAGAGCTGTTTTTCCCATGGCAGGGCGCGCAGCTAGAATCATTAGGTTAGAATTGTTTAGCCCATTAATCATTTTATCAAGGTCAATAAAGTGCGTAGGGATTCCTGTAATTCCTGTTTCTTCAGCTCCTTTACTTTGATATTTCTCTTGTCTTTCTTGAAGCTCTTTTAAGAAGGGAAGTTTGGAGCTTGCTTTAACACCTGATAAAATATCTTTAATGAGGACGCCGCCTGTAGGATTTGCTACTTGGCTGATGGCAAAAAATTGCTGCTGCGCATCATCTAAAGCTTGGGCCACATCTTGAGGTTCGTTAAGGGCTTTTCTCTCGATTTCTTGCGATGTCGCAATCATTCTTCTAAGGATCGACTTGTTTTTTACAAGCTCTACGTATTCCTCAATGTAAGCTGATGTTCCAGCGTATTGCGCAACGCCTGTAACAAAAGCAACGCCTCCAACACTTTTAAGTTTATCCATTCTCTTGAGTTCTTCACAGATGAGGTGGATGTCGGCAGGTTTATCGTTTTTATAAGCTGTTTTTAATGTCTGAAAAAGGATTTTATGTTCGGTGTAATAAAAATCAGACTCGTCTAATCCGTCAGCTGCTGCATTAAGCGCATTGACATTTGTAAGCATGCAACCTAGAACCATCATTTCAGATTCTTTGGAATTAGGAGGGATAATAACTTTTGATGTATTTTCTGACATAGATAGGCCTTTGGTTTTTTTTATCATACGCAAAGCCATAAAATAAAAAAAGCCTTGAACGTAAGTTCAAGGCTAAATCGGAAAGGGTGGGATTCGAACCCACGGTACCCGTAAAGATACGCGTCCTTAGCAGGGACGTGCCTTCGGCCGCTCAGCCACCTTTCCAGGAATAAGGCCGTGATTTTACAATCTAGAACCTTTTGTTGCAAGACTAATTATACCCAAGTTAACTTGGGTATAGAGGCTTCTTAGTTTCTAGTCTTACGGTAGCGAGTTCCTTTTCCTTGTCCTATTTGTTCGATTAGTCCTTTGTCGATCAAATCTGCAAGTCTTCTGCCGGCTGTGGGGCGAGAGAGGTGGAGAGCCTTCATGACATCTGAAATAGCAACTTCTTCTGCTACTTCAAAAAGGGCTAAAAGAGGAGTGCTTTCGGTGTTTTTTTTGGGGAGTTTTGAAGTGAAGGAAGGTCTTGGAAGAATGCATTTAATAAAGCCTTCTCCTTCAATAATTTCCGGAGGGTAAAGGTCTCTTTTCTCATAACTTTCAAATAAAGCAATGAAGCCCGAACCTAGTTTTTCAATGTATCCAGCTTCTCGGAATGCCTTGCAGATGACATTATTTCGGATAAAGGTTAGGCCCATTTTGAGATTTTGTGTATCCAGGGGGCCGGGAAATACCCCAGGGCTAAAAATTTCTACTCTATTGTCATAGATAGCTATCTTAGTGGGGGCGTTAATGTGGTAGTTTCGGTGAATAATCGCATTTAGTAACATTTCTCTAAGAGCTGTTTCTGGAATTTCTAATTGTTCTTCTCTTTTAATACTGCGAATAGAAAATGCTCGACTTAACCTGGTTGTGATAAAATGATAGGCCATATGAAATTGTTCGAATAAAGTGCCGGTGCAGTCTATGCTTCCAATAGCTTCTCTTCCGCTAACTCCGGAGAAGTGGGAGCATAAAATCATTGCTTCTGAGAAAAATTTTTGAGGCGTTTTTCCGAAGAGGAGAATTCCTCCTACAGTGCTATAAAGGGAGGCGTGTTCCTCAATAATAAATTCATAGGAAGAAAGGATCTCTCTCGTAACGGTTTTGATTTTTGGGGCTTTTCTAGAGTTTAGAAATTCTAAGATTTTTGGTTTGTCTAGATCTTCCTCTTTGCTGTGATATGTCGGTAGCATATCAAAGGATCTGCCGCGAGATTGCCATTTTAAATCTTCAATCATATCGGCTGTAGCTTTAACTGTTGAGCGCCCCAGTCGAATATAGGTCCCTTTCTCAAGGCCTTCCGATTTTCTGTAATAAGGTTTATTCATTCCGCTAGAGACTTCGATAATCAAAAGAAATTTATCCGCGATTCTCTGTGAATGAATGGAGGGAATAATAGGCGGGCAGGAAGATTCAAAAATACTTTTATTAATATACTCCATGACTTTTTCAATTTCGTTTTCTGCGATACCTATGATTGTGCGCTCTGTATCTATGCCGATAATGAGCTTGCCTCCGCTTCGATTGCAAAATCCAATGACCGTCTTGATAATTTGGTCGTTTTCAGGAAGAGTGCGTTTAAATTCTAGTGTGGAAGATTCCATCGCAGGGTATTTCATATTGCCTCTACTTTATGTATCACTCAAGATATCAAAATGAAACATATGAGTCAAATAATGACATGCTTATGTGTCTTGTGTTTCTTTTTGATGGATAAGTAAGTGGTTGATTTTTAGTCTATTGTGATTATTCAATAAAAATTTATCGTTGAATATCTCCCCGTGGCTTTTGGTAACACCGAGTCAAAAGCGACTCTATACCCAAACAACCTCAAAAGTCGGCCAAGGGACGGGTTCAAAGCGCCTAAAATCGACGATCGTAAATGACCCTGTATTACTATAATACAGAGTCATTTACGAAGCCTGCGGTCGTCGATTTTCGGCAGCTTTCAATCCCGTCCCTTGGCCGACTTTTGAGATTGTTTGGGTATAATAATCTTTTCTAAAACGTAAACAGAGCTTCCTTGAGAGTAATAAGGAAAGTGATCGTAGGAAATTGACTTAAGGCCTCTTTCTTCAAAATCTCTACTGCAGAGAAAACTGTCCATATATTCCCCAAGAATTAATAATCCGTGAACTTTTAAAACAGTTGTAAGGTCGTCAAGGATGTTTAAGGCAATAAAGCGATTTTTTAAAACAACGTGGCTTAAGGCGCCGCTGCCTATGGCAATATCAACAGACTCTTTTTCTAAAGGAATAGAATGAAGGGAAAGATCTAAAGGAATTGTTTTGACTTTGGGATTTAAAGAAAGCAGTACTTGTGCTTCTTGAAGAAGTTTTGCATTTCTCTCGATAAAAATATAAGAGGCAATTGTTTTCTCTGCCTTGGCAGCTGTATCCAATAATTGTTTGGCCATTTTCCCAGAACCTCCACAGATTTCAACAATCACTGCGTTTTGTGGAAGATGCATTATGGCCCTACGAATAATTGTAGGATGACAAAAACCTTCATAGTACGCAGTGACTTCTGGCCTTACTGCTTTTTCCCAATCATCCCAATCTTTATCTTCTGCGTAAGTTGTCCAGGTAGGGGCTTCGTAATATTGACCCATTTTTGGCATGTATTTCATTGCGTAAGCAAAACAGCGATAAAATTCCTTATAAACCGAGCGATCAACCAGATAATAAGCGTCTTTTTTTTGAAGAAGGAACATTTCAGTTGCATCTGATAATTCGCTTAACTTTAGATCAATAGACTCATTTTTAGGAGTCGTATGAAAATGCATGCTTCCTATAATTAGCTTTAAAAAAAAGGGGTCGATGTCTTGCTCTTTTGTTTCTGCTATGTATATATCGAGCCTGTTGACTAATTGATCAAATACTTGAGGAAAGCTCTCAGCGTTTAATGGTTTAGTGGTAATAGCGGAAAGTAAGGAAGACATAAAATCCTTGAGATTGTTTTTTATATAATAATATCATTTTTTGATTTTTTATTAAATTAATAAGATTTTTTTACAAAAAATGTGGTTGATTTTTAATTTGTATAATTATAAAATTATCTTTTTATATTTTATCTGGATTGATTATGTCTGCAATAACAAATCACCGGGATGACCAGGAACAAATCAGGGAGGCTCGCCTCGCTTGGGACCTGCCTGTACCTACGGAAGTGAAATTTATTGGGCAAAAACACTGGCAAAAATTTCTGGATGTAGATATTGGTAAAGATGTGCCTTTCCCAAAGGCGCTTGTTTCGAGTCTTTGGCAACCTGAGCCTGGAGTTTCTGGCAAACGTGTTTTTCAAACTCATATGGTCATTACTTTATCGCGCATCTTCACAAAACAAGATGGATCGCAAAAGGCTCTTAATCTTAATAGTTATGGTGAGCTCATAGCTCCTAAATTTGAAACCTTAGGGGGATATGCTTCTTTTTGGCACGAGGCGAGAAGAGAGCATGGGAATAAGGGTTTAAGAGAAGAGAGATGTTTTATCCTTATCAAAATGGATCAAACGCTTGAGGTAACTGAATACGTGGACTTGTCGCACAAAGAGAAAACTCTTGAAATATACAATGAAAAAATTGGAGCTAAAACACAAATGTCTAAAGCATTACCCACAATTGTAGCTTTCACCATGAAGTATTTCGAAGAAGGTGAATATCCATCATTTCATGTTTCGTGCAAAGAGATGACTGAGAGCTTTCATTTGGCAGTTGGGGTCTCTAGCAGTAATGGAATTTTCATCTATGACAGCAATTATCCTGGTGTTCTTCCCTCGCGGAAGTTCTTGGCTATTCAATAAAGTAGGAGGAGTGGAGAGGTTTGCCATTGAGTGCGTTCCAGTGGCTTGTGTGCACAGAGCCGTCGGGGTTTTGGACGACAATGCCATGGACAGGAAGGTAGACATCGGTTGTTTTGCGAATAGCAAAGTCGATGCCAAAAGCAGCTCTTGAGATTTTTTCTATTTGAGAAACCGAGTAATGATTCGATAGGCGGGTGGTGTTTTTTAAGGATTTTGTTACAAGCCTTTCGTCAATGCGTGTCTCAGGAACAGTTTTTAGGCGCGGGTTTTTAAGATGAAGGCGGTAGCGGTTACCTGATTGCACAACAAGTTTTTTCCTTCTGCAATTTTCAATCCAGGCATCTAATACATCTGTTTCTACATGCAATGCTTTAGTGAGGCCCTCTCTATCGATGACGCCCCCTTTTTTTGCCAGAATATTAATGATTTTAAACTCGTGCTTGTCTGTATTGGCATTGATGCAGTCGCTAAAGCCATGTGTCTTTTCCCAGTCTTTGGTATCGATGACCATTTCTCCATCAGTTAAATCCCAAAGCATAACTCCTTCATTTGTTTTATCTTCAGAAAGGGAATACTTCACTTCTAAAAGCACATACGGATAAAAATTGAGCTGAGGTTCAAGGTATTTGTGCCTGTTGTCTTTAAGAAGCTCTCTTCTATGCGCCTCCATAATTTGGTTTGCACTATAGCGCACTTCTAGCGTGTGAAACGAGCCCATATGCAGAAGTTCTTCCACCTTGGTTTTAATTTCAGGGCGAGAGCCACCGATCCACCAAAGCCCATAACCTCCCGATGCCAAAGTAAGCAACATAATGAGTAAACGCATTTTTCCCTCTGTTTTCCTTTAAGATAGCTAATTGTTAGATTTAAAAAAATCTCGATTCAAATTATAGTCCCTAAAAAAAGGAAAAAAATGCTTTTTAAAGATCGTCATGATGCGGGAGTCCAGCTTTCTTCTCTTTTGCAAAAATACAAGGGAGCAAAAGAGGCTGTTGTGCTTGGGATTACAAGAGGAGGCGTTCCTGTAGCTTATGAGGTAGCAAAAGCGCTTAAGCTTCCATTGAATGTGATTGTCATAAGAAAGATTGGAGCCCCTGGAAACGAAGAGCTTGCAATTGGAGCCATCAACGAAAAAGGGGAAGGTGTCTTTAATGACAATTTGATTGCTATCCTTGGCGTTTCCTCAGATTATCTGAAAAGAGAGATTGAAAAAGAAAAGCGTATAGCTGCTGAGCGTTTAGCTTTTTATAGAGGATCTCACCCCGCTTTTGATGTAAAGGGAAAGACTGTGATTCTTATTGACGATGGCATTGCAACAGGCGCAAGCATAAAAGCTGCTATTAAAGCTTTGCGTTTAGAAGAGCCTCAAAAAATTGTCCTGGCAGTTCCTGTAGCCCCTTCCGGCTCCCTTAAAGATCTTGGAAAAGAAGTAGAAGAGATCATCTCTTTATCCACCCCCTCCTTTTTCGAATCGGTTGGAAGCTCCTACAAATTCTTCGACCAAATCACAGACAAAGAAATCCTCAGACTTTTATCTTCAGAAAGATAAACAATGAGAATTTTTTTTATTCTCCCTCTCTTTTTCTTCCTCTGTGGTTTCTTCCCTCTGTGGTTTATCTTTTGCTAAGTTGTTTGCCTACTCGGGTTAGCAAAGATAAACCACAGAGGGAAGAAACCACAGAGGAAGAAAGAGAGAGAGAAATTCTCTTTGTTTTAGAGGGGTTTTTTGATGCAGATTTTGGTTTTGGGGTCGGTGTGGGTGAGTTCTTTTTTGGGGGAGGCTTTTCGGGAGAAGTTGAGGAGTTCTAGGAGTTCGCTCGGACTTTGTTTTAGGCTTTGAAGTAGGGTTGAGAGCTCTTCTTTCGTAACAGTGTGATGTTTATGGTCTTTTGCCCATTTGCCCTCTTCTTTGGCAAGGATTTCATTTGTGATTTCGCTTCCAAAAAGTGCCTCTAGTAAAGGGATGGAGGCAAAACAGAAGGCAATAGGCTTTGCTTTTGTTTGGGAATCGATTAGGATAAAGTCCTCTAAAGGAGGGCAGCCCTCTTTTGTTTGGGTATTGTAATGAAGGGTTCCTTTAAGGATTTTATAAAAAATAGGTTGCAGCTCTTTGACTTCTAAAAATAGTTCGTTAATAGAGTGGGCTTCTTTTTTTTCTTTTCCTGCGGCAATAAGAATGTCGAGAAGCTGGTATTCTAGCTTTTCTTTATAAAAGGTTTGCGTGGAATACAGATTTTTAATGAGCTTGGCTGCAGTTTCATAAATAAGACTGTACTCTTTAAGAGAGGGCGTATCAAAAAGAGGCGCAATATTTATTTTTGCCATAGCGGATAAATGAGCGCCCACGCGTCTGCT
The DNA here is from genome assembly GCA_013288075.1 of Chlamydiota bacterium. Classification (GTDB taxonomy): domain Bacteria; phylum Chlamydiota; class Chlamydiia; order Chlamydiales; family Rhabdochlamydiaceae; genus JABDCQ01. The sequence continues at coordinate 6,634 of JABDCQ010000013.1, read as the reverse complement.
TTTATAATCTATGGGATTTAAATTTTTTGGTTTTTCTTCTTTTTCCTGGGGTTCTTTTTTAGAGGGGGCAGCTTCTTTAGAGAAGAGCTTTGCCTCTAATCTATTTTTTAATCTTCTTTCTGTTTGCATGTAACTTATATAGTTTTTCCCTTCTGCAAAAGTGGACCTTTTTTCATCCATGAAAAGAGAGGCAGAAAGGGTAAAAACCATGATGAATGTAAGAATAAGAGGAAGAATATTCATGCTTTTTTATACGTGATGGGGGTTTCTGAAGGAAAAAAGAAGGAAAAATCTAAAGCCTCGTTTACTTTTTTTTCTTGGATTTTTAGCGTAATAATAGGAGGTGTCATTGTTTTTTCTTTAGACCAGAGGTTCACCCAATTTCCTTCGTCTTGATCAAAAAATTTAAAGGCTACAGATTTTATATTGGGTAATAGGACTTCTTTACGCGTAGCCCCATTTTTTGCTTGAAATTCGAGGAGGAGCTCATTTTTGCTAACGTAGAGTTTTGCAATAAGCGGACCTGAGAATGCGGGTTCAAAATCAATGCCATTTTCAAAATCAAAGATTAAGGCTTCATTTTCAGAATAAAATTCAGGAGAGCTTCCCACTTCTTCTTTTTCTAAAAGGGAGGCTTTGGTAAAAAGTTGATTCAAACGCAGCTGCAAAAAGCTTCTTCTTAAAACGTTTTCTTTAGCCACTCTCAGTTTTGTTTGGGTTTTTGCATACTCTTGAAAAAAGTGAAGGGTTGTTGTTAAAAGGATTCCGGCAAGAAATAGGGCAACTACCATTTCTAAAAGGGTTATGGGGCGTTTCTTTTTAGAATTGCCCGAAAGAAGTCTAAGCATGTTTTGCCTCAATCTTTTTGGTTTTTAAGACAAACACTTCATATAGAAATTTCTGTTCTTGTTTAAGTCCGCCCTTTCCTATAGGCGTAAAAACAATTTCTACTCCTATGCGTCTTAAAATTTTCCCCGCTTCTTCTTCCTTTTTTTCTTTAATTGTCCAAAGTTTATACTTCTCTTTGTAGCTTTTAGAAAGAAAAGGAGAATAAGCAATTTTAATAGGAGTATCTTTTTCTAAAAAGAGGGCCTCTTTTTTAGAAGCGCATAAAAGATGATAGGAGATCTCTTGTTTATAAAGATCTGCTTTAATGACTGCAAAGGAGTTTTCTGCAATTCTTTGAAGCTCCATTTTTTCTAATGAAGCTATTTCTTTTTGTAAAAGAAGAAGGGGGTCTTTAATAAAAAGAGGCGTACAAAAAAGGAAAAGCGTGATGGCAATCAGGAGCTCTAAAAGAAGGAAGGGTTTTTTATGTTTTTTGTTCACTACCATAATTTCTATCTACTCTAATCTTTGCTGCTTCATAGATAAAGCCTTCGTTTAAAGCCTCTCCACACGCTTGCATCCGTGTTATAAAGGCGTTCAGTTCTTCTTCGCTGATTTTATCTAAGAACATTTCTCTTTTTATTATTTCAGGATTTGGAATTATAGCAAGTTTAGTAATATTTGCTGTGATCTTTTTAGCTTCTTCTACGTATTTATTTTTTTTATTAGCTTCTTTTATGTTACAACTTCCTTTATAAATAACAAAAATTCCTAAAGCAGAAATTATAATTCCCCCAGCGCCAATAAGGCCGCAAATAATAGGATGGGCACTCGCAATAAAATTTGAAATAACAGGAACTGCGGCTGGTACGCCTAAGCAAAGTAAGGCCCCAAAAATCGCTAAGGCTATTGTCGTAATCCCTAAAGCAATAAGGATTAATCCTTTAATTTTTTGGTGCCTAATTTCTTGATCAGTAGGAGGAGTGATAGGGTAAGTAGGGATAAGAGATGGCATTGAGGGCCTTAAAGCGATTTCTGAAGACATTTGTGTTCCTCTAATTGAAAGAATATAGTATTCTTGCCATCTTTAATTCTTTGTCAATATGAGATTTTTATGCATCTTCAGGGAAAAGCCATTTTTAACCTTTTAAGAAAAAACTGGATAGAAGATCCAGCTCTCCAAGTTAAACCTTGGCAGGTAGAGGATTACAGGATTCTTCCCACAGAAGAACTTCACAAGCGTCTAAAGCGTCTTGGGGTCATGATCACAAAAGAGAATTTTGCCTCTTATGCCGAAGAGTGTGGAACTCCTGAAGATTTAACCGATTGTTTATGGTTAGATGAAGAAGACGAAGAGGGGTATGATGAGGCTTATCTCAATATTTTTGAGATTTGGAGAAGAGATTTTTCTGAAAACCCTAGCCTATCGATTTTTTGTGATGAATTAGATGTGCGTATTGATTTATACGATTTAGAGGATATTGAGCCTCTTTTAACCACTTTAGAAGATTTACTTGATGAACAAGTAGATAAAGGCCTTACGCCTAAAGAGGCTTTTGCTTTTATTTCTAGTTATTTATCCAACGATTTAGAAATATTTTTATACGAATACATTGCAGAGCAAATAGATCTTGGTAATACCCTAGAGGCTTCAGAATTTCTTAATGGGATTTATGATTATGTAAAAGGAAATCCTTTATTTGCTATTCTGCGCGCAAGAGACCTTTTGCTCACTGATGAAGATGCAGCCTATTCCCTACTGATGAAAATTTTAGAAGACTTAAAAGAGGAAGAGTTAGGGGCTCTTTTCGAGATTTTAGATCTTTTTGTAGATGGCAGAAATCCTTCCCTTTTCTTAAATGCTGCATTACAAGCGACTTACTTTATCCATACAAAAGAAGATTTTGAAGAATTTCAATCTATCATAGTGAATTTTTACAAAAGATCGGGAGAGGATAAACGCGCTTCTGCATTTCTTGCCTTTAGTAAAGATTCTATTGAAAAGGCTCGTTTCCTAATTCAAGAAATTATGTAGTTTAGTTTATTCTTTTTATTGTTATAATTACTCCGAAATTAATCTCATTTGATACATTAGTGCCTTTTTATGGAGAAAGCGATTAATTTAATCTTTCTTCTCTCTGTGTGCTCTGTGCTCTCTGTGGTAAAAAAATATGGCTAACGTGTTAAATGCAATGTTCTGCGATAAATTTTTACCACAGAGAGCACAGAGCACACAGAGAGAAGAAAGATTAAATTGGGCACTTATTTGTCGGATGAATCTGAAATTACTGGGTTATTATGACAATATACGATTCTCCTGTTGAAGAAGTGCGTTATGTTGATGCTCCTCTTGAGCAATCTTTAGAGGCTTCTTCTTCTATTCCTTTTTTTTCTACAGCTTATATTGTGGCTAATCAAACAAAAGATATTGCTGAAACGATCAAGTCTTACGGCTTTGGCGAAGTTGACCCTGTATTTAAGGAGCAGCATGCAGTTAATATGGTTGAGCGCGTTTCAAATGCTGCCACATATTCCCTTCTCTTTGCCGGTATTGCACTTGATGCGGGCTTACTTGGTGGTCTTGCAGCGCCTTTAGCCCTTGCCGGATCTTCGTTATTTGTAGGATACACCAATTCTTTAGAGCATCCCAGTACAGAAATATTAGGACTTAATGCAGAATGCAATAATGCTCCTTTATTAAATCAGTACAAAGATGGGCACTCTGTTATTGTCACACAAGATTCTTTAGACTCTTTTAAATGGAAAAAAGAGCTTGTAAAATCTGCTAAGCATTCTATTGAATTATCTGGAAGTTTTTGTGCAGGAGAAGCGTTTCAGGAAATTCTTTCGATGATGGAAGATAAATTAAAGGAAAATCCTGAACTCCAAATTCGTATTCTTTGCACTCCTGATTTGCTTGAAGGCAAAGACAAAACAAGGCTTAAAGAATTAGAAAGCGCCTTTCCTTTTAATTTCCATGTTTTACTCTGTGATAGAATCCCGGTTACTACTCCGGGAATCTCTCTTCCTGAAAACCATGTAAAAATCATCATCATTGATGAAGAATATTTTATTGTCGGAGGTTCTAATTTACAAGAATCTATGCTCAGCTCCGGAGAGGGGATAGAGCCTGAAAGACAGGGCCGAACTATTTTGGAAAAGCTCTCAGGTTCTAACTGGCGAGATATGGATATGGTAAGTAAAGGTCCTGCTGCAAAGACTCTTCGTTTGGAATTTTATAAACTTTGGGCTAAATGGGCCTATCTTGAAAAAAGAGAAGGTCATCTTGTTAGTCATTATAAAAAAGTAGATAGCAGAGATGCCTACTGTTTTGCGTTTGAATCGTCAGCAGATAAAGTTAATGATGTGGCTTTAAAAATTGTTGCTGCTTCTCCTTTATTTACAAATAATGAAATTACAAAAGAATATTGCAGGCTTTTAGATGAAGCGATTTTAGAAAAAAAAGATGTGACTATCGCCAACATGATTTTTAACCCGCCAGAAGAGCTCATAGATAAAATTAAGTTAGCTGTAAGCTCAGGCTGCAAAGTCACAATTCTTTCAACCAATTTGCAGGAAAATGGAGCTGTATCCAATCACTTATTTTTTACAGCGAATCGCGATGGCTTTATTAAAGTGTATAAGGCAGCAGAAGATGCGCATTTAGGGCACAACCTGGAAATTTATGAATATAATGTTCCCGATGGAATATTTCATAAAAAAGTGTGGTTAATTGGTGATGATATCTCCATTTTTAGCTCAGCTAATTTAGGCATGAAAAGCCACCTTTACGACGATGAGCTATCTATTGTTGTAAAATCAAAAGAAGTAGCGGATAAGATGAGGCAAATTTTAGAGAAGGATAAAACCCTTTCTAAAAAACTACAGTACAATGAAATCCTCTCCATTGAAAGCGTCTTCAAAGGCGCCTTCGGCCAGCTACTCACCGAATTCATGTAACAAAGAGGGTTAAATTTCTCTCTCCCGTGCCCGTGTGCGTGCCCGTGCCCGTGCCCGGGTTAATTGAGGAGTTCGGGCATGGGCACGGGCACGCACACGGGCACGGGAGAGAGAAAAATTTAACCCTCTTTGTTAGAGAACTAAGACTGGGGTGAAGTTTAGGTAGTCGGCGGAGGTGAGGATGTATTTTACGCCTCTTGCTGTGCCAAAGAGATTAAGTCCTTGCTTTAGGCTGTGCAGGTGGCCGAAAATGCAGATGTCGATCTTGTTTTCTTCCAATATGGCAGAGGCTCTAGAAGGCCTTAAGGCAGAGCTAATAGGCGGGTAATGTGTAAGGGCTATTCGTGTATGGGCTTTAGGATCGAGCTGTTTTAAGCTAAGTTTTAAGCGCTCAAGCTCTCTTTCAAAGATCTTTTCCTGTGTTTGTTTCTCTTCTTCTTTTTGAGGCGTTTGGGGTTTGGGATTTTGAAAATCGATAAATTCGTGAAAGCCATATTCTGAAGAATCCCAAAGTCTTGTGCCTCCAATAGAGACTCCATTCCAATTAAAGACGTTATTTTGAATGAAATGAATGGTAGGGGGCATCATTTTTAACATCTTACTTGTAGATCCCCACCAGTAATCATGATTGCCTCTAATCATGACTTTAGTGCCAGGAAGATTATCAATCCATTTTAGATCGATTTGGGCTTCTTCGAGGGTCATTGCCCACGAGATGTCTCCTGCAATGAGGACCAAGTCGTCTTGAGAAATTAAAGAGCGCCAGTTAGCCTCAATTTGATTTGCGTAATCTTTCCAGGCAGGGCCAAAGGCTTCCATGGTTTTACTAGGAACGCTAAAAGCTAAATGCAAATCAGAAATAGAGAAGATCGCCATAAGAATTAAAAAATAAAATTATTTGGAAGTTTTGTTCCAGCTGTCACAATAATAATCCCATCGCGAACATAAATTCCATCACCATCATAGGTTTCATGCTGATTTTTATTGATAAGCTTTACATTATTTCCAATATGGCTGTGCTCATCAATGATAGCTTTTTCTATTTGGCAATTTTTCCCAATAGTGAAAGGAGGCAGCTTTTCCTCTTCGCTGAGTTCGTAAAATTGATTCCCTAGAATGATGGAATCTTTAATAACAGTTCCTTCTTTAATATGGACTCTTAAGCCTACAATGCTGTGGCTTATTTCTTTAGCTTCGATAATGGATCCTTGTCCTATGTAAGAGTCATTAATATGGGTATCTTTAATGATGGGGCTTGGAAGAAAATGAGGTCTTGAAAAAATGGGATTTTCTCCGTCATAGATATTTAGACGCTTATTTTCTTTGTGGTTAAGGAGAGCCAAATTGGCATGATAAAAAGAGTGAATTGTCCCAATATCTTCCCAGTAACCATCATAGATAAAAGCAAAGGTTTTCCCTTTTTTGATTTGTCTAGGGATTAGTTCTTTGCCAAAATCGTTTCCCTCTTCCTCTAAAAGAGAAATAAGAGCTTCTTTCTTAAAGACATAAATCCCCATAGAGCCTAAGTATTCTTCTTTGATGGCAAACTGTTTTAGAATAGAGGCTTCTTTAGGTTTTTCGTGAAAATCTGTTATTTCATGCTGATGATTAATTTTCAAAAGCCCCATTCTTTTAGCTTCTGTTTCTTTTACAAGCTGCGCTGCAACTACAAGATCAGCTTTGCTCTCTATGGTAAACTCTAGAATTTTTCTAAAATTGATATTATAAAGTTGATCTCCTGAAAGGATAAGGAAGTAATCGACAGGCGATTTAAGAAAATGGCTCATATTTTGCCTCACAGCGTCAGCAGTCCCTTTAAAATAACGAATGCCCTCAGAAGTTTCTT
>JABDCQ010000012.1 GCA_013288075.1 Chlamydiota bacterium | reverse complement strand
GGCTATTTCCAAATAAAACAACCTCAGCAAAAGGAATGATCTTTGCAACTGTTTCAGAATATCCGCCTCCTACAAAGCCTTGAGGATTGTCATAATAGGCAATACGGATAACTTCCGGGTGCTTTTCAGATAAAGCTTTTAGAACCTGCGCAGCAAAAGGGCTTCCGACATCCAGCATTACATGCCTTGCCCCACTACTTGTTTTTGCAACGGTTAAAGCAAGGATTTCTGCGTCTTCATCCGCTAATGAAGAAAGAGGAGCGCTATTTCTAGAGGTATAAAAATTATCTACATGAACACCCTTTTCACTTAAAATTTTATGTGCTGATTCTGTAGCAAGGGAGTAAGACATTCTTTCATTTTCTTCAAAAACTTTTGAAAAATCGGCAAAAGGGGCTGCTGGACCCGGGTGGCAACAAACAAAGCAGATATGGGTAAAAACAGATAATGACATATTTTCACTCTTTTTTTAATTTTAGAGCAAAATTATACCAATAATATGAATTCCTCACACTTACTATCTTAAATTCTTGATTTCTGCTAGGTTTTTATACCCAAGATGAAAGAAGGGAAAATGCCATGTGTAAAGAATGTGATTGGGGAATAGATCCCAAATCAAGGCCCCCCATAAAAAACCCTTGCGATTGCGGCAATTCCCATTGGGTTAAGGTGAAAAACTCTACAGAAGGGCTTTTCCGCTGCACAAAATGCGACCATCTACAAAAAGCAGATCCAATATTCAGAAAAGACTAGCCGTAAATTAAAATTTTGGATAAAAATGAAAAAATCTGTGCTTATTCTATAAAGGAGTCCCATGAAAAAAAAGACAGGCATCCATAAAATTTATGACGCGTGCATAAATTTATCTGTTCGTTATGTATTCCCGCTCGCTCTAGTTACTACCTCGGCATCTCTTACGAGTGCCTTTGCAGACAATGCCTACGTAAGTAGTTTTAACGCCAGCAATGTCTCTGTAATCAACACCGCAACTAATACGGTCACAACAACCATCCCTACATCAATGGGTGCTCTTACGATTGCAGCAAGTCCAAGTGGAAATGAGGTCTATGTAGGCATAAATGGCGGCACCGTTACTGTAATTAATACAAGCACTAATACGATCACAGGATCCATTACACTCTTAGGCGGTAATCTTCCTTCAGCTATTGCATTTACACCTGATGGACTATTTGCCTTTGCAACAGATTCATCGGGCACCACTGTCTACAAAATTGACACAATGCTTCAAATGGCGACAGGCATTTCAACTCCCGCCTTTAATGGCTCCCTTGGAATTGCAATTATGCCAACAACGCCTTTTGCCTATATAACGAATTCAGTCGGCAATAGTGTTACTCGAATGAATACAACTACTACTGCGGTTGGACCCACGATTGCAGTTGGTGCTTCTCCAAGAGGAATTGCCATTACCCCTAATGGAGCTTTTGCCTATGTGACTAATCAAGGTGCCAATACCGTCTCTAAGATTAGTACAGTGTCTAATACGGTTGTAGGAACTGTTACAGGTCTTGGTATGTTTCCAACAGCCATTGCCATTACTCCTGATGGACTACATGCCTATGTGGCTAATCAAAGTAGTGGCACTGTTTCTGTGATTGATATACTAACCGATATGGTTGTAGGACCCCCGATTACGGTAGGCTCTAACCCTCGAGCCATTGCAATCACTTCTGATGGAGCTTTTGTCTATGTGGTTAATAGGGCATCAGGCACCGTCTCTGTCATCGATACGGCCACCAATATGGTGGTAGGATCCGCCATTATGGTTGGCGCAGGTCCAGACTCTATTGCAATGATTTCCTCTACACCACCACCTCCTCCTCCACCTCCTCCACCTCCTCCACCATCTGGATTATCTCCTCCACAAGATCTGACAGGAGAGCAAAAAAAGAATGACTTTGGATTAGAGTATGAATTATTCAACCTTCTAAAGTGGAAAGCAAGCGCTTCTACAGGAGTTACAGGGTATTATGTTTATCGCAATGGCGTGAGGATTGCTACTTTGAATGCTTCTACGTTTGAATACCAAGATCATAACCAACCTAAAGGTGTTACAACATCTTATTCTGTGACCGCATTTGACGCTGCAAATGATCAAAGTAATCCTGTTAGCATCACCATTAATTAAGAGGTAAAATATGACAGCCCAATTATTAAAACATAAAAAAGGATCTTCTATGAAGCGCACTTGTTTGATTGCCTCTATTTTACTTGGAGGCCTCTCAACAGAAGGGTTTTGTGATGATTGTTGCCCGTCTGTCTGCTGCGAAGAGCCTATACGGCCTATAGTAGAGATTAAGCTGGGTTACTTCTTTTTCTCAGATGACAAAATGCGCAAAATCTATGATGACGGAGGATTCGATGTCCAGCTTAGCGGTTCCTACCCAGTATGGGAATGGCTTAACATTTACGGGAGTGTGGAGTACCTAGAAAAACATGGAAAATCCCTAAACGCACATCAAAAAACATCCATTTGGGAAGTTCCTTTGAGTTTAGGGCTGAAGCCTACTTTTGAAATTTTACCAGATATTCAGTACTATTTCACACTAGGGCCTAGATACATTTTCCTCCATGCACATAACGACTCAAACTATGTAGACAAAACAATTAACCATAATGGACTTGGCGGATTTGTAAACACAGGCTTTAACTTCATCTTTTGGGATGACTTCGTCTTTGATATTTTTGGAGAATACTCCTATAAAAAAATGCATGTCCACACTTCTAAAACGAATGTCTATACAAGAAGCATCCAAGTAGGTGGCTTCGTCTTTGGTGCAGGCTTAGGCTACGCATTCTAAAAAATGCTAAAATAAGATAGAGAACAGAAAAAAACAAAGAGGGATAATTTCCCTCTCTTTCTCTCTTTTCCCCCTCTGTGGTTTCTTGTCTCTGTGGTTAATTCTTTGGCTAAGCTTATAGATGCAAAAGACTTGCATTTTTTTAACCACAGAGGGAAGAAACCACAGAGGGGGAAAAGAGAGAAAGAGAGGAAAAATTATCTCTTTGTTTTTTTCTTTTTGAATTGTATTATTCTTAAAAACTACATTAGATTTGTTTCAAGAATGACATTAAAAACAGAATTGCATATTAGAAATCGTCATAGAGGCCCCTACGATTTCAATAAGCTTATAGAAAGTTGCCCGGAATTAGCTAAATTTGTCGCAGTGAATCAGTATGGAAACGAGTCTATTGATTTTACCAACCCTCTAGCTGTTAAAACCCTTAATAAAGCCATTCTTAAACTTTTTTATAATATAACATGGGATATACCAGCTCCCTTTTTATGCCCTCCTATTCCTGGCAGGGCAGATTATATCCATCACCTAGCAGATATCTTAAAGAGCACCTCTTGCAACAATAAAATCCGCGTTTTAGATATCGGAGTCGGAGCCAACTGCATCTATCCTCTTATTGGGCATAGAGAATATGGATGGAGTTTTGTGGGAACAGATATTGACCCTCTTGCCATTTCCATTGCAGAAGGGATCATTGCCCAAAATCACCTTAAAGAAGCTATCGAGATTCGTCTACAACCATCTTCTCTACACATTTTTAAAAACATCGTACACGATCATGAAACATTCGACATCTCCATGTGCAATCCCCCTTTCCATGCATCGCTGAAGGAAGCAAAAGAGGGAACCCGCCGAAAATGGAAAAACCTCAAAGTGAAAACGACTGCCTTAAATTTTGGCGGGCAGAGCAACGAACTTTGGTGCGCAGGCGGAGAAACTGCCTTTATCGGCCGTATGATTGAAGAAAGCGTTCATGTAAGCTCCAAATGGTTCACAACCCTTGTATCCAAAGAGAGCAGCCTTCCAGCCATTTATAGCGCCCTAGATAAAACACACCCGCTTCAAGTAAAAACCATCGATATGGGCCAAGGCCAAAAGAAAAGCCGCATCGTCGCCTGGTCTTATCAAAAAGTAGGTCTAATAAAAAACACCCCTTAAACCCCAAAAAATTAAAAAAACAATGGCTTAAAACCCAAAAAGTTGCTAAAATGAGGTAAAAGAGGTTCTTAATGACCACATTCTTACCCGAGGTCTTTGTTTCAGATACAAGCCTTGCCTCCTATGTATCAAAAGAGGTAAAAAAAGGGCGTCTGCGCAAACTAGGCAGTAAAGTGTACACAACTAATTTAACCGAATCTAAAGAGCTCTTAGTCAAACGTCATGCCTGGTTTATTGTAAAAGAGCTATTTCCAGGCAGTGTAATTGTTGATCGAACAGCGCTTGAACATCGACCGGCAGCTGATGGATCAGTGTTCATTGTATCTAAAAAGAAGAGAGCAATCCATCTTCCAGGTCTCTCGATATATCCAAGAAAAGGGCACGGCCCACTTGATGAAGATAAACCATTCATGGAAAAACTCTATTTATCCTGTCCTGCGCGTGCTTATTTAGAAAATTTGTGTAAAAGGAGAACTCGAGGAGGAGGCATAGGGAGAACGCTTTCCCGCAAAGAAATTGAAGAACGCCTAGAAACTCTTCTTCAAGGAGCCGGAATTGAGGCTCTTCAGGCTCTTCGAGATATGGCAAAAAGAGTTGCCTTGCAACTAGATTTAGAGAAAGAATATAAAATCCTAGATGGGTTAATTGGAACTCTTCTTGGAACACGCAGTATCCCTATGATCTCTTCAATAGCAATTGCCAGGACTCAAGGATTGCCTTACGATCCAAAACGGCTTGATCTTTTTCAGAAATTATATGAATCACTTGCAAGTATCAGCACTCCGGACCGCTTTATGAATGACTTAGGTTCTTCTCTTCCTTTTTTTGAAGCATACTTCTCAAATTTCATTGAAGGAACAGAATTTCAAGTTGAAGAGGCTGCTGAGATTATCTTTGAAGGAAAAATCCCAAAAAATCGACCTGAAGATGCCCACGATATTCTTGGCACCTATCAAATCACTTCCGATATAAAAGAGATGATAAAATGCCCTAAAAGCGAAGACGAACTCATAACAATTCTAAAACGTCGCCATGCTTTTTTGATGCAAGGGCGCCGTGAAGTGCATCCAGGAGAATTTAAAACAGTTCTAAATCAGGCAGGTTCAACTCTTTTTGTGGCTCCCCATCTCGTGGAAGGGACACTGAAAAAAGGGTTCCAATGGCTTCAAGGACTAAATACCCCATTTCAGCGCGCAGTTTATATGATGTTTTTGATTTCAGAGGTTCATCCCTTCGCAGATGGGAACGGGAGATGCGCTAGGATCATGATGAATGCGGAACTAGTAGCTGGAAATCAAGCAAGAATTATCATCCCAACTATTTTCAGAAATAATTATCTTTCAGCGCTCAAGGCTCTGACTCACCAAGCTAGACCTGATGCGCTAATTAGAGTTCTTGATTTTGCTCAAAAATATACTTCTCTTATCGATTGGAGTGATTTTAAAAAAGCTCATATGATGCTTTTAGCAACACATGCCTTTGAAGATTCAAATACAGCAGAGCTCATTGGGCATCGACTAATACTTCCTTAGCACTAGGGCCTAGCTCTAACTTATGCAATGCTCACAAAAAAAAAATTACCGATAAATAAATATTACTTTTACATAAAAAATACAAATTCTTTAAAATTCAGGAGAACTTTTCAACAAAGGAGAAAGTTTATGAAGAAGTCCTTCCTTAATTTTTTATGTTGCCTGGCTTTTCTAAGCGCAGGGTTGAATGGCGATGTCCAAATTGAAGCAAATTCTGCAATTACTTCAGCTTGGGATACTGGATATGTAACCGAATTAACCGTTACAAATTCTTCCAACGAAGCAATTTCTTCGTGGAAAGTTAACTTTTCTCTTCCACAAGGACAATCCGTTCACTGTTTATGGAATGGAGCCTTTACGCAAAGTAATCAAAACGTAACGGTCACAAGTCAAACAGAAAACACTACAATACAAGCCGGGCAAAGTGCTAAGTTCGGATTCCAGGTAGAGAATCCCCAAATGGCTACAGGCAATTTGCAAGGAGTAACAGCTACAGGAGTTCCTGTAGTGCCTTCTTTGCCAAATGCAACGCTTGGCGCCGTGGCAACTGTCGATACTGTTTGGGCAACAGCTTATGAAGTCAAGGTTACCCTGACAAACAACTCAAACACGCCGGTATCTTCTTGGATAGCTACGTTTACAATGCCGGAGGGACATTCTCTTAGCTCCCATGTTTGGAACGGGGTATTCACTCTGAGCGGCCAAAACGTTACAGTCAAAAGCTTAACCTCATCAGAGGTTATCCCTCCTGGAGGCTCAAGCGTTTTTACCATGATTATCGTAATGCCTTCTTTAGGGAAACCTAGGATCAGCAATTTACAAGCGGCAGCCAATGGAAGCGCCCCTCTGCAGACCGCGCCCCGTGCACCTGTTTTAAATCCTATTATGGCGGGTCCAACTCCTACCGTTTCTTGGAATGCGGTAGATGGAGCAACCTCCTATACTTTAGAGCAAGGCACTACAAGCAGTTTTTCTAATCCCGTAATTGTGGCTAAGGGAAATGTGCTTTCTGCTGCTGTTTCAGCTCAAGCAGCCGGTACGTATTTTTATCGCGTTTCAGCTACAAATGATGCAGGAACAGGTGCTTATAGCAACGTGCAAAGCGTTTCTACATCACAAGCACCATCACCACCACCCCCTCCTCCTGTCCCTCCCCTATCACAAGGTATCGAACATTCAGCTTGGTACATTGACTGGACCTCTTGGTTTACAGGTCCTCCGTTTGTCATTCCTACTAACGTTAATCGCCTTAACATCTTTGTAGGAGAATTGAAATTTGATGGAGCTGGCAAGCCGACACTCGGTGGATTTGGAAATCTCACTGATGCGCAGATAGATGCCTTTACAGCATACTGCCGCTCTCAAAATCCTCCTATAGAAGTTAAAGTGTCTATCGGAGGTTCTGGAGGGATGTATGATCGATGCTGGGACAGGCTAACAACTGCAAATACCCAAGCCTTTGCGCAAGGGATGGCAGACTTTTGCCATGCTCATGGACTTGTTGGAGTGGATTTTGATTATGAAGAATTTCTTTCCTCAGATCAAGAAGTCCTAGTGGGGACTTTAATTAAGCAATTCAAAGCTATTGATCCTAACTTTAAGACAAGCCTTTGCTCGAATGCGGGATTTGGCCCTTACTACCCTTGGCAACCAGTTGTAAAAACGATATTAGATGCAGCGATGATTTCCCCTGGAAATTGCGCAGTCGATATGTTTTATATCATGTCCTATTACGATCCGATAGAATCGGAAAAAGGCTGGATACTTGGGTGGTCGAACTGGTTAAAACAAAACTATGGTTTTACTTCGGAAAGAGTTTCCGTAGGGATCGATGATTTTGATGCCCATGCATATGATCCTGTAGAAATGGCTAATTGGGCCGCAAGTCAGGGATTTAGCACCTCGCATTGGGCGTTTGATCCCGCTCATCCCAAATAACTTTTCTACTAGAAAAGAGTAACCTTGCTTGGGTTTTTGAAGTAATTTCAAAGACCCAAGCATTTTTTTTATAATGGATTAAGATGATCTGTAAATGCTGTGATTAGGGTGTCATAATATTTTGGAGTGATGGCATGCCCCATCCCTTCAATCTCTATAAATTTTGAATGGGAAATGGCCTTTTGTAAGGATTTTCCATGATCAACACCAAAAAGAGGATCAGCAGAAGGCTGTATAATGAGAGTTGGACATTTAATATTTAAGGCAGCGTTAGCGTGATCTTTATATGAATTTCTCATTGCAGTACTGTGACTCGGAAAGGAATTTCCCTTTGCATATTTAAAATTCTCTTCTGCAAGCTTTAAATAAAAGTCTTCATCAAATGGAGTTTCCTCACCATTTAGTAAACGCCATCTTTGCATAAAATTATTTATTTTTTCCTCGGAAGTTTCATCGCTTGGTTTTTCTAATAACCATGTGATATACCTCTCTTTAGGAGGAGATAGATCTTTGTCGTTAAATATTTTTGCAAAGGCGTTAAAGAATGGCTTGACTGTCGTTGAAGTAGAAATAAGCGTTAGACTCATAGCTCTTTCTCTCGCAATTCCTTCTATAAATTGAGCGACTATTCCTCCCATCGAAAAACCAATACAATGAGCTTTTTGAATACCATAGCCATCTAAAACAGCCAAAGCATCTTGCGCCAAGTCTTTTATGTCGTAAGGTTGCTGTTTATCCTCAATATAAACGGTTCGACCAGTATCACGTTGATCAAAGCGAATCACGAAAAAACCACGATTTGCCAATTTTCCACAAAATGCATTTGGCCATATAAGGCCCTGGCAGCCAGATCCCATTAATAACAGAACGGGCGGGTTTTTACTTGAACCAAATGACTCACTAAATGTTCTCCCTCCTGATGTATCAATCACTTTAGATACAGGCACTCTATGAACAATTTGTTGATTAGAAGCAATGGACGTGTGAAGTGAAAGATCTGAGCTCATATTATCTGCTCTTTCCAGTTTGGAGGTATTTGAGGACAATTGGTAAAAGATACATTTTCAGGTTGGCAAAATTTAAAGAGAGCTTTCACTCCAATCATGGTTATTTTACGCAGCCCATCTAGAGAAATGTTTTTTAATTGGGGGCATCCTATAGCAAGCTTTTCAAGACCTTTGTCATCAAATAGCACGCGCTCATCAAGACAGCGATCAGGTGCATTGTTCTTTTCATAAGCACTACGCGGGCAACAGTTAACAATTGAAAGGCAAAAGGTTTGCAAAGAGGAGCACGTTTCAGCTACAGCACGGAGATCACCATTATGAAGCCAGACTCCATCGCTAATATTTTGAGTTAGAGTCAGGCTAATAATCTCCTTTCGATAGAATTCAACATGCCTAGTATAACAGAAGTTACTAAAGGAAAGACTTTCCAATTTAGGACACTTGTTATAAATAACAACGGCCAAACAAGACAATTCCAGCATGTCACCACCAAGTGTGAGGTGGGTCAAGTTAGGATATTTCATGCAGAGCAATCTATAGCAAGTCTCCTCTGAATATTTATCATGATAAGTATTGAATTGTCCTTTTACATCTAAGGCAATAACATTAGCAAATAAGCTAGGCAACATCAGCATATCAGCGGCAGCAGGTGTACCTGAAATGCGCGTAACCTGACCCCTTTCCTCTTGAGACCAATTCATTGCGCGCTCCAGCCTCGTATCTTTGCCAAAATGGAATGATCCAACAGTTGAAGACATATCTTTATCCTTTTTTAATCATCAACAATAACAAACCACCCTGATTTTCTAAAGACAAAACCTTAAGTCGGCATACACACAAACCTAAAAAAATAACATAGAGAGACAAAATTTTTCTCTCTCTCTTTTTCTTCCTCTGTGGTTTCTTCCCTCTGTGGTAAAAAAAATGCAAGCCTTTGCGTCTTCAAGTGTTAGCCAAAGATAAACCACAGAAGACTTGAAACCACAGAGGAAGAAAGAGAGGAGAGGGAGATTTTATTCTCTCTCTGCTAAGATTATGCAACAACGCGCTTTCTCTTTAGTAAAATTATTCATATATACACAAAATAACTAAATTAATTAGATTTTAAACTTAATTGAATTTTGATATAATAACGCTTTTAATTATTAACTTGAGTAAAAAAATGAGTGCAATGAGCCAAATACCCACACCCATCCAGGAATACATGTCATTTTTGCCTTTAAGCGCCTTGAACTCTAACAGTACTTTATCTGCAGGATTTACTATAAGCGCAACAATAATGGATTATTTAGGGGAAGAGCCGCCTTCCTATTTTTTTATAAGGCAGGCCGTATCAAGAGTTTTTTTAGATGAAGCAGAAAATCCTTATCCGAGCTCCGAACCAAGTTATATTGTTCTATATCAGTCTCCTATGGCTTCTGATCCACGAGAAGCTGAAATAATCGGACTTGCAAATGAGCATTTTGACCAGGCATTTCATAAGAAAAATTCTTTATTAATAGACGAAATGATTAGGCCGATTAGCATTTACCTGGCAGAAGGCTTTGATAAGCTTAAACCTCCTACAAAACAAGTAAGCGATCTTTTTTTAACAAAAAGAATGATCTCCCCTAAGAGCCAAGAAAACTTAACTCTTCTCGGATGGGATAATAATGTAAATATTCAAGAAGTATTGGAATGCTATCTAGATAAAAAAGTGAAAAAGATAAAAAAATACGATGGTAATGGAGAGCTCCAGCTTGTTTTTTTCGCATCGGTAATCCAAAAAGAAATAAACGAACTACCCGATCCTTATCTCGGAATTCGCACTGCATCTTTAAAAGTTGAAGCCATGAAAATGCTTGACAAACTAATGGCCGACAGATTTTCTACAGCAACTCCCTCAAAGATCCAGTCACTTAAAGCGCTTAATGGCTCTCAAACAGAAAAGAGTAGAATTTTTCTTGATGCAGGTGTCCAACATTTTCAACCAAGATTTCTTGATGACCCCAGATACTCTCTTAAAAACCTTTATAATCTTTTTAAGAATCGCTCCGTAATCGTGCTATGCCCAAGCCATATCTTGCAATCTAAATTAACACAAAAAGTCCACCCTCAAGCTGTTGAATTCCAGAAAAGATTGGACCTCCTTAAAGTAGACTGGAGAACACCCAGCAGGCTTTCTTTAACAGCAATTATTGAACAAACTCAAGATGAGTGCGAAGTAGATAATTCTCTACCAGTTTGGATGTAATTAATTTGGAATGAGTCCAATAACTCGAGCCGGGGCTTCATCGCCGAGCAGTTTCATTGGCAAAGCGATCACATAGGCACCTTTCGGAGGTAAGAGAGAACAGTTAGCCATATTCTCAATGATGTACTTCCCTGCTTCAAAGAGGAGCTTATGAGCGGGGAAATCAGAGTCCATAGGATCTGGAGAAAAAGCATCAGTTCCGATTCCGGCAATATTTCTTTCTAATAGAAGGCTAATAGCTTCAGGAGTAAAAGTAGGGAAACGAGGATTCCCCTTCTCATCCGCATTGCGATAGGCTTTTGCATCCTGCCAATGAAGGCTCCAGCCTGTATAGGCTATCACAAGGCTATTTTCTAGAATGACTCCAAAGGCTTTCTCATATTTTTGCACATCTTCGATAGAAATTTGATAATGCGCATGAGCATGGGTAGAAACATCGATCACATAGGCAGGCACCATCAAAGATTCTAAAGAAAGATCGGCAATCGATCCTCCTTTTGAAAGTCCAAAGCTCGCTTGCATGGATGGAGCATCTATGTGAGTGCCGCTACTGGTATAGGTTATTATCTGATCATCCTTTTTAAGCTGGAATCCAGAGACTCCATTCCAAGTCGGTATGAGAGGGGTAAGAGAATGCGTAAGATCGATGATTTTAAAAGGACTAAATATCACAAAGATTCCTCTTGAACTCTAATCTTTATTCTCTATATATGAATGATTAAATTAAAGGAAGTTTATGTCACAAGTTCTTGGGGCACCTGTACTCTGTCTATCCTATTGTAGAAGGACCTATGGCCAAATGCTGTGAAAAGGTCACTTGGAACGTAGCGCACGAGATCAAAAAGTTTTAAGTCTTACTGTTTTTTGTCCAGCGGAGGCCTGTTAAAAGAGAGGTATCTACAAAGGCGTCTTGCCGGCTGTAATCAAAGTCGACAAATCCGATTTTCTCATAAAACCTCCGCCCCCTTTCATTTATTTTGCGGAGTAACACATTGATCTCTTGGGTCTGCGGATACAGATCTTCAGAGCAAATGGAAAATGTTAAATATTTTCCTACGCCCCGCCCTTGTTCACTCGGATCAACCACAAGAAGATTCATGTAAAAGGCATTTTCTTTGTTCTCTTCCATCTGAAAAGTTGCCCAACCTAAAAGCCTTTCTCCTTCAAACGCCTGAACCCAAATGAGATCGCCTTGTCTATAGTGTTCTAATTCACTCTCGAAGCAATCTTCATAAAAACGCCTAACATCGCTTCTCGATGTAAACTTGGCATTAAGCTCTACAAGGGGAACCTCTTCATATGCCGTTGCAAATCCTCTGACTAGAACATCTTTGCCTTGGATAAGGTCGATTTCATCAAGCGATTTCGCTAAGGCGATACGGATTTTCCCCATAAATAGACCTCTACAAGAAGAAGATTTCACTTTCATAATGAGATGTGCTCGATTTAGTTTAGGTCAAACATATATTTTAACTTGGGTGTTTCTGTCAACAGAGCAAAGACTCAAGAAATTAATCACCTAAGTTTTGGATTTCTTCCCTCGAAATTAGCGAAGATTTTTGAGAAAAAAAGCAATGTCATGTAAAATCTAACGCATAGTTAAGGGATTTCGAACTCGAGCGACAAAAAGAGCGATATATATCGTTTCTTTGCCGCCAATCCGTTATAATTAGAAAGTAATTATTTTAAATGAGATTGAAAAAAGTGGAAAATAAAGAGGCTTACTGGACTATTTGTCCGAAATGTTATGGACGCGGCAAAAAGAACTTTAAGCTCCGCAAGAAATCAAGACTTCGCTACCAAATAGCAATTAAGGAATATGAAAAAACTCAGAGTGAAGGAAAGGCTTCGGTTCGCCCTAAGATTACTCAATATTTATGCAATAATTGCAGTGGATCCGGCTTGATTCCCGCTTCTAGTCATCCCCTAGCAGATTTAGAAAAATATCCCCATGTAGCAATTATTGGTGCAGGTATAGGAGGCGTTGCGCTCGCTGTAGCTTGTTTGCATCGTGGCATTCCATTTACCCTGTATGAGCGCGATACCACTTTCGATGCACGAGCTCAGGGCTACGGACTTACCTTGCAACAAGCAAGTAACGCAATTAAAGGATTGGGTCTTTTCTTTTTAAAAGAGGGGGGTAATTCTACACGTCATGTGGTGCATACTACAGAAGGAAAAGAAATTACTGAATGGGGAATGAGGACACATTCAAACATTAAAAAGTTCCCAAAGCGTAGAAATGTGCATATCCCGAGGCAGTCCTTGCGCTTAGCGTTGCTTGAGCAATTGGGCGGGCATAATGCCGTGCAGTGGGGGCACCGCTTAGTGGGTTTTAAACAATCTGAAGATAAAAGAGCGCTCCTAAGCTTTCAAGTTAACGGAGAGATAAAGAATGCCAAGGCAGATTTGGTGGTGGGTGCCGATGGTATTCGTAGTGCTCTTCGCAGCTTGCTGATTGGTGAGAATATTACACCCTTACGTTACCTCGGTTATGTGGTAATTCTGGGTATTTGTTCTTTAGAGGCGCTTAAGGGTGTTGAGAGTTCTTTACTCGATTCAGCCACCGTGTTTCAAACCGTCAATGGCCATGAGCGAATCTACGTGATGCCCTACTCGTTAGACTCGGTAATGTGGCAACTTAGTTTCCCTATGCCCGAAGAAGAAGCTAAGGCATTGAGTGCACAAGGAGCCCTGGCACTTAAAGAAGAAGCGTGTCGTAGAACACAGTGGCATAAGCCCATTCCTCAAATTTTATCAGCAACCCTGCCGGCACAAATTTCAGGTTATCCTGTGTACGACCGAGAATTACTCAAGGCGGAATTGCTCGAAAAAGCTGGGGCAGTTACTTTGATTGGAGATGCAGCTCACCCTATGAGTCCATTTAAAGGACAAGGTGCAAATCAGGCTCTCTTAGATGCTCTGGCACTCGCTCGTAACATTTCAATAGCATGTACTCCCTTGTCTAAATGGAGAGAAACCGGAGTGAGAGAAATTGTACTAACTGAATTTGAAGAAGAAATGTTAGCACGTAGTGCCTCTAAAGTGAAGGATTCAGCTGAGGCTGTGGAACTTCTACATTCGAAAGATGTGCTACGTGAAGGTAATGAACCTAAAGGACGGTCTTTACGAACAAATTTATAGTTCAACTTTTTTTTGCTATACCCGGGACTTTTATGAAAAAATGGCTTTTTCTGTTCGCTATCTGTCTTTCCTGCTTAACCTTTGCATCGCCTATCCAAGATCGCAAGATCGATCCAATAGCTCTTGCTCAACTTAGCGTTGCCTTAGATATCCCGCAAGATGCAGACATTATCAGTGAAACTCAAAAACGCTGGTTGCGTAAAACCAATCAAGAACGATGGGAGATTGCCGAACTTTCCCCGGATCAAAGACTTTTTGTATTGAATTGGGCTACAGATCAGGGGTTATTTGCTCCCTGGAAGCCTGCCTCCCAAACATACGACAAAGCCTTAATCCTTGGAGCAACAACGTCTCGGATGCAGATGCGCCTTGATTATCTTAAACAACTTTGGAACGAAGGTACGCGCTTTAATGAAATCGTATGGCTCACAGGCGATAGACCCCTAGATAAACGGGTCGATGAGTTAACAGATCGTTGCAGCAATGAATCTGAAGCAGCCCACATTCTTTGGAAAGAAACGGAGCTTCCTGAGGAGATGCGCGCCTTATCTGTTGTTTTTGTTGCAGTACCGATGAAAATAGAAGGCTCTTCTGAAAAGCGTCCTAACACAGAGGATACCATTATCGCCTGGCTTAAACTTTCTCCCGAACCTTGCAAGGCTCTCTTTGTCTCTGACCAACCGTTCTCCGGATATCAATTTGCAGTCATAAAGGCAACCCTACCCAATGCATTTCTATTTGATCTTGCGAGCCAAGGAATTGATTCGAAAGGCCACCCTGCTGCTGCTGCCATCACTCTCGATTCCATTGCCCGCTGGATCTATCAAGAAGATCTAATTGCCTCTTCCAAGAATTTTCAACACTCTCAAAATTAACAGCTTAAAATTCACCTGAAAACAATGATGAAGAAAAAAGAGTGGCACCGCAAATGATCGGCACTCCCCTAAATGGGATTAAAGCCATAAAAGCGAAAGAGGTCTTCCTCTCGCATAGTAAGGACACGTAAACACACCCTTCTTGTGAGTAGCATTAATACGCTAATGCGACAACCTTTTTAGTACCAGCCCATGGATTAATGATTTTAGTTGTGCAATAAAACACATCTTGCACAATACCAGTTGCCTGAAGTCCACGATATGCAAGATTATTAATTGATTCAACCTTACCAAAGGTAGCAAATGACAGTATTGCAGCCATGACACCAATAATTCCATCCATTAATCGAGTAATAACTGATGAAATTACCAAAAGCAAGTATGTCAACCTTGAAGCAACATGACGTTTAAGAAAGTTATCAGAATTATAACAGTTTCTAGCAACATCTTTTAAGGCTTCACTGACATAATGAGTAATAAATCCATCGCCCTCTACTGTGATAAAAGCATCCTTTTGCCCCATCAAAGTAGCTGTTTGTCTCTGAACATAAGGCATATTATCTATGGAGCCCGAAAACTTAGCTTGTGGATTTAAAGCCATCAGCAGATCAAAATAAGGGCGCACCACAATTTTTCTAGAACTATTTAAATGGTTCATAGCAAAATCCCATGCCTCCTTTTGCTTTCCAGCTGTTCCTATAACTGCAATGCCAGCACCTATTCCAATAAGGATATCAGCAGTGCTTGTGGCTAGCGACCAAGGAGTTAATGCAAGAAAACCAACCCTTGCTACGACATGTTTTTTAAAACAATTTGTATCTTCTGAATGAACACATGTTTCAGCGATATATCCTTTTAGTGGTGCTTCAAGAGCTTTAGCTAGGTTTACGTAAGACATGACCTCTCCTATTAAAAATTAAATTACACCCATTCTACCATTCAAATATTAATTTTTAATAAAGAAAATCGACTTAAAAACAGAATTATTTTTTAAAAAATATCACCCTCAGAAAGACTAAAAGAACCTACTTTAATAATTTTCGCTTAAGAAATTAAGACATAAACAGCTTATACACAGAGACAAGAGGTGCTACGTGAAGGCAATGAACCTAAAGGAGAGTCTTTACGAAGTAAGAATCTGTAATCACGTTTTATGCTGAGAATTACGAAAAAATTTAGCTATTTCTTTTTTTGTTACCATCCCCTGAGCTACGCGCAGAATGAGTTCTTGATATTCTGCATCAAAAATCGTAAAGCCTTTTTTACAATTCGAAGCAAAGAAAACCATTGCTGTCATTGAAGCTGTACGCTTATTACCATCTACAATGGATGATTTTGAAATAAGTAATGTAATGAATCACAAATCCGCCAAATTCTGCATTAGTTTTTTATGCTGTTTATTGAGCTCTTTGAATTTTTCACGAAACTCATCAAGATTAGTATCTAGGACAGACTGGATAACCAATCCACCACTAGGATTCACAGAAATTTGAAAAACAGCATCTTCTGCAATTCCCGCAGCTTCTAAAATAGCTTTATCTACTACTATCGCACGGCTATTACCATGTTTAATCAAGCGTTTTAACATAAAATACTCTTCTTCTCTGTAAACACAATGTTACTACGAGATTAAATATCTTGCAAGTGGATGGAAGATTCATGTGCATTTTGGAGATAGAAAAACATTAAAACGCCACTTGGTTTGATATCCTAACTTAGTACAAATGCCAAATGCTAACCCTTCGGACATCAAGTAGGAAACGCCAATACGACAACCTTTTGAAGTGGCATCTTTTAGAGCTAAACGGCGTAAAGCAAGGCTTAGACCTTGGCGACGTACTTCAGAAAGAGAAGCACCATTCCAAAAACTAACAACATTTCCTTCTATTAATGTAGAAACAGCGGAAACAGCTTTACCTTCCTTTCTCGCTAACCAGTGAAACATAGGGTGCTGCTCATGCTGTGTAGCCTCCCACAATACTTTTTTATACAAATCTTTGCTTACTCCTTGAATGCCAAATGTATTACAAATAACTTCGTTAAATTCATCCATAACAGACTCGTCTTCAACAAGCTCTAACGTACAACCATCAGGAACTTCAGGATTTGGAATAGGTCTATCAAGAATTCCTAGCACACCTCTAAAAATCCCTCCATCTTGAAAACCATGATCGAGCAACTTTTTTTTGAATTCAGGATTTGATTCTTCATCAAGACACCAAATAAAGGGCATTTTTGCATCATTAAAGTAATGAACTTGTTCGTTAATGCACATATCCCACAATTTCTCTTCTGGACAGCCTAGAATAGCATTATTGTAAGGTACAGGAATGCCGGAAAGACAGCGTTGAATACCTCCCTTATTTTCAAAAACAGCATTAGGAATGAGCCGACTTTCTGCTAGAATGACATAAAAAAGATCAAAATGATTTTGTAAAATCTGGCGTTGCTCTTCATCAGAGATTTGATATACCATTTCATTAGCAGGTGGTTCCATAAGCGTCCTTATCTTTAGCTCGTTGTGTGTAATGTTCTTGAGATTTCTGATGGTTCATTATTCCCACAGTAATGTGAGAGATAAAAAAGAGTGGCGCCACAAATGATCGGCACTCCCATAAATGGGATTATAGCGCTAAATTAATTAGCAAAGTTCTGATGCCGCAAGCTAAGATCTACTTGCTACTTGAACCCGTGGTCGCCGCTCGAAGAATTGAAGAATCTCCGGGTGTAGGATTCGAACCTACGACCAATGGATTAACAGTCCACTGCTCTACCACTGAGCTAACCCGGAATAAAGTGTGATGTAGATATTGTATTTTTTGGGTGATTTTAAGGCAACCCGTTTTTTTCATTTTCTGATTTTCTCATACCTGCTAGATTGGTTCCCTATGGAAGAAATTTTTGGATACATCGAAAGCGTTGTTTTTTCAAGTGAGGAAACAGGGTTTACTGTGGCTAGGCTTAAAGAGCCTAGGAAGGAAGAACTCACCTGCATTGTGGGAGCTATCCCTTCTGTCCAGCCGGGAGAAACTATTCGGTGCAAAGGCTTTTGGAAAAGACACGCCCAGCATGGGATGCAATTTGAGGTAAAAGCCTTTGATCTTGAATCCCCCTCCGATCTCGTGGGCATTCAAAAATACTTAGAATCGGGGATGATTAAAGGCATTGGCGCTGTCTATGCAGGAAAAATTGTTAAAGCGTTTGGCATTGAAACTCTTTCTATTATCGATAAAAACCCTGAAAGACTTTTAGATATTGCAGGTCTTGGACCCAAAAGAGTCGATAGGATTAAAGATTGCTGGGGCCAGCAAAGACAAATCCGCGACGTAATGATTTTTTTACGCTCTAATGGAGTTAGCCCTGCCTATGCACAAAAAATCTTTAAAACGTATGGTGAGCATAGCATTGAAAAAGTTAAAGAAAACCCGTTCGCTTTAGCTAAAGAGATTCATGGCATTGGGTTTAAAATGGCCGATGCTATCGCTAAAAACTTAGGGATTGCGCCTGAATCAGATGTGAGAATTGATGCGGGTATTGAGCATGTGCTTTGGGAGCTTACAAGCGATGGGCATGTGTGCTTTCCTCACGGGGAATTAATTCCTGTTGCAACCGAGATTCTTGGCTGCCCTCCTTTAATGATTGATAAGAGAATTGAGGCCCTTACTAAAGGTGGCCAAGTTGTCAAAGAGCGAGACTTTATTTGGTTAAGACCGTTATATCTTTGCGAAATAGGCATTGCAAGAGAGTTTTCAAGGCTTATGAATGGCCTCTCAAATATTCGGAGCATCGATGTAGAAAAAGCTGTTGACTGGGTGCAAAAAAAACTTGTTCTAGAGCTTGCTATTGAGCAAAAACAAGCCGTAATGGAAGCTGTTCAAGGCAAAATTCATATCATTACAGGGGGCCCTGGAACCGGAAAAAGCACGATTACAAAAGCTATTCTCTCTATTAGTGAAAAGCTCACCCCTAGAATCCTTCTTGCAGCGCCAACGGGAAGGGCTGCTAAAAGAATGAGTGAAATTACAGGCAAAAAAGCCCAAACGATTCATGCCCTTCTTGAGATGGATTTTAAAGGAGGAGGCTTTAAGAAAAATAAGCAAAATCCTTTAGAGTGCGATCTCATTATTATCGATGAAGCCAGTATGATTGATACGCAGCTCATGTACCACCTCATTAAAGCAATCCCCTCTCATGCAAGAGTCATTATTATTGGAGATATCGATCAGCTGCCAAGCGTCGGAGCTGGCAGTGTACTTAAAGACTTAATCTTTTCAGAAAGGCTTAAAACCACAAAACTTACTCAAATTTTTAGACAAGCTGCCGGCTCTAGAATCATCACAAACGCCCACTTAATTAACCAAGGGGAATTCCCCGATCTGCGCTTTCAAAAAGAGAGCGACTTTAGCTACATCTCTAAAGAAACCCCTGAGGAAATTTTACAAACCATTGTGGAGCTTGTCAAAACAAGGCTCACAAGGGCCTTCCGCTTTCATAGGTTCGATGACATTCAGGTACTATCTCCTATGCGACGAGGCGTGATTGGCGCTGATAACTTAAACTTCGTCCTGCAAAAAGAGCTTAACCCCCGCCCTGACCCTCTTGTGCGCATGGGAAGAAGTTTTTGTATGGGCGATAAAGTGATGCAGATTAAAAACAATTACCAGAAAGAAGTGTATAACGGAGATGTGGGTAAAATCATCGAGATCAACCACGAAGAAGACACGCTTAAAGTTGTCTTTGATGAGAAGTATGTTTCCTACGATTTTTCTGATATCGATGAGCTAGTCCTTGCCTACGCCGTCTCTATCCATAAGTACCAAGGCTCTGAATGCCCTTGCGTGATTATCCCTGTGCACACAAGCCACTTCAAGCTCCTATATAGAAACCTTCTTTACACAGGCATCACCCGCGGCAAAAAGCTCGTAGTACTTGTGGGAACAAAACGCGCCATCATGATGTGCATCAAAAACGAAGAAGTCAAAAACCGCCACACAGGCCTAAGGCAAGCTATCCAGCAGTTCTTCCCAATTTAAAAGTAGAAAAATTTCTGTTCAATTAGTACCCTATTTATTTTTTGTCAAAATCTGGAAAGCAACTTGGAAAATATAGATAAAGAGTATAGCGATTACATCGTATACGTCGACGAAAGTGGAGATCATAGTCTCGAATCTATTAACCCACGCTACCCTTTATTCGTCCTCGCTTTCTGTGTATTTCAAAAAGCCCACTATGCTCAAAAGGTAATGCCGGCTTTAAATATGCTAAAAATTTTGACATTCGGCCATGACTCAATCGTCCTACATGAACAAGAAATTCGTAAAAAAACAGGAGCCTTCAACAAATTAAGCTTACAAAAGCGCGAGAATTTGATGCAGGAGTTATCTAATATAATGGATGACATTGATGTCGTCTTAATCCCAATTGTTATTGATAAATGCGCCTTAAAAGCATTTGGGAAAGACCCTACTCATGTTTATCATCTCGCTATGCAAATGGGACTGGAGAAATTATACGAGTATTTAGAAGAACGCAATCAACACAACCATCTTACCCATGTAATTTTTGAAGCACGTGGCCGATGTGAAGATCTTGCTTTAGAATTAGAATTCAGACGGGTTTGCGATAGGCATAATTCACTTCAACTCAGGCTGCCTTTTGAAGTGGTTATTGCTGATAAGAAAACAAATTCTATAGGACTACAATTAGCTGATATAGTTGCACGCCCTATCGGTCTTTCAGTTTTAAGACCTGACCAACCAAATCGAGCTTTTGCAATATTGGAAAAAAAATTATATCAAGGGATTCTAGACGAATCTTTTGTCTTTCCTATAAAAGCGAAAGGCCCCAAGGTAGTCCTTGAGGCTCAGACGCCGGTAGGGTAGTCCCGACCCACTTATATCCCTATCTTAAGAAATTCTCACATTTTTTGCAAAAATAAAAAAATCATTTGTGGACGTTTACTACTTGGCCTTGAGTGATCTCTAATATTTAGTATCCATAAAGCCCTTTCTCGTTTTTTGAAAAGAAATGGAATTTTGATAACAAAAATAGCTTTTTTCTAGTAAAATTGTTTTCTCTAAAACACAGATTAAAAAAAAATATATGGAACAAGAAACTATTGAATTTACAGACTTTTGTTCCTAATGGCAATAAGTTATTCTAAAGAGAAAAAATGACAACAAACATGCTAAAAAAACATCTTATCTTATTAACTCTAACGCTTCTTCCTTTAATAGCTTCTGCAAACGAACCTGCTCTTAGAAGTGCTTACTGCGCTCCTTTTTTTAACATAGACTCGTTAACGCTTGAGCCTCTAAAAGGCGGCTGTTCTACAGCTCCTATCTATGCATTTTTTCAGGATAACAAAAAATACGTACTTCGCTATACCCATGCAAGTCAAAGAATGTCCTTTCAAGACGAACTAACAGCTCATAAAGCCGGTGCTGCATTAGGAATTGCCCCAGAGATTATTTGCGCAGATCCTGATGCGCAGTATATGGTTATGCCTTTTGTTGATGGCCACTTGCTTTCATCTGAAGATATAAAAAGTGACGATTTTATTCGTCTTCTTGGAAATACTATACGTAAACTGCACAATTTTTCAGGAACTTATCCAACTCAAGCTAGCACATTAATGGAGCGCATAAGCGGTAACTTCAAAGAGGGGCAAAAAAAAGATTTAGCCTTCCCTTCCTCCTTTGGGGCTCAAATAGAAAGGCTACTTCTACAAAAACCTAAAGCGTTGGTTCCTAGCCATACAGATCTCCACCCAGGCAACATCATTGTTAAGGACCATACAATCTCCCTTATCGACTGGGCACTTGCAACCTTCGATGATCCATTCACTGATTTATGCTACATCTCTTTAACAAACAATTTTTCCCTTAAGCAAGAACAGGTATTTCTGGAAACGTATCTTGAAAAGGCTCCTACAGAAGCTGAGTGGCAACAACTAAGCATAGCTAAATCAAAATACTACCTTTTCATGGCAAGCATTTACTTTCTTTGCGCAGAAGTTCCTAAAAAAGAACAAGAGGCTCTTATTGATCAAAAGCTTGCATGGACTCCCATCAAAAGCGCTGATGAGCATTCCGAAAAAGAGCCGTTTGTTAACTTTCGAACAGCCTCAAAAGAAGAAATTTTGCAATGCGGACTTAGTTTCTACAAAAAATATTTGTTGATCTCTAGTCCATAAGGAATTGTGTATAAAATTTAACTCACTATATAATGCGGGTTCCATTAGAAAGAGAGGTAAACTATGAGCTTTCTTGAAACACAAGAAGAAAAGATAGAAAAAAGAGGGCATCATCCCCTGCCAAATCTTTTAAAATCTATTCAAAGTCAAATCATCGGACAACATCGAATCATTGAGCAGATGCTAGTTTGTTTATTAACAGATGGACATGCGCTTCTTGAGGGCATGCCAGGACTTGCTAAAACGCGCTCTGCTAAAGCAATTGCTGAGGCTATTCTTGGAGACTTTCACCGCATTCAATTTACCCCAGATCTGCTGCCTTCTGATCTTATCGGAACTGAAATGTATATCCACGAGAAAAGCGATTTTGTTTTCCGTAAAGGTCCTCTTTTTAACAATATCCTGCTTGCGGACGAAATTAACCGTGCGCCTGCAAAAGTACAATCGGCGCTCCTTGAAGCTATGGAAGAAAAGCAAGTGACTGTAGGGCACAAAAGCTACCCTCTTCCTGAGCTTTATATGGTCATCGCTACACAAAACCCCATCGAACAGGAAGGGACTTATAATTTACCTGAGGCGCAGCTCGATAGATTTATGATGCATCTAGAAGTGAGCTATCCGAGCCATGAAGAAGAACTCTTGATTATTGAGCTTGATGAGAAACGAGGGCAGCATCCGCAAAAAGCCCCTTTACCTCTCACATCCATAGAAGAGGTTCTTGCCGCTCGAAAGGCCGCATCAAATCATCATATCTCAGAAAACTTAAAAAAATACGCTGTCTCTCTTTCTTCTGCAACGCGCACACCGGAAAAATATGACCCTGAACTCGCTAAATGGATTGCTCATGGAGTTTCTCCAAGGGCAACTATCGCTCTTATAAGGTGCGCTAAAGCCCTTGCCTGGCTAAGAGGAGATGAATATGTCACTCCAACGCATATTCACGAGGTAGCCTTTCCCATTTTAAGACACCGCATTTATCCCTCCTTCGAAGCGGAGGCGGACGGAATTTCGCGGAATGTAATCATCCGCAAGCTATTAGATGTAGTGGCTATTCCTTAAACCTGGGTGCATATGCTTTATCCCGATTTTAACGACCTCCTTTCTTATAAAGAATGTAAACCAGGCAAGATGCAGCTTGCACGCCGCAAGGCCAGCTCCAAAGCGAGTGGCAATTACCACTCCCCTTTTCGTGGACAGGGCTTAGACTTTGATGCCGTGCGTGAATATGTTCCAGGAGATGATATCCGCAATATCGACTGGAAAGTGACTGCGCGCACAGGCGCTCCCCATTTAAAACTTTTTAAAGAAGAAAAAGAGCGGCACATAATCATCTGTGTAGACATGAACGCTACCATGCGCTTTGGCACAAGAAATACGTTTAAATCGATCCAAGCTGCCCGCTTGAGCTCTCTTCTTGGATGGAAAGCTCTTGCCCATCAAGAGCGCATTAGCGCTTGTTTTTTTGGCGATGTGCCAGGAGGTCTGCATTATTTTTCCCCTAAGCATACACGCCAAGGGCTTTCTATGATGCTTAAAATACTTACTGAGCCTCCTATAGAGCAGCATCAGGTCTCTTTAGAAACCCCTCTAAAGCATCTTTGCAAAGTCGCCCGCCCAGGGTCATTAATCTATGTGATTAGCGACTTTATGGATCTTTCGGAGGAGTACTTGGGGTTAAGCCATCTCAACAAAAGCTGCGAGGTCATCTTTATTTCCATTAATGACAAAGCCGATCAAGCCCTTACTGCTGCAGGCGTTATCGGCTTTTCTTCGCAGGATAAAGAGAAGGTGTATGTCAACACAAACAGCATTAAAGGGCTTAAAACTTATGCTGCTAAGTGGGAGGAAAACCGTAAAATGCTTAACGCTCTTACTAAGCGTTTTAAAATCCCTTTAATAGAACTTTCTACAGAATCAGATATTCATCGCGAAGCCAAGAGGAAAAAATGCCTCCTTTAGAACAATTACACGATATTGAAGGATTAGATAGCATTAGCGCTTGGCCTTTATCGAGTGGCTGGTGGATCTTAATCCTTGGTTTTGCAGTCGGGATCTTTTTCCTTAAAAAACGCTTGGACTATTTAAGAAGTTGGAAAAAAGATACATTTAAGAAATTAGATCATCTAGAAAAAAATTTATCTTCTTCCACTTCTTTTGAGACAATCGCCTTTTTATCGGAGTACTTACGCCGTATTGCAATAAAGCGCTTTCCTCGCAAAGAATGCGCAGGGCTTGTGGGTAGTGACTGGTTAAAGTGGCTAGAAGCACACGACCCCAAGCAATTTGATTGGACTGAAAAAGGAAAGCTGCTCATAGAAATCCCTTACGCCCCTCTCCATAAAGATTTATCGCTTGAAGAGATTAAAGTTTTAATAAAAGCTGCTAGATGTTGGGTGAATTAATATGTTCCATTTTCATTCTCCTTGGTTTTTACTCCTTCTTCCCTTGCCCTTCATTCTTCGCTTCCTGCTACCTACCTTGCCAAAAGAAAAAGATAAAACAGCAGAGATCCACTTTCCTGCAGTAGATAGGTTGAAAAATATCTTTCCAAATCCGCTAGCAGCCAAGAAAAGAAGCAATTTCACCTTCTTCGGTCTTCTCTCCCTATCTTGGATATTGCTTATCATGGCTCTTATGCAGCCTGAAAATGTGGATCAATTTAAGCAAACCAAAAATAAAGGATATGATCTTATGCTAGCCGTTGACATTTCTGGCTCTATGCAAGCGCTCGATTTTTCAACCCCTGCGAAAGCAGTAAGCCGTTTAGATGTCACTAAAGAAGTGATTAGTAATTTCATTAAAGGGCGGCAAGGAGATCGGCTAGGTCTAATTCTTTTTGGGCAAAATGCCTATTTAAATGTGCCTCTCACCTTAGATACAGCTTCTGTCTGCAGCATGCTAAATGATGCTACTCCAGGAATGGCAGGCCTTGCAACTGCCATTGGAGATGCTATTGGATTAGGAGTGCGAACGCTCAGAGAAAGGCCAACAGGTTCGCGCGTGCTTATCCTATTAACCGATGGGGAAGATAACGCAAGCAGCATTCCTCCTTTGAAAGCTGCCAAGCTAGCTAAGCAATACGGCATACGCATCTACACTATTGGCATAGGCAAAAAGGGCTTAGTTCCTTTTCCTAATCAGCTTGGAGGCTACGGCATGGCCGAGGTGCCTATGGATGAAGAATTATTAAAAGAGATAGCTAAAGAAACCGGAGGAAAATATTTTTCGGCAACAAACCCCAAAATGCTCAGCTACATTTATGCTAAAATTGGTGAGCTTGAAAAGAGCGAGGCGAATGAAACGCTATTTCTTATTCGCGAGCCGCTTTATCAATACCCTTTAAGCCTTTCTTTACTTGTCTTGCTACTTCTTACCCTGATTCAGTTATTAAATAGGAGAGAGCGCTATGGATTTTAGTCACTTCCATTTTGCCCATCCTCTTTGGCTTTGGATGCTGCTTGTCATTCCCCTAATCGCCGGACTTTTTTTTCTTTATTATCAGAGACAAAAAAGCGCCCATCAGCTAGAAAAGTTTATCGATAAACATCTACTTCCCTATCTTCTTATAGGAGGCGAAGCCAAGAAAAAAAAAGTGGGGATTCACTTGCTACTCTGGTCGCTTGTCTGGAGCTGCCTTGTCATTGCAATAGCTGGCCCCCGCTTTGATTTTCGCGAAAGCCCCACTTTTACACGCGATCAAAATTTGGTAATTCTCCTCGATCTTTCTGAATCGATGAATGCTAAAGATATTAGCCCTTCAAGATTAGGGAGGGCCAAGCAAAAAATCGAGGACCTTCTTAACATGTCCAAAGGAGTTAAAATCGGGCTTATCGCTTTTGCTGCAGATCCTCATATGATTGTACCCATGACAGAAGATAAAGAAACGATTCGTCATCTTCTTCCTTCTTTAGATACCGATCTTATCTATGTCCAAGGAAGTAAGCTAACACCTGCTCTTCAGATGGCAGAAAAAATGCTAGAAAATGAGGCGGGCAATAATGACGCAATTGTCGTGATTAGCGATGGAGGCTTTGATGATCCAAGCGCTATCCAGAGAGCTAAAAGCCTAGGAGAAAAAGGAATCATTCTTTATACCATAGGCGTTGGTACCTTGGAAGGCGCTCCTCTAAAAATCAAAAAAAACGAAATTCCGATCGTATCGAAGTTAGAAAAAGAGAAGTTCTCAGAAATCAGCAGCATTGGACAAGGGCGTTATTTTGATGCAGGGCATGGAGAGCAGATAGCGCTTATCTTTGAAGATCTAGAAAAAAAGAGCGAGCTCCAAGAAAAGACGCATAAAAAGCAGCGTTTCTGGCAAGAGCACTTTTATCTGTTTCTTCTGCCTGCAATTCCTTTCTTTCTTTTTTGGTATCGAAGAGGATACATTTTCTCCCTCCTTCTTTTCCTCCTCCCTACTTCTGCAGAAGCATCTCTTCCAAGCTATTTCTACAATAGAGAACAAAAAGCTAATCAGGCGTACGAAAGAGAAGATTACGAGGCCGCTAGTGATGCCTTCCAAGATCCTTATAGAAAGGGAGTTGCCTACTATCGCATGGGCGATTATAAAGCTGCTGAAGAGATGTTCAGGCAATCAAAGCGAAAAGAAGTTGCTTCTAGCGCAGCTTACAATTTGGGTAATGCTCTTGCAAAACAAAATAAGCTCCAAGAGGCTATTAAAGCTTACGAAGATGTACTCGAAAAATGGCCAGATCATATGGAAGCTGAAGACAATTGCCAACTAATCAAAAGCATCCTCAAAGATCAAAAGCAGCAAAAAGGGCAAAACGAGGGCGGCCCTCAAAAGCAAGATACAGAAAAGCAATCGGAAGAAGAAAAAAAGGCAGACGATACTCAAGAAAAAGAATCGCCCAAAAATGAAGAGGAAACAAAAGAGCCCGAAGAAGAGAGGCCTCCTCCTCAGCAAGAAAAAGAAAAGCTGCCGCCTCGTTCAGAGGAAGATCTAGATGCCGATCTTTGGCTTAATCAGATTAAAAATACCCCCAAGTCATTCTTAAAGAAAAAATTCTATCTCGAATCTAAGAAAAATGGTACCAAAGAGGATGTTGACCCATGGTAAAAAAATCTTTTTTTATTCCCTTATCCACATTATTTGTAAGCATCATTTCTGCTGCCCTTGCAGCCGAATTTAGTGCTAGTGTTAGCAACCTTTCTCCCTACAAAAATGAACCTTTTACCTATAGAGCGTATCTTAGCTCTAAATTGCCGCTTTATAATGTCCAAACACAAAAAATCCAGGTGGAAGACGCTATTGTAGAGCTTCTAGAGGAGCCCAAATTAGAAGAGAAGGTCATCGATGGAATATTGCTTAATGTTGTTGAATTTTCTTACCTTATCACTCCTTTAAAAGCAGGATCTCTAACAATTTCTCCTATAGCTATTCAAGGAGCAATACCACAAAGAAGAAAGGGACAAGAGCACAATAATCTCTTTTTTATGATGCAAGGTTTCAATGAGCTAAAACCTTTTACTTTAATGACAAAAGAGATTGAGATCGACATACAGCCCGCAATCCCGGAAGTATCACCCTGGCTGCCAGCAAAAGCCCTTACTTTGGAAGAAGAGTGGAGAGACAATCAAACGCTACGCGTAGGAGAGCCTTTTTCCCGCACTATCCTCATTAAAGCAGAAGGATTAAAAGCCAGCCAGCTTCCCCATTTAGAAGAACAAAGCTCAGCCTTTAAAGTTTATGCCGATAAGCCAGAAGATCAAGAAAAAGTTTTAGAAGGTGTCATTGAAAGCACGCGTAAAAATCAATATACGATTATCCCCCAAAAGGATGGCACGTGCATATTGCCTGAAATTTCCATCAGCTGGTGGGACACTGTTAAAAAAGAAAAAAGAACCGCTACTCTTCCTGCGCACGCACTTCAAATTTTGCCCGCACTAGAAGCTAGAGCAACACCTCCTCAGCAAACAGCGCCAATTCCTGCTATAGAAACGCCCCTCTCCTCTCCTCGCTCTTCTCTCTTACTCTATTATATCATTGGGATTCTGGCATGTTTTCTAATAGCTACCCTTCTTTGGATATTCTCCTTACAAAGAAAAATGGCTAACTTAAGCGAAGCCCCCACTCCAAAACCAGAAAAAAAAGAGACTGCAGCTCCCAAAAAGCCAATAACACCCCCTACCTTACCCGCTCAAAAAGAGAAAAAAGAAAAACTCCCCGACCTTAACCCCACATAAAATAAGAGAGGAGCCTCCTTTTTTATGCAACTGGTTTTAGCGCGAATGAATAATGTTTAAAATTTGCGTTGCTGCATTTTCTCCAGATATATAAGCTGCATCTGCTGAACCATTTATATTTATATTCACAGCCTCTCCTGCGAAAAACAATCTATTTTGCACGGGCGTCATTAAATTGGTATAATCTTGAAAAGTCGTATTAAGGGAAGGATAGGAATAGGCACCCTTAGAAAATTCATCTTGCCCCCATCTTGTAATAATTGTCTCTATAGGATCTGGGGCTGTCGGATAAATTAAACGGATTTGATTCATTACGCTATCTATGATTTCACTGTCTGACATTTTTTCTAATAACGCAGCAAATTCTCCAATAGAAAATGTAAGTAAAATCGGTTTATTCACATACCTACCAAAATTAAATATCATATAATAATTAACTAATGGATTTGCTGTGTAAAGCAAACTAAATGCTAAACTATTGTCCCAAAAAATTTGATCAAACTGCATATATACTTTGTTCATTAATCCATTTCCCATGTTTTGTATTGCAGTCTGAATATTTGTCGGCAAACTTGGAACAAATTGAATCGAATTTTCTTTTAAAACTCCAATCGGCACTGTAATAACTAAATACTTTGTGACAAATGTCCTACCATCCTTTGTATTAATAATAACATAATCTTTAGTATAATCAATTTTATCTACTACAGAGTTCAATCTAATATCCAATGAATTAACATCGAAAATTTCATCAATAAAATTGGTATATCCAATGGAAGGCAAAGCATCATGGTGCAAAGGAAGATAGCTTGGGGCAACAGTTGCCGAAATACCATTTGTGTTGGCAGCAAACCAAGCAGCGAGATCAAAATTATAAGAATACATTGCGTAAGGAATCAACGGTGATGGTATTGTATTTAGTACAAAACAATTAATTGCATTTTCAAGCGATCCACAACTAACATATTGGCGATTCACTAATGAGGTAGTTAGATCTGGTGAATAAAAAAATAGAGTGTTTATATCAGTCTGACTAACTTTAGTTCCATTATTAAATATAGCATAATCGGTTGGCGTAACAGGCGTTGGTATCAAGGGAATACCTAAATTATTTGCCAAAAATGCTAATGGATTAGCCGGAGTATTATGCAGCCAAGAAGCACCTAAATCAGCATAGGCGCCATCCATAGTTGCGGTAACAATTCTGCCGCCGATTCTAGGTCTAGCTTCTAAAATTTTCACATCAACATTTCCATTTTTTAAAACCGTTGCTGCCTGAAGGCCGGATATGCCCGCTCCAATCACAATCGCCTCATGAAATTCCACGACAGGTTTATTAAACGCGGTCTGTATAATTGCTGCCTCCTCTAAAATAAAGGCATTCGTGAATTCGATAATTCGGTTTGGATCAAATGTATTGGACTGGCAGACAGCGATTTTGGTCAAAACCAAAAATGCCATTGTTGTGAAGAAGGGGGATAGTTTCATGATCGTTTTCCTTAAAATACGCGCGTTTTGGATAACGATACTAGATCTACGAATTCTTTCAATTTAGAAATGCGGAGATGATCTTATCTTCTTGGCTTTTTTCCATTGGCTAACCACGCAAGGGAAAATGGTAAAGATCAAGGAAAGTTAAGAAGGTCGGACAGATTTTTATGTTTTTTTCTGAATCAACGCCAAGGTTGAGCAAACTCTTTGTCCCATTAGGGACAGTGGTACGTAGCCAGGGGTGACGAAGGAACCCCTGGATAAAATGAATCTAAAAATGCACTCCTTAGGAGTGCTGGAATCTTGGACTTAGAAAACAAGATTTTTAGGTTCTTTTTGCTATCCTGCACTCCGATGGAGTGCGATTTTGTTGTTCACGTTTTCCAGGGGTTCCTTCGTCACGCCCTGGCTACGTACCGCTGTCCCTAATGGGACAAAGAGTTTGCTCGTACTTTTGTTTCTTATAACTCTCCTTAGCTTAGTTTTTTTATAATGGATTTTTGTCCTTGTGCTCTTTCAAGAACTCAACTAACGCTTTATCAAAAGCCTCTGTATCAGAGCGCTTTCGGCCTGTTAACAAAAGTCCGTCACGCACAACTTCTTGATCAACCCAATGTCCGCCTGCATTAACAATATCAATTGCAATCCCTGGATAAGATGTAACAGTTTTGTCTTTTAAAAATCCTGGGTCGATAAGTAACTGCTGGCCATGGCATATAGAAGCTATCGGTTTATCCTTAAAACCTAAAACAAAGGCACTCGCATTCTCAGCAAGTCGTATGTCGTCTATAAACATACCTCCCGGAATGACAAGAGCATCAAAATCTTCTGCGGAGGCATTTTTTAAAAGTACATCTACATTGAATTCATCTCTTGGTTGCAAAGCATAACAATCCCACCCGCGAATTTTACCTTCTTCAGGAGAAACAATAAAAACGATCGCTCCCGCTTCTTCCAAGCTCTTTTTTGGTCCTTCCAACTCCATTTGTTCAACGCCCGTTGCTGCTATGAGAGCTATCTTAGCCCCAAGTAACCAAGTTGATATAGTCATATTGCCTCTTTATTTAAAAATTACATGATTGTATGTACAATCAGAGAGAGTTTCTGTAAAACATGTCATAACTTTTTCTTCCGATGATAATCCATAGGCGTGTAGTGATAAGCAAATTTTTGAACCGAGCTCCTTGTTATATAATTGATGGATACATGGTTTTGTCAAATTATCGACATGCCCTTCTCCCTTTCGAAATATTTCTTCCTCGATAAGGCGAACACTTTTAGCCACCTGATCTGATCCAATACATTCGTAATTTTTTTGAATAAGAGCTCCTTGCAACACAGCGAAAGAACAGGGTATGGGATGGCTATGAATAGTGGAAGCATAGTGGCAATTAAGAGGGTTAGAAGAATTATGTTTTAATGCTACTTTTTCTGATGGCCAAATATAAACGAAAAAAGTAAGAGGGATTGGTCCCTTTGTATTTCTTTCTCCTTCCCACAAAGCAAAGCAATTAAAAGATAGGATCGAGTTCCGATCAGATTTTGGTATCTCATAAGCGTCGGCTAAAAATCCTTGCTTTAATAGGGTGCTCGCAATCTTTGTAATTCTTGTGCTTAGATAATTAGCTTGATCAGCAAGAGTCATGCTGGAATCTAGATTAGCAAGTTCCTTCTCTAAAACAGCTTCTAGAAGCTTCTGATTGGCTTCATGTTTTACTGTATCTCTAATAGAGCAATATTTCATCTCAAGTCCCAAAAGCTTAGTAGGAACCTGAACTAAAAATATAAATAAACAACAAGCAACAATATTTCGAAACAATAAATTCATAATAACAAAGCCTTATACTAGTGAAACTACTGAATTATTAGCTAACGGAGGAGCCGAGGGCAGCGGCGCTTAGGTCGGGAAGAATGATTTTACCGTCGCTTTCCGTTGCTAGGAGCATGCCTTGGCTTTCGATCCCCATAAGGGTTGCGGGTTTTAGGTTGGCGACGATGATGACGCGCTTGCCGATGAGGGTTTCAAGGGCTTCGATTTTATCGCCTATTCCTGCTACGACGGTTCTTTTCTCAAAACCTAGGTCCATAGAAAGCTTTAGGAGTTTTTTGCTTTTGGGCACTCTTTCAGCGCTTAAGATTTCAGCAACGCGAAGGTCTAGCTTTTTAGCGTCGTCTATAGAGATTTGCTCTTTTAAAACGACTGCCGGAGCATTTTTCTCTTCTGCTAGTTTATTTAGGTCTTTCATTTCTTGTTCTATCATTTCGTCCTCTATTTTAGAAAAAAGAATGGCTGGAGGGGGTAGATTCTGATGGGAATCTAGGGGGGTGGAAATCAGATCATCCCAGGTACCGTTTATTAATTGTGTTTTATATCCAAGAAGATGCCACATTTTTTGGGCAGTTTCAGGGATTACAGGTGAGCTTACAATGGCAAGACACTTAATGCACTCAAGGCAGCAAAAAACAGCTGCGCGCATTTGAGCCAAGGTCTCGGGATTTTTAGCTAAAGCCCATGGTTTTTTGGCATTGAAGTACACATTTCCACACTGGGCAAGCTCCATAATGAGCTGGCAGGCTTTTCTTAAATGGAAGCCTTCAAAAGCTTTTTCAATTTCTTGAACCACTTGTTTGATTTCTAAGAGAAACGCAGCATCTTGATCATCGAGTTTAAAATCGCCTGGAATTTTGGCTTGGCAGTGCTGAGAAGCAAAAACAAGAACGCGGTTTACTAAATTGCCAAGCTTGCCTAAAAGCTCGCTATTGCAGCGCATCTGGAAGTCTTTCCAGGTAAATTCAGCGTCTTGTGATTCGGGGGCATTTGCAGCTATTGCATAGCGCGCTTGATCGACGCTAAACTTCTTAAAGAACTTCTCTAGATCGATGTACCATCCTTCTGACTTGCTAAACTGTCTGCCTTCTAGATTATAGAATTCGTTTGCAGGAAGCTCATCAACAAGTTTATAAGGCTGATTTTGGCCCATAATCATTGCAGGGAAAAAGACGGCGTGGAAAGGAATATTGTCTTTTCCTATGAATTGGACATATTTTGTTTGGTCATCACACCAGTAATCTTTCCAGGCATCTGGTGTGCCTTTTTTTTCTGCCCATTCTCTTGTGGCTGAAATGTAGCCTATAGGAGCATCAAACCAGACATAAAAGACTTTTCCTTTGGCAGATTCAAGCGGAACCGGGATTCCCCAATCAGAATCGCGGGTGATTGCGCGCGGGCGCAGATCATCGATATAACTTTTCGCAAAATTTAAAACGTTTGCCTTCCACTCTTTTTTATCGATCCACTCTTTTAATTTATCTTTAAAGAGGTCAAAGCGTAAAAACCAGTGCTTAGTAGGCTTTAAAACTAAGGGGGCACTTGTTAGTTTTGATCTGGGAGAGAGCAAATCGGTTGCTTCGAAACTAGCGCCGCATTTGCCGCACTCATCCCCTCTTGCTTGGGGGAAGTGACATTTAGGGCAAGTACCTACAACATAGCGATCGGCTAAAAACCGTTTATCTTGCTCTGAAAAAAGCTGCTCTGTGACTCTTTCTTCTATATAGCCGTTTTCTAAAAGATCTTTAAAGAATTCTTGCGTGGTGGCAACATGACCTTCCCATGTTGTTCTCGAATAATGATCGAAATGAAAATTCAACTGCTCAAAAAAACCTTTTATCTGGGCATGAAAAATATCCACATGCTCTTTAGGCGCTCTTTTTGCTATATCAGCGCTTAGAGTGATGGCAACCCCATGTTCATCGGATCCGCAAATATAGAGTACATCATGCCCTTTTAAACGCTGAAATCTTGCATAGCAATCAGCTGGCAAATAAGCCCCCGCAATGTGACCAAAATGAAGCGGTCCATTGGCATAAGGCAGGGCAGATGTAATAAGAATTTTCTTTTTATTCAAAGTCTTCTTCGTCTTTGGCTTGGTCTATCGCTGCTTTAGGATTTCTTACAATTTCTTCTAAAATATTATCGGCATTCACTTCTTTGCCTAATCTGATATCTCGCGTTGCAATGCTAATTGCATAGTTAGCAAGGTCAAAATTGCTGTTAAAAAGCCCTTTCAACTTCTCGTTTGTTAAGTTTTCTTTCATTCTGCCCATATTTTCTCCTCTTAATTGCGCACATGATGTTCTTCTGCGATGATAATACTTCTAAGTATTTCATAAGCCATATTTAAATGATCATTCACAATGTGATAATCATAAGAAGAAACCATCTCAAGCTCTTTTTTAGCCCAAGAAAGCCTCTCTTCAATCACTTCTATACTCTCTGTTTTTCTTTTCATCAGCCTTACCTTTAATTCGTCTAAGGAAGGAGGGCTGATGAATACAAACACTGCCGGAATTTTTCCTTTTAGCTGCATGGCGCCTTGGGTATCAATCACTAATACAACATGCTTACCACTTGCTCTTTGCTTCTCTACATATTCTTTGGAGGTTCCGTAGTAGTTACCAAACACTTCGGCATACTCTAAAAAATCGCCTGCTTTTATTTTATTCTGAAACGTTTCTAAAGAGAGGAAATGGTAATCTTTATCCGCGACTTCATTAGAACGGATAGGACGCGTTGTGCAAGAAATGCTTTCTACAACGCAGCTAAACTCTTTAGTTAGCATTCTTACAAGCGTTGTTTTGCCCGTACCTGCAGGAGCACTTATTACAAAAAGTAAGCCTTTTTCTAAACCGTTAAGGAGCTTTAAAGCCATAAAAATGCATCACTCAATATTTTGTACTTGTTCTCTAATTTTTTCTAATTCACTTTTAATCGTTATAGTAAGAGAAGAAATTTCGATGTCAGCTGATTTTGAAGCGATTGTATTGATTTCTCTATGCATCTCCTGGATCATAAAATCCAAGGTACGCCCTATGCTTTTTTGAGAAGTGTGGAGTTCTTTAGAAAATTGCTTTAAGTGGGTTTCTAGTCTAATGATCTCTTCTGTAATATCCACTTTTTCCGCATAAAGGGCAACTTCCCTTAAAATGCGCTCATCGCACTCTTCTCCAGTACTTACTTCTTTAATTCTTTCTAAAAGTTTTTCTCTATATTTTTTTACTGCATCTTGGGCTTTATTCTTAATTTTAAGGACATCTTTTTCTATAGCCTTAAGCCTTGCTTCCATATCCTCTAAAAGACTTTGGCCCTCTTGCTTTCTTCTCTCGCTAAATAAAGATAAAGCTTCGGTAGCAAGCTCTTTTAAAATAGTTTTTATCTCCTCGTCATCAGGATAGAGATCAGGAGAAGCTGTGGCTTCTAACTGCCTTAAAAGAAAAGGTAAATTAATTTCCTCTTTAGGATCAAGTCCTAGGCTTTCTGCTATTTTACTCCATCCTTCTTTTAAAGGCTTTAACCTTTCTCTATAGGTAGAAAAAAGATGGGTAGAATTTTGATCTAAAGTAACGCTTAATCTAAGCGTGACAGACCCTCTTTGAACCACTTCTCCAATCATTTGCCTAAGATCTATGTCGAAGCGGATAAGGTCTTTAGGAATATAAAGAGCAATATCTAAGGTTTTGCGATTTACAGAATGGATCTCTAAAACAAAGCGTCCACTAGAAGTTATTTTTTCAGCCCTGCCAAAGGCCGTCATGCTTTTAATCATTTAGTACTCGATTTGGAGGTAAAATGTAACCCATTCACCCCTCGGTGTCAACCCTTTTTAATGGGGGAAAAGCTAAAGCGATGAATGGGAGTTGGCCCATGGCGTGCAATTTCCGCTAAATGCCCCTTTGTCCCGTATCCCTTATGTTTGGAAAACCCAAAATGAGGGTATTTGGCTGCGTATTCTTCCATCATCTTATCCCGAGTGACTTTTGCAATAATGGAGGCTGCTCCAATAGACTGAGATAAAGCATCGCCATCGATTATGGCTTTCGCGGGCATAGGGAAACGGGGAGTTAAATTGCCATCTACAAGAACATAGTCTGGCTGCTTGGCAAGTCCTTTTACAGCCTCTAGCATAGCTAAAAAGGTCGCTTGGAGGATATTAATTTGATCAATAACAACAGAGGAGATAATGCCAATAGCATAGCAAATACTTGAATCGCCTGTCAACCTTTGGTAAAGATGCTCCCGCTTTTCGGCGCTGAGAGCTTTGCTATCATCAACTCCTTCAATAATCACGCCATAAGGGATAATACAAGCTGCTGCTACAACAGGACCTGCAAGAGGACCTCTGCCAGCTTCATCAACGCCTGCTATTAAATGAAAACCTTTAGAGCGAGCTTCTTGCTCGTAAACAAGGAGGTTCCTCGAAATAGATTCTTGCCGCATTGTCGATCTCAGTTACACAGATTCAAAACGAAAACAAAAAATCTTTCTTCTCTCTGTGCTCTCTGTGATCTCTGTGGTAAAAAATATTGCAAAAATGTTGGATTCAACGTGTTAGCATATTTTTTACCACAGAGATCACAGAGAGCACAGAGAGAAGAAAGAAAAAAGAAAGATTCTCTCCCTTTTCAATTCTTCTCTTAAGATTAAGCGTCCGCTTCTGGAGCTGGGGCTTCGATAACAGCGGCTTTGCCAAGGAGTTTCTTCACTTTAGCAGCTTTACCAAGAGCGCCTCTGATGTAATAAAGTTTTGCAAGGCGTGTATCGCCTCTTGAAGTGATCTCGATTTTGGCAATTTTTGGGCTGTGGATAGTGAACACTCTTTCCATACCTGTACCATAAGATACGCGGTATAAAGAAACTGTTTCAGAAAGTCCGCATCCTTTTTTTGCAATAACAGTTCCTGTAAATATTTGAACACGCTCTTTCTCACCTTCTATAATGCGTGTATGGACAGCGATAGTATCTCCAACGCGAAATTTAGGAAGATTTGTTTTGAGCTGTTTTTTCTCAATTAATTGAATGATATCACACTGGTTCATTTTCTCTCCTTTAGGCCCTCTATTAAATCGGGGCGGACTCTAATTGTTTTTTTTAAAGCTTGGTTCTGTCTCCACTCTCTAATCTGAGAATGGTTTCCATTTCTTAAAACTTCAGGAACTTGCATTCCTTCAAATTCCACGGGCCTCGTATAATGAGGAGCATCGAATATGCCATTTTGGAATGAATCATAC
The DNA here is from genome assembly GCA_013288075.1 of Chlamydiota bacterium. Taxonomy (GTDB): domain Bacteria; phylum Chlamydiota; class Chlamydiia; order Chlamydiales; family Rhabdochlamydiaceae; genus JABDCQ01. The sequence goes on along the minus strand of JABDCQ010000012.1, from coordinate 4,853 downwards.
TTTGCAGCTTCCTCATTTCCTAAAACGCCAGGGATAAATCGAGCTACAGCATCGAGAAGAACAATAGCCGAAAGACATCCATTAGTGAGCACATAGTCTCCAATGCTAATCTCTTCATCTATCTCTTTTTCGATCACTCTCTCATCTAAGCCCTCATAATGGCCACACACTAAGACCAAATGAGAGTGGATTGCAAGCCTTTGGCACATAGCCGCATCAAGTTTTTTCCCTTGAGGCGACAGATAAATCACATGGGAATCTTCCCTTTTACAACTTCTAATGGCATCCACTGTAGGCTGCGGCATAAGCACCATTCCGGGACCTCCCCCAAAGGGGCGATCATCTGTTTTATGGTGCTTATTCTTACTGAAACAGCGGATATCCACCTGATTAATTTCAATGATTCCGCTCTCTTGCGCCTTTTTTAGAATACTAACATCAAAAGGCCCCCGAAAATATTCAGGAAATAAAGAGAGGATATCAATGAGCATATACGCTAAGCCTTAGACGCCTTAGGTGCCTTCGCAGCCTTTGGAGCTTTAGCAGCCTTTGGAGCAACTTCAGTCTTAGCAGGAGCAGCAGCTTTTCTAAGAGCTCTTCTTTTGCCTGCCATTTTTACACGGTGCGCTTCTTGTTTTGCTGTAAAATCTTTTAGCACTTCAGGAGCAGCCTTTTTAATAAGTACTGCAGCTTGATTTGTAAGTTGCGCGCCAAATCCAAGCCAATAAAGCAATCTTTCTGCATTCACAGAAATATTTCCTTCTGCTTGAAAAGGATTGTACCAGCCGAGCATTTCAATATATTTACCATCTCTTGGTGAGCGAACATCTGTTAAAACCAGACGATATGTTTGACGATTTGTACGTCCTTGTTGTCTCAAGCGAATTTTTAGCGCCATGAGTATTTCTCCTATTTATTCATCTTTAAAAATTGTTTCTTTAAATTTGGCATATCTTTTGCAAACTGTTTGAGCCTTTTAAAACTTTTCACCATTCTATTGACATCGTCTATTGTTGTTCCACTGCCCAAGGCTATTCTTCGTCTTCTAGAAGGAACTAACTCAACAGCTTCTTGTCTTTCTTGGAGCGTCATCGATAAAATCATGGCTTCAAGGCGTACAAATTCTTTTTCAGAAAAATCAAGATCGCCCATATCAGGCATTCCTGGGAGCATTTTTAAAAGGCTTTTTAAAGAGCCCATTTTTTTCATCATTCCCATTTGCTTGAGATAATCGTCGTAGGTGAATGAGGCTTTCTTAAATTTTTCTTCTAACTTCTCTCTTTCTTTCGTATCAATGTGCTCTTCGGCTTTCCGCACAAGATTTATAATATCTCCCATGCCCAAAATACGGTCTGCCATAGAGCGAGGATTAAAAAGCTGAAGATCTGCAACCTTCTCGCCTATCCCCTCAAATTTCAAAGGCTTTTGTGTGATCTCTCGAATAGAAATGGCGGCCCCGGCCCTTGCACTTCCATCGAGCATCGTTAAAATACTGCCCGAAATCCCTATTTTCTGATCAAACTCTTGCGCTGTTTTCACAGCGTCTTGCCCGGTTGTTGCATTCGCTACAAAAAGAATCTCTTGAGGATTAAGAGCCTGCTTCATCTCTTTAAGCTGGTCCATAAGCTCTTCATCGATATGCAAACGTCCTGCAGTATCGACAATCAAGATATCAAAGCCTTCGGCTTTTGCTTTTTCAAGCGCTTTTTTAGCAACTACAACCGGATTTTTTTCTCCCTCAATAAAGAAAACAGGCACTTCAATAGAGCTTCCAAGCGTCTTAATTTGCTCTACAGCAGCGGGTCTTGCTAAATCGCAAGCAGCAATTAAAATCCGTTTATTTGCCTCTTTTCTTTTTAAATAGTAGCTAAGCTTGGCACACTGCGTTGTTTTACCCGAGCCCTGAAGGCCGCAAAGCATAATCACAGCAGGATAGCCATTCACATTAAGAGGATTTTCCTCAGATCCCATAAGAGCTACTAACTCATCATGCACAATTTTAATGAATTGTTCATGAGGGGTTACCGCTTTTAAAACGTCTTCTCCTACAGCTTTTTCCTTCACTCTCTTAATAAACTGAGATGCAACAGTGTAGTTCACATCAGCATCTAAAAGGGCAAGACGAACATCCCTTACAGCATCGGCAATATTCTCTTCTGTAAACTTTTTTTTACTCGCTAAAGAGGAAAAAAGATTCTGGAATTTTTCTGTTAATGAGCCAAACATGTGCTTACTCTATATTTATAGAGACAATAGGATAGAGGAGATCTTTATTCCATTTCAAGAAAAAAGAAACGATCATGGCCTGCAAAGTCTTTTTCTACCCATTTTTTCTTATATATCTCAGAATTAAATAAAGATTTAATACGTTCCCCCTGAGCAAAACCAATCTCAAAAAAAGCTTTACCCCCCTTATTTAAGTAAGAAGGAAGCTCTTTACTTAAGCGCTCATAAAACGCATACCCTTCATTTTCTGCGACAAGGGCTAAGCGAGGCTCTTTTTTTACTTCGTTTTCTAACTCCTCGTATTCAGCCTCACTCACATAGGGAGGGTTGCAAATAATCACATCTGCCTTTTGGCCTTTAAAAGGAAAAAGCAAGTCGCCCTCTAGAAAATTCACTTCTACCTGGTTTAAGACTGCATTTTTTTGCGCAAGAGCAAGAGCCTTTGGACTGATATCAGAAAGGGTCACATCAAGCTCGGGTCTTGCTTTTTTTAAGGCAATCCCCAAAGTTCCAGGCCCGCAGCAAACATCCCAAATAACTTTTCCTAAATCTGGTGTTTTACAAATTTTATCTAGAAGAATTTCTGTCTCTTGGCGAGGGATTAAGACATCCGGAGTCACATGCAATACGCAATGATAAAAATCGACTTTCCCCAAAATGTATTCTACAGGCTCGCCTTGTGCTTTGCGTTTTAAAAGCGGTCTATAAGCATCTAGCTCTTTTTCATCTAAAGGACGATCAAACTGCATGTAAAGATCGATCCGTTTAATATTTAATACAAACGCAAGCAAATCTTCGGCATCGCGCCTAGCTCTAGAAATCTTATGATCTTCTAAATATTTTGCTGAAAGCTTAAGAACTTCACTAAGAATCTTCATTCTTCGAATTTTTCCTTATAAAAGAATGCCACAAGAGCTTGAGTAAGATCGTCTAAATCTCCTTCCATTACGCGGTCCAGCTTATATAAAGTCAGATCGATACGGTGGTCGGTTACTCTGTTTTGAGGGAAATTATAGGTACGAATGCGCTCTGAGCGATCGCCTGATCCCACTTGGGATAAGCGGAGGCTTGCAATCTCTTTATTCTGCTTTTCTATTTTATCTTGAGCAAGTTTTGCAGAAAGAAGGCGCATCGCTTTATCTTTATTTTTATGCTGGCTTCTCTCGTCTTGGCAAGTCACAACAACACCAGACGGCAAGTGAGTGATTCTAACAGCTGAGTCTGTCACGTTAACGTGCTGACCCCCTGCGCCAGAAGCTCTATAGGTATCGATCTTTAAATCTTTTTCATCAATGACAATTTTTTCTTCTTCATCAGGCTCAAGAAGCACTGCAATAGTTATCGCTGAAGTATGAATTCTGCCTTGGGCCTCTGTTTTTGGAACCCTTTGCACACGGTGGGTGCCCGCTTCATACTGAAGGAAGCGGAAAACATTATGGCCGGAGATAACCACAATATATTCTTTAAATCCGCCCATCTCAGAAGGAGTGCAAGAAAAAAGCTCGCATTTCCACTTATTTTTATCGGCGTAGTATTGGTACATGCGCACGCAATCGCCCACAAAAATAGCGGCTTCATCGCCCCCTGTTCCAGCCCTGAGCTCCAAGATAATCGTGCGGCTATCGCGAGGGTCGGGAGGAACAAGAAGGGTTTCAAGGGATTTTGTTAAATCTACAATGGAATTTTCTAGAGTGACAATCTCTTCTCTAATGATGCTTGCAAATTCAGGGTCGTATTCTTTTTGATTCGCTACAACATCTGGCTTACCTAAAAGGTCTTCCACTTCATGAAGACGAACTAAAAGCCTTTGCACCTTATCTTCGATCATTGATTACCTAGAGATTAACTAAGAAAAGAAAAATAACAGGATATTAGGATAGACATGATAAAAAAAGAGCGGAATTCTTCTTTTCTTTCTTCTCTCTGTGCTCTCTGTGATCTCTGTGGTAAAAAATATGCTAACGCATTAGCTACAACGTTCTGCGATAATTTTTTACCACAGAGATCACAGAGAGCACAGAGAGAAGAAAAAAAAGAGAGAATAAAAACTCTCTCTGTATGTTCTTCTCTTTGTTCTTTTAAGGACTATTTCTTTTTAGCTTTTTTTGTTTGTTTAGCAGCCGACGCAGCTTCTTCTTTCTCTTTTTCAGTTTCAGTTTCTTGTTTTTTTGCAATGTAACGCTTCTTAAACTTGTCTACTCTTCCTTCAGAGTCAACAAGCTGCTTGCTTCCTGTAAAGAATGGGTGAGAAGCAGAAGAAACAGGAACTCTATAAACTGGGTACTCTGTCCCTTCGTAAGTTTCTTTTTCTTTTGGCTTAAGCGTACTTCCACAAACAAATTTAAAACCTGTTGCAGTATCAACAAACAAAACGTCTTGGTATGGAGGATGTCCTTCTTTTTTCATAAACTAGCTCCTGTAAATGTGAGTATTAGAAATAGATATGAGGAGGATAAAGGATCTTTGATAATCGATAAAGAGAAAAATATTTTCTTTGCACTTTTATCACCCCCCAAAATCACGTTATTAATTTTTTATACGCTTGATAAGAGACGCTGATGGGATAAGGCAGTCATCACAGCTCATTTGAATCATATACTTTTGCCACCCCTGTAGAGGCTCGCTTG
>JABDCQ010000011.1 GCA_013288075.1 Chlamydiota bacterium | reverse complement strand
TCTTCTGGCGGCACAAGCTTTTTGATGCAAAGCAACAAGATTATTCATACAGTCTTTTTTGTGACACTACATGAGCAACGCAACAGAAACTCTCTATGAATCACCGAAGTCACGAATGTCATGGCACTATAACAGAAAAAACATCAAAACCAAAGGCTATTTTACTCCCATTTCGCCCAGCCTAGTGCGTGAATACTGCGTAATTGAGCTTCACGCAGCTGAGTTTTTCGATGCAGACTTGTGATTGTATGTCATTAAAACAAAAGGATTCACTCGTAAAAGTGAAGCCTTAAAACTAGTTGGAGATGGAGAGACGCATTCAGAACTTTTAGATTAGACGATTTTGTCGAGAGCATATATGCCAAAAATAGCTTCTTGGATTAATGATTGAGTTAGCAAGTGGGCGATCGAGGTAACACTTGGTTTTTTTAAAATGGAAAAAAAATCTATTTCATTTTTTGGAAAGATTGCGGGCATTTCTTGTAAAAGAGCTGCATGTGTATGACTCTGTAATATGGATGGACGGGGTTGCTGAGGATCTTGATAGAATGCTTTCCTGAGCTGCTTTTCTGGAAATGAAGTGTGAGGCGGAATGACAACTCCAAAGAAGCAAAAGGGTTTCTGCGTTTCAAGAGAAGGCTCGGTCAGATAAGAGGAGAGATTTTGTCCCATATTTTCATGATAAATGGGTGGTTTTTTCATGTATCTTCCTTGAAATTCAGCGCCAATTGCGTATCCCACAATGGCAAAACCTAGGGGATATTGTTTGGCTAACTCTTCGTAGATGGCTTCTAGAGATATTGGCACTTCTGCTTGGTAATGAAAAAGTGCATCCAATTCTTGTGTTTTTTCGACACCCATTAGAAAGGGGCTAGAGAACCCGGCTTGAGTTGCTGTACTCATTTTCCCCTCTTCAAACCAGGAAACATAAGGTTTTTCTTCGAGAATAAGAGCTTCTCCATATTTCTTCTCATTTGAAAAGGATCCTCCTCCTAAGGCAAACCGAAATTGTGTTTGATCAATTGGAGTTAATTTTTCTTTATTGAGTTTACCTTCGGCAATGACAAGAAGATCACCGAAAATTTTCAAAGATGATTTTTTTTCATTTTTTTTTAAGATTAACAACATTATGGCCTCACACGAGTAAGCTCATAAATATCATCGGGTCAATTAAAAGTTAAGAATTTTTGGAGAAAATAAAAAAGACCGAGTGCTTTGACTCGGCCTTTGGTGTTTTGGAGGTGGAGAGAATCGAACTCTGACGCATTAAATTCAAGTTTTCATAGATAAATATACCTGAATTTTTCTCATATTTACGCAATTTTTACGCACTAAAGTGGATAAAATTGGCGTAAGAATCATTTTGTTTTTTTCACAACTCATATGTTAGGCTGTTGTGACGCTTGTGACAGCGGTGACTCATAGAAGGGCTTTGTCACAAGATTTACAATTAGCCAACAGGTTGTTGGCTGAATTTCTGCGGAGAAGCCATTTTCTATGGATTTAGATCTACCACAACTACTTGAGCGGTTACAGAACTGTGACGAGTGCCAACGGATCGAGGCAAAAGAGTCAAAGTCGGCGCTTGGCGAAAGCGTTCCCGAGAGTATTTCGTCTTTTTCTAATGAGCCGGACTTAGGCGGGGGCTATATTGTTTTGGGCTTAAGGAAAAATAAAGAGGTCTCTTCTAGTAGTCGTTATAGCATTGTGGGTGTAGATGATCCGGATAAAATTCAGGGAGAGCTAGCGGGCGTATGTAAGAACAGTTTTAATATTCAAATTCGTCCTAAGGTTAATGTTGAATTTATAGATAGCAAAGTTGTGATTGTGGTTTTTATTGCGGAGTCCTTTTGCAGAGATAAACCGGTCTTTATTAAAAAGTATGGTGTGGAAAAAGGCACCTTTCGGCGTATTGGCTCGTCCGATATAAGATGTACGGCTGAAGATCTGGATCTTTTGTATCAGTTAAGAAGACAGGTGCCATATGAAGCGGATGTTTTTCCTGACGTTGTATGGGAAGATATTGACCCTGATGCTCTAACAGAATATCGCAGACTACGTGCGCAAATCGACCCCAAAGCGAGCGAATTATTGCTTGATGATAAGGAGTTGTTGATCTCTCTTGGGCATGCGATTAAGAAGGGAAAAGATGTTCTCCCAACTATCGGAGGATTACTGCTTTTTGGCAGTAAGGTTGCGCTTCGAAGAACAATGCCAATACCGTCTCGCATCGACTATATTTTGATAGAAGGAGCAGAATGGGTTCAGAACCCGAAGGAAAGGTATTATTGTATAGAGTATCGCGAGGCTCTTGTTACTGTTATAACACGGCTGCACGCGCAGATTATGAGCGATTTACCTGTCCGTTTTCAGTTAAAAACAGGGGATCTTCAAAGAAGCGATGTTCCATCTATTCCAAGGGACGTGATTAGAGAGGCGCTTGCTAATGCGCTTATGCACAGAGACTACCGCGCTGGCCAAGCCATACAAATCATCCGCTATTCGAATCGCATTGAATTTAATAACCCGGGCTATTCTCTAAAACCTTTTGATGAGCTTGGGCAATCCGGCTCCCTCACTAGAAACACAAAAATTGCCGCTGTATTCCACGATCTTAAATTTGCAGAAACCAAAGGAACAGGTATCCGAACTATGCGAGATTTGATGCGAGAAGCTAATTTGACAGTCCCTCTGATAGAATCCGATCGAGGATCAAATCAATTTTCGCTTGCGGTTTTAATGCATAATCTTTTTGACAAACAAGATATTGAATGGCTGAAGTCTTTCAAAGATTATAACCTTTTAGACGAAGAAGCTCGTACGCTTATTGTGATACGAGAGATGGGGGCGATTACCAATGCCGATTATAGAATAATTAATGCCGTAGACACCCTAACTGCAAGCAGCCATTTGCGACGTCTGCGGGATCTTGGCCTTTTAGAGCAAAAAGGAGGAGGGAATACTACTTACTATGTTCCTACTGAAAAATTATTAACCGGGGATATAGGGGTATCAACTCCCCCTACAAGACCGTTATCTGGGGAGTTGGCTCCCCATATAAGCCCATTAAATGGGGAGTTGCTCTCCTTGCCGGAGGGGTTCCCTTCCTTATCAGAGGAGTTAAAGCATAAAATTGACAACCTCAAAAAAAGAACATCTCCTCAAGAAGTCAAGAATCTAATCAAAGAACTATGCATGCTGCAACCACTGAAATTAAGAGAAATCTCAGCTATTTTAGAGAGACATCCAAAGTACGTCAGGGAAAACTATCTTAATGATTTGATCAAGGCTCAAGAACTTGAACACGTCTTCATTGATCCTAATCATCCTCAACAAGCATACATGATTAAGAAATCATGAAAATAATTGAAGCTAGTGCAAAGTCTTAGATAATAAATACTAGGATTTTTTCCAAAATTTCTTGTTTTGTTTCCGCAATTTTAAGACAAAAGATTCTTCAGATGCGTAAACACTGCGTAATTAGACTGGATATCCTATTGCTATCCTATAAAATCCAATGGCTTACATGCATGAGGTTATGAGATTGTTCATCTCTTTGTTGCTGTTTATTGCCATTTTTCCTAGACTCATTCCCTTTACAAAAGGGTGCTTATGGCAACGGTGCGGGAATATAAGAGAGAGGATGGGTCAATTACGTATCATGCGGAAGTGCGTTTAAAGGGGTATCCTCCGCAGCGAGCCTCTTTTAGAACAAGGACCTTAGCAAAAAAGTGGATTCAGGACACGGAGTCTTCTATTAGAGACGGGAGGCATTTTCGTACGGCTGAAGCAAAAAAACACACAGTCAACGATTTGATAGACCGATTCATCAGCCAATGGCTTTCTCAATCCCCTCATCGGGTTGTCAGACAAACAGCTTACCTCTCTTGGTGGAAGAACCGACTGGGACACCTGCTGCTGGTAGACTTGACACCGGCGATTCTTGCGGAAGCGCGTGACGCCCTGCTCGCAGAAAAGACGCCTCGCGAAACTATCCGAAACCCATCAACTGTCAACAGATATATCGCCGCCCTCTCCAGAGCACTAACCATCGCTATGAAAGAGTGGGGCTGGCTCGATGACACCCCGATGCGCAAAGTATCTAAGCCGTCAGAAGGGAAGGGAAGAAACCGGTTATTGAGTCTGGAAGAGAAAGATTGGCTGCTTGAGGCCTGCAAAGTTTCTGTGAATCCTCATCTTTATCCAATCGTCTCGCTTGCACTTTTGCTGGCTATGCGTTTCGGGGAAATCGTCAGTTTAAAATGGGAGAACATTGACTTTGCCAACAAGCTCATCACTCTAGAACAGACGAAAAACGGCGAAAGAAGAATTCTTCCGCTCACCCCCGCAGTAGAAGAAATCATCGCCTCCTGTCGAAAAACCGACATCATGCATGGACTCGTTTTCAAGCCCTCAAGCCCAACAAACCGCTCCGGCGTCGTCGATATTAGAAATGCCTTCATGAGAGCCATTGCTCAAGCCAACATCAAAAATTTCAGGTTTCACGATCTTCGACATGCGGCAGCCTCCTACTTGGCGATGAACGGTGCCACACAGGGGGAATTGATGGCGATCTTGGGACACAAGTCACCAAGCATGACACGGCGCTACGCTCACTATAGCCAGAAGCATATGGCTAACCTCATGGAACGCATGCATAACAATATGGCCCAAGGCCAAAACAATGGCTAAGTGCAAATATCGAATTTTAGCCGCGCAGATGGCAAATATTCTAGAAGGTATTGATCGATCTATAGAGCAATCCAAAAAAGCTCTACAAGTCGTCCAATTTTATTTTTACGAAAAAATCTTACTGATCGGGGTTCCTCTCACATCCAAAGCAAGTTTTGACCAGCAATTTAAAGCACATGCAATAGGTATGAGCATCTTATCGCCATCTCAAGAATTGCGGATGGCTTGTCGTTCCTGTTCGCTCTTCGGATTTTATCTCCCACTACGCTTTCGTTTACGCAGCCAGTATTTAGAGGTCAATCCCGAGCATGCCTTTGTCACGTGGTGGAAAGTCGAAACTACTTTGGCGCAAGACATGGAGTCAATAGCAGAGAAAGGGTATTGGGAGGCTCTTTTGTATTGTCCAGATTCAACTGAATTTTCATATGAGATCGATTGGTTTGAAAAAGAGAATTATACCGATTCTCTTACATATCAAATGAGGTTAGCCTTTGCGACTGTAGGGCGAGAGAATGTCGGCAAAGCTATTATCCGCAAAAATTTGGTTCAGCTGGCATTTCCACATTTTAAGACTGTAGTAAAAAAATGGGAAAATGATGATCAAGGGCATGACACCATTCCTAAAGATCCGGCGGTTGTTTTCTCAAAGTCATTTGCTCCTATGGAAAGGGATGATCTCGACCAAGCCTATGCAAAAGTGCGGCGCGCGCTACGGGAACGCTTCTTAAGAAATTATGAGCATCTCATGATTTTGTGGAGGGATTTCTTGGAAAATCTGATATTTGCCAATGTGGACTGGACTGAAGATGAAAAAGAAGCGTTCATCAAAGAATGGGAAATTAACCTTTTTGGGTGTCCGCTAAAACGTCCGATAGTTCGTGATGGTCGTTGGGAACAGACAATGGTAATTGATAGGGAAAGTGCCGGGAAGATCATTAAGCATTTTATAGACAGATTTTTGACTGACCCTTCGAAGAAAAAAAGGGATGGAGAAATGGCGTGTTTGCTCTGGACCCTGATTTGGCTTGCACAAGATCCTGATGCAACGGGCATCACGCTTACCCGCATTTTGGATTTTGATACAACGAATGTCAATAAAGAATATCCAGCGATAATATTTGACGGAAAATCGATCGACATCTCAATGGGATTACATCAATTGCTGAGAATTTTACAAGGAAAGGGAAAAGGAAAACGCCTCCGTCGCCTCTTTACTCATCTGTCCGACGACTATCTCCAACATATCGTAAAAGAAGCTTCTCTTGCCCTTTTTGGCTCGGCCACCATGCCTATCCTGCCCGCCGCGTTTCTTTCTTTTCCTCATCCAATGGGCGGAGCGCGCCTTTCTAAAAAACAAAGAGCTCGACTGCACGCCGTTGATCCTGGTCCAGAAGCAAGTTATGCTCGCCGCCAAATCCTAAAGATGCTGCGTGAAAGCCTCGCAAAAAAACTTCCATCCTCCTCCTAATATTCTCCAGAAAATGCAGTACATCTAACTCAAATACAACGAGTTGCAGATGTCCCGCGGTCAATAAATCCCGCACACCAAAAAGACTGGTCAGGGAGTTATTTGTCTAAACTGAACGACAATAGCGTTATTGAAATTAAACCTAAGGAGGCCCGTATGGGGCAGGATACTCAGGAAAAAACGATCAATAACTCTAAGAAATTTACCGTGAAAAGCTTTGCTCTCAAGAATCGCGAGAGCGGCGCATGGCCTCATAGTGAAAGCGCAATTTGGGCCCTAAAAGCCCGCACTCCAGAAAATGGTTTTGGGAAAGCCTTTATTCACATCGGCAGAAGAGTACTCGTTGACGAAGATAGATTTTGGGAAGCGGTCGCTAACTTGCAGGGGGCAAAAAATGCTTCCAACAGATGATTGGTGGGCTCTCCAATTTGTTGAGAGACTCAAAGAGCTTGCGCAAGCATATGACAGATTCTGTGTAACTCGTGAAATAGAGGATTTTGATATTGCTTATGCGCTTTATGAAAAACTGAATAGCGCATATGGCATATCAATGGATTTATTAGATCTTGTTGAATTTGGGAGAGCTTTACTAGCCAAGCAGACTCTCCCTAATATTTAGGAAATTGTTATGGATGAAAGTATACACAAAATAGCTGGTGATTTGCAAGAGGAAGAGATGATTGCAAATACTATGGAGCGTGTTGCAGAGATAAATACTCTGCTTGATAGGGATATTTTGCCCGAGGGCTTTGAAGTGGATGAAAGGGGTGTGTGGCATCTAAAGGAAAAACAAAATGATCTTCCAGGGCGAAGTTGGATATGCTCACCTCTTTGGGTGACTGCGTATACTCGCGATCATAAAAATGAAAATCACGGACGCATATTGGAATTTTGGGATATTGATAGACACAAACATCAGTGGACGATGCCTATGGATTTACTAGCAGGAGAGGGAGCAAAAGTTTTAGGTGTACTCTTGAATATGGGGCTAAGGATTTCTCCTAAAAAGCAAGCCAAGGATCGATTGCTTGAGTACCTTGCATTGTGTAGTCCTGTGCGTAGGGCGCGATGCGTTACGCAGTGTGGGTGGTTTAATCATGTATTTGTGCTTCCTTCACAAACGATTGGATATATTCAGGGAGAAAAAATAGTTTACCAGAACCCCTCTGCAATTGAATCAAAGACTGACATATCTGGTACTTTGGATGAGTGGAAAGACAGAATAGCAAAAAAAGCTTGTGGAAATAGTAGATTAATCCTTGCCATTTCTGCGGGTTTTACAGGGCCTCTTCTTGGTTTAATGCATCATGAAAATATAGGTATTCACTATAGAGGAAATAGTTCTCTGGGGAAATCCACCGCTGGACATGTAGGGAATTCCATATGGGGAAGTCCAGCGGGTATACATACTTTTCGGGCTACGGCAAACGGCCTGGAGGGGATAGCTTCTTTGCACAATGATCGGTTCTTGTGTCTTGATGAACTTGGTCAAATAGCTTCCATTGAGGCAGGGCAGGTCATTTATATGCTCGGGAATGGTATCGGCAAGGGGAGAGCTACCCAGAATGGATTAGCAAAAAAGCAGGCAACATGGCGTCTCGTGTTTTTCTCTACTGGAGAGCTAAGTCTTGCTCAACTTATGAATGAAGCAGGGAAGCGCATTAAGGCAGGGCAAGAAGTTCGTTTTATTGAAGTCCCCGCAAATACAGGTGTTTATGGTTTATTTGAAAATTTACATGGGTTCAAAGGAGGAGCCGATTTTTCTGCGTATCTTTGCAATACGTGCGCACAGTTTTATGGAACGGCAGCGAGGGCTTTTTTAAAACAACTAGTGGAAGATGTTGAAGGGGCAATTGACAAGGTAAAGGTTATTATTAGTTGGATAAGGGAAAAATATTTGCCAAGTGATGCTTCAGGGCAGGTAATTAGAGTTTTCAACCATTTTGCTTTAATGGCAGCTGCTGGTGAGCTTGCTTCACAATTTGGTATAACTGGTTGGATGATAGAAGAAGCCTCTACAGGCGTTATGAAATGTTTTCAAGATTGGTTGAAAGCACGAGGGGGCCTTGGAATGCATGAAGAAAAAGAAGCGCTTTCACAAGTAAGGAGCTACTTTGAAACTCATGGTGAAAGTAGATTTACCCCATGGGAGCGTGAACCTGAAGACAAAAGCAGAACGATCAATAGGATGGGCTATAGAAGGGAAACGAATGATGGAGTTGAATTTTATGTATTTCCTGACGCATTTCGTAATGAGATATGCAAAGGGTTAGATCACCACTTTGTCGAAAAAATATGCATTAAGCATAAGCTTTTATTTTCTGCTGCTGATGGGTCGCCTACTAGAGGGGAAAGACTTCCAGGAATGAAAACAAACAAACGCTGTTATCGATTTTGCCCAGAAGTTCTTTCTGGAGTTGATGGAGATACAGAGAATGCTTCTCAATTGCTAGCGCATATTTGAGGGGAATCATGGAAACAGTTTTGATCACTTTGAAGGTTTGATACGTAAAAAATAAAACATCGGAGGTGTATGAGTAAAGGGCAAGAAGTAGGCAAAAAACAAGAAGTTATTCCTGTGGCTACGAATGCAGACAATGGTCCAGATCCTTTTTTCAAGTGGAAGTATAAACTTAATCAAGAGACGGGGAGAAAGGAATTTGAGGCTCTTGAATTATCAGATGGAAGCAAGCTCGATCATCAAAATCTTAGAAAAACACTAAAAAAAGCCACTGGAACTACAGATGGGGATGTGGGAGAAAGAATTCTAAAAAAAGTTGCACATGGGATGTCAGCAGATGGAATTGATGTAAGGTTAAACGAAGTATCCGCTCTACTTCCGGCCTTGCATCCAAGAGACGAAGCGGAGGCGATGCTTTTTGGTCAATTTCTTGCGCTTCAGAGTTCAGGAATGAAATGTCTTAGGCTTGCTAATTTGCCGGAACAGGGATTTTACCATGAAGAGAGGCTTTTTAATTTGGCAAATAAACTTTTGAATACGGCAAATCAGACTATGCAGGCGGTTTTAAAGTATCGTTCCGGCGGTCAGCAAATAGTTCAAGTTATTCATGTTCATAATGAAGGTCAGGCAATAGTTGCCCAAAATTTCTCTCACTCAACCTCTGCCAGAGGGGGCACAGAAAAAAATGAGAATTGAACCCGTTGGATCATTGTGGCTCAATGCATAGCGAAAAGCAAAAGATCAAAGGAACGATGCCTAAAATGGGCTATCCGTGGGCGAATGACCTGTCGTATGCACGGAGGCGTATCGAGCGGGCCGAAGAGTAAGGTTGGAAAGCATCGCTCTAGACTAGCGGTGTTAAAACACGGTAGGTATACCAAAAAAGCGCGCGCTAATGAGAGGGAAGTAAGAGGGCTTATTCGTTTAAGCAAGGACATGCTGCGGACCTTTGGGCTTTAACTGACAAGATAGCGGTTTGCGGTATCACAATGTCACAACCCGTTAATTTTATCTGTGATGGTTTTTCTCTATGAGTCACAGTTGTCACATTTTTCACAGGGAAAATTTTTTAATGGATGTTCTTGATCTTGCTAGAGAGTTGAGTTTGGGGCCTAAAAAAGCAGCGTCTACAAATGGTGGGGAATATAAAGCCAGTTGCCCCAAATGTAAGGATGGAAAAGATCGCTTTTGCATATGGCCGAATCAGGGAAAATCTGGGCACTATTGGTGTAGAGTATGCGACACAAAGGGAGATGGAATTCAGTTCTGTAGGGATTTTCTAGGGATGACCTTTTATCAGGCGTGTCAGAAACTACAAGTAATCCCAGAGTTAAGAGAAAGGGTAGCAGTAGACAGGCCGTTCAAAGAGGCAGAATTTACTCCTCATATTGCTCCACCTATTCATCAATCATGGCAGCAGGCAGCAAAGAATTTTATTTCCTCTTCGCATAGAAAATTAATGAGTCGACCAGGGATTATAAACCTTCTCTTGAATAGAGGATTTACCCTCGATACGATACAGCGGTTTTCTATTGGATGGAATATGGAGAATCTTTTTGAAGAAACAGAAAAATGGGGAATCCCTAAGGAAATAAAAGAAAACGGGCATCCTAAACGTCAATGGTTACCTAAGGGGATAGTGATCCCGTCTTATGTAGGTAATGAGCCCGTTAAGTTGAAAATCCGCAGAAGTGATTGGTCTCAAGAAGATTCCTTTCCTAAATATGTCGAAGTCTCTGGAAGCAGACAATCGCCTTCGATTTATGGAGATATGTCTAAGCCTGTGGTTATAGTCGAGTCTGAGCTAGATGCTATGTTGGTTCAACAAAGCGCTTCTCATTTGGTGTGTTGCGTAGCTCTAGGTGGAGTAAGCAAAAAACCTGATTACGAGATGCATGCATGGCTAAAACAGGCTTCTTTAATCCTTTTATCTTTGGATTTCGATGAGATAGGAAAGAAGAGGTATGCCTTTTGGATGAAGCTATATCCGAATATTCATCCTTGGCCCGCCCCCTTTGCAAAAAGCCCCGGAGATGCCGTTCGGCTATTCCACGTACATATTTTGGACTGGATAAAGGCTGGACTCTGTTAATCCAATAACAGGGCGATTTTAGCGCTATTTAGAAACTTTCCTGATCGATGTAAGATTGGGGATCAAGTTGATCATATCGCATCTCAGTGCGATAGCCAAAACAGCGATATTTTCTAAAGTGAGATTTGTTTCCCCTCGCTCGATTGCGCCGACATAGGTTCGATGAAGACCGCATTCAAAGCCCAGATTTTCCTGAGAAAGACCGATTTCACGTCTTCTTTCTCGCACGAGCTCTCCGAAAGCCTTTCTTAAAGCTTTGCGCTCTTGAGGGTTTAAAATTCTCTCTTTGCTCATATACTGAGCATAGAAAGATGCCTTACATAACTCTACAGAGTATATATAGCATTTTAATTGTACATCGCAGGAAGAAAAGAAGATTATATCTAGCAAATAATAGCGAACGCGTTCATAATTAATCGAAACTAATAAAAGTAAATAGTTTAATTGAGTCTCTCTGTTTTTAAACTATTTATTAATAATCTATGGATTATTTGTATAGCAGAAGGATTCAGTCGGAAAAATAATTGGAGAGGTAAGAAATGATTAGAACAACACTAATGGTTGTCTCTGTATTTTTTATATGTTTTCTTGGTGGATGTGTAAATTATTCTCAGCAAATTGCGGATGATCTTGCTTGTAAATGCGCTTATATTACTACCGAAAGATCTATGATTAAAGAATTCGGAGCTCCTACAAGCGTTCAATATGTTGGAGACATGACCATTTATAAGTACAAATGGAGTGTAGGAATGTTTCATGGAAATTATTCTTCTTATGAAGTCTATAAATCATGCGAAATTATTTTTCAGAATGGAGATATGATTGATTATAGGATACAGGTGCAAAGTTAATGAATAAAGTTCAAAGGCTTTTACTTCTTTTGTTTGCTGTGATCATTTCATCTTCCTCTTCTTTCGATACAGAATATCTGAAATTTTTTCTAATTGCAGTCCTTGTATTTTTTGCTTTATGCCCCGCAACTTGGTGGAAACGAATTCGCCCCATTTATAATACCGTTCGTGCAAGTCAAGATGTCAAACAAGAAGAATCATCCAATGAAAATAGCGACTTTGAAGTAGGCGTAGATCCAGCAATTGGTGGCAATAAGCGGCTACTTCAAATCTCACAAGAAAGTGTGGCTTACTTCATGAACTTATATAGATTAAGGATAGGGGAAATTTTGCGTTCATATAGTGAGATTTGTATGACGTATCCTGACTCGGAAGAGGTGGATAGTTGGGCCTTAAAGCTTTTAAAAGACTGTGCGAAGTATGAAGGGCCATCTTGGGACTCAAAGAGCGAAGAGGAAGAGCAAAAAGCGGAAAAGGAAGCTATATTAGCTTACGATAAAAGATTTTGTCATTTATTCGGCTGGTGTGCTAGTCGTGACGATGTTGAGGTAGTAGACATGCAAATCTTCTTATCTGTTTACAGCGGGTCTTGTCGAGGAATTCTAAAGCGATTGAAATATTTTAAAGAAATAAATTTTGCGTCGATAAAAGTGCAAAAATTAATAGATCATTACTCTGTTATTCTTGATTGCGTAGGTAATGAATATCAATTCACGAATTTTCTAAAATTTTATGAAAGGGGTTCTGATGAAGAACGTGCAAGGGATAAAGCAAGGGCATCCTTTATGCATATTACCTCCTTATGGAATGAAATTAAGGATCTCATGATTTCTAATCTGCTCGTTTCTATGGATGCGAAGATAGGCGTTTCGCATTGCTTCAAAGAACTAGACATGTTTGACACATTGTATAGATGTTTTAGAAATCGCTTAAGGAGTGAAAATGAGCGAGAGTTGCAGAGATCTTTAATGATGTCAGTAAGCAAAGAACAAGATGCTATATTTAAAGAATATTATAGTCAGCAGCCTTATTATCGTATTTTTGAATAAGAACAACATAAGAACCTCTGGAGAAAGAACGATGCGTTTGATTTTTTACTTTATACCCATAGTTTTCCTTTGCTTTAGCGGGGCGGGTATATACCATTTATACAATAAGGCTTCAAACCAAGATTCTAAGGTTTACGGTCAAAATAGTTTTGCAGACGTAGAATTTGCCTTGGCTAGCAAATATCAGTTGTTGACTGCTGGGGAGGAAGTGCTTAAAAGCTACGTTGAAGTCTTAAGCACGTGTAACAAGGCATATAAAGAAGCAAATCCTGAGGGGAAGACTTTATCTAAGGATCAGGTTAAAGACGTGATTCCAGAAACGATCGAGTATGCAAAGGTGAAGTTAAATAATGCTCAGGATAGTCTCATTGTGGCCTTAAAAGGGCTCAAAAATAACCCTTATGTTGGTCATTTGGCAAAAGACGTATTAAAGCTAGCGGAAAAGAAAGAAGCAATCTGGGATAAAATTGGCGAATTATACATTGAGATGATGTCCGACATAAAAATAGCTAAGACATTAGGTATCGACACATATCAATATGAATCTGGAATGCAAACTTTTGCTATGTATTGGTTAAAGTTTGAGATATTAAATGGATCAGCAAAATAGCGTAGGACTCAATTACGCAAAATTTACGCACTAGACTGCAAAAAAAGGGCGTAAACTGGATTAAACTGAACTGTTCGTTCGACCCGTAAGTCATTGACTGTATTGGTCTTGTTTATTTCTGTTTACGCCTGCTTATTGGAGGTGGAGAGAATCGAACTCTCGTCCTTAGCAAACTCTATATTAATGACTACATGCTTATCGCCTTTTAATTGCGTTAACCCTGAGAAAGGCGCCCCACAAGAGGTTAACGTGCTTCTTTCGATCTCGAACTCCTTGATAAGAGGCTTAAAACAAGGGTTCATACCAGGGTTGATGACGATGACCCCGGCGCTCCTGGTCAGGCCCCGGGATCATCGGCTACTTCAGACTATTAGGTCTTAAGCAGCGATTGTAGAGCGAGTTTCGTCAATTGCTTGACGGAAATCACCTTTAACGGTTTTGCCGTTTATTATTGTATCGGATGATTTAGGAGGCCAACCGACGTCCTCCGCATGCCACGAATACTTTGTTTCCAAGTCGAAACCTTTACACCCCCATCTATGATTATACAATTTTTAAGGATTCCTTTAAAGAGCCTTTTTGACTTAAAGGCTTTGTTTCAGTTAAGATGGGACAAAAAATTGGGTTTTTTATGTTTGAAAAAGATGAAAATGAGAGCTTTCCAGAAAGAGAGGAAAGGGTACTGGAGTTTTGGGAAAAATCTTCCCTTTTTAAGAAATCTTTAGAAAAGAGGAAAAATGGGCCTCTTTTCTCCTTCTATGACGGGCCTCCTTTTGCGACGGGGCTTCCGCACTATGGGCATATTTTGGCTGGGACGCTTAAGGATGTGGTTCCTCGCTATAAGACAATGCAGGGGTACTATGTGCCGCGCAGGTTTGGATGGGATTGCCATGGACTTCCTGTAGAAAACGAGATTGAGAAGGCTAAAGAGCTATCTGGAGCGCCAGCTATTGAAGCGTTTGGCATAGGGCAATTTAATGAGGAGTGCAGAGGTATAGTGCTGCGCTACACTAAAGAGTGGGAAACAACTGTTAAACGGATGGGCAGGTGGGTAGATTTCGATAAAACCTATAAAACTCTCGATGTCGGCTTTATGGAGTCGGTCTGGTGGGCATTTGGGCAACTATATGCTAAAGGTCTTGTCTATGAAGGGTTTAAGGTTATGCCTTTTTCTGCCCAGCTTGGGACTCCTCTTTCGAATTTCGAGGCTAATCTTAACTATAAAGATGTAGATGACCCTTCTTTAACAGTCACTTTCCCTTTAGAAGATGATCCTAACACGTTCTTGCTTGCCTGGACAACAACCCCTTGGACGCTTCCTTCTAACTTGGCTTTAGCTGTGGGGCCTAATCTTGAGTATGTAAAGATTAAAGAGATCAAAACAGGGAAATTTTACATCCTTGCTAAATCAAGGCTTGGCACGCATTTTAAAAACGCAGAAGAATATGAAGTTGTAGAGACATTAGAGGGCTCTGATTTACAGGGAAGGCGCTATATTCCTTTATTTCCTTATTTTGCAAAAAGAAGAGAGGAAAATGCCTTTAGAGTTCTTGCAGATGATTTTGTCGCTGCAGAGGAGGGGACAGGTATTGTACATACAGCCCCTGCTTTTGGAGAGGCTGACTATTTTGTATGCGCAAAAGCGGGCATTGAAATTGTGTGCCCTGTAGACCAAAACGGGAAGTTTACAAGCCAAGTCCCTGAATATCAGGGCTTATTTGTAAAAGATGCCGATAAAGAAATCATCAAGCGCTTAAAACAAGAGGGAAGAGTCTTTCATCACACCCAAGTGCGCCATAGGTATCCTTTTTGCTGGCGCTCAGACACCCCTTTAATTTACAAAGTTGTCCATACCTGGTTTGTGGCTGTAGAAAAAATTAAGGATAGGCTTCTTGTTGCGAATGAACAAATTCACTGGGTTCCAGATCACATTAAAGAGGGACGTTTTGGTAAGTGGCTTGAGAATGCAAGAGATTGGGCGATTTCGAGGAACCGCTATTGGGGAACGCCTATTCCTATTTGGAGAAGTCCAAGTGGCAACACCATTGTCATCACAAGTGTTAAAGAGTTAGAAGAGCGTACAGGGAAAAAAATCACCGATCTTCACCGTCATTACATTGATGATTTAACCTTTGAAGAGAATGGGGAAGTCTATAAGCGTATCCCGGAGGTGTTTGACTGCTGGTTTGAATCAGGCTCTATGCCCTATGCGCAAAATCATTTTCCTTTTGAAAACAAAGAAGAGACATTAAACGCTTTTCCGGCAGACTTTATTGCAGAAGGCCTTGATCAGACAAGGGGCTGGTTTTATACGCTTACTGTTTTAGCAGTCGCTCTTTTTGATAAACCAGCTTTTAAAAACGTGATTGTTAATGGGATTATTCTTGCAGAAGACGGGCAAAAAATGTCTAAAAGGCTAAAGAATTATCCAGAGCCTTCTTTAGTGATTAATCAGTATGGGGCTGATGCTGTAAGGCTTTATTTGCTTCATAGCCCCGTTGTCCAGGCAGATGATTTGCGCTTTTCTGAAAAAGGGGTGGAACTAGTGCTGCGTCAGGTGTTAATTCCTCTTTGGAATTCTTACCACTTTTTATCAACGTACGCAGATATTTATAAGTGGAGCCCAAAAGCTTCCCACGCTAAACCTAAAGCCGATATCGACCGCTGGATCTTGTCCCTTCTTCAAAAGGTGACAGATGAAGTGACGCATGCATTAGATAGCTACGCGCTAAGCCGTGCTGTTGAGCCTTTTATAGGATTTATCGATCAGCTCACTAACTGGTATATTCGCCGCTCAAGAACAAGATTTTGGGCAGAAGAAGCCTCAACTGATCGCGATGAAGCTTTTGAGACGCTTTACCATGTGATTTTGACTCTTTGCAAAATAGTTGCCCCTTTCACTCCTTTTATCAGTGAAGCGATCTATTTAAAATTAAGAGATAAAGATGCGCCTGAGTCTGTGCATTTATGCGATTTCCCTAAATTTAATGGGTCTTTATATGACGCCGAGCTTGAAAAAGAGATGCATTATGTTCAAACAGTAGTAAGTAGCGGCCATGCTTTAAGAAAAGAGCATAAAATGAAGGTGAGGCAGCCTCTTGGGATTGCGCATATCATTACCTCCAATGAGGCAATGTTAGAGGCGCTTCAAAGACAAAAAGGCCTTATTCAAGAAGAGCTGAATGTTAAAGAGATTGTGTATCATAGCGATGAGTCTTCGTTTGTAACGCTTACTCCTAAACCCAACTTCCGCGTTTTAGGTAAAAAAGTAGGTAAGCTTATGAGCGCTGCCCAAAAAGTGATTGGGGATTTACCTCAGCAAGAGCTAAACCTTCTTCTTTTGGGTAAGGCTATAGAAATCACTTTGGAAGGAGAGAAAATTGTTTTAACAGCAGAAGATGTAGAAGTTGTAAGAAAAGTCAAAGAAGGCCTTGTAGCCATAGCAGCAGAAGCGATTACCATTGCCTTAGACTTATCTCTTAATGAAGAGCTTTTACTAGAAGGCCTTGCAAGAGAGCTTATAAATAAAATCAACACCATGCGTCGGGATGATGGATATGCTGTGACAGATAGAATTACCCTCCAAATCAAAACAAGCAAAAGAGTAGAGGAAGCCTTTAATAGTTTTAAGGATTACATCATGGGAGAAGTGTTAGCCGTGAGCATTCTCTTCGCTGACTCTGAAGGAACAACCTGGGACCTCAACGGAGAAAGCGCCGTGATTTTGCTAGCCCGCGCGTAATTTTCTTTCTTTGCGCTTTAGCGCCTTTGGAGTGCATACGCGTAAACCTAAAAGAGAAAACAAAGAGAGATGAATTTCTCTCTCTTCTTCTCTGTGGTTTCTTACCTCTGTGGTTTATCTTAAATGCAAGAGTGAAGGATCCAAAAGGCTTGCATTTAAGATAAACCACAGAGGTAAGAAACCACAGAGAAGAAGAGAGAGAGAAAAAAAATTGTCCTCTTTGTTTAAGAGGGTTTTTAACTAGCTGGGGTATTTTTGCTCGTCCATCGCGGCTCTTTTTAGAGCTGCAAGCTCTTCTCGTTCCTTATTTAGCAGCGATTGCAAAGTAGCATTCAGGGTTTTAAATTGATCGTTCGAGACTTGGAGCTCATTTATTTGCTCTATAGATTTTTCCATGTTTTCTTCGTTTGATTGAATTGTTGCTTTAGCTGCAGCTAATTCAGCATCAAGATTTTTTATGATTTGAGCACTTAGGTTATCTAGAGCAAGATCCGTTTTTTGAGAAGCTGTGATTTGATTCTCACGATCTGTGATATATGTTTGAGTTGCTTCATGTGCAGCGAGAAGTTGGCTATATTGAGTTTCCAAGTTCATTATATTTATGCCGCTTACTAGAAGTTTTTGATTTAAATTCGCTATTTCTAAATTCTTCTTATCTAGATCGGTTTTGCTTATTTGGGACAATTGGTTAACATCGTGATTTTCTTTTATAAGCTCACTATTTTTCGACGCAAGTGCGTTACGCTGAGTGAGAAGGTCGTTATTTTCATTATGAAGAGTTATTAATTGCTTTTGGGTTGTATCAATTGCGATTTGTTTTCCTGCAAGGTCTTTCCTCATTCCCTCTATGTCGTAAGATGACATGTTTGTTTGAGCAAAAGCACTTAATTCCGCTGCTTGTTTTGTGCTTTCTAATTGAGTTTTTGCTTGCGTGTTTTTTGCGTAAAGTCCAACGGCAACAGCTCCTCCAACAGATAGACAGGCGACGGCAGTAGCAACAACAGCTGTAATGTAGGCGTTTGTTCCGGCAAATAAAACTGTTGCTAAAGGAGCCATATTGCCAGTAGCAGTTAATAGAGCAATCACAGTTGCTGCAATGGCAGCAGCTGCTATAATGCTAAGAACGACTATAGCCACCTTTTGACAGGTTGAAAATGTTTTTGGGGTAGCTACACTATGTGCGCCCACTTTGCTTTTTTGATTTGCTTCAGATGAGGAGGGATCAGCGTGGATGGCAGGATGGGTTACACTGCTTGAATTGTCTAATGGTGAACTAGAATTCATAATATTTTCTCCTTAAAAATAAAAATTGTTAACAAGATTTTATTCAACTTTTAAGTTGATCTATACCCTTTTAAAAGTTGAGTCTGTTAATTCTTTTTTTAAATTTTCATTTTCTGTTATTAAATTTGCTAGTGATTGATTTAAATTAGCATTGTTGTATTGATTTATTTTTATTTGTTCGTCAAGCTGCTGTCTCATTTTAGTGTTTTGTAAGCGGAGTTGATCAATTTCGTCTGTTAAGGATATAACCTCTATACTAGCCTTTAGCTTGTCTGTTTCTGCCGTTAGCTTGTTTGCTTCTGTTTTTACTTCACGTATGTCAGTTGTTAGTTTTGTTTTCGCTTCATGTAAGTCAGTTGTTAGCTTTAGTTGGGCGTTTAATCGTTTTACTTCTGTGTTTGCTTTACATATTTCAGTTGTTAGTTGTTTTATAATATCCCCTTGCAATGTGTTAGCTTTCTCTAGGGCAGGGGAACACCCTTTTTTTGCATAAAATATAAGGCCGATAGCTCCTGCAATAGAGAGGCATGCAATGGAGGTTGTAACAATAGCTGTAATATAGGCATTGGTTCCGGCAAATAGAGCTGTTGTTAAAGGGGCCATATTCCCAGTAGCAGTTAATAGAGCAATCACTGTTGCTGCAATGGCAGCAGCTGCTAGAACGCTAAGAACGGCGATAGCCACTTTTTGGCAGGTTGAAAATGTTTTTGGGGTAGTTACACTATGTGTGCCCACTTTGCTTTTTTGAGCTGGATCAGCGTGAATTATAGGACTTGAAACGGAAGTGCCTATAGCAACTGAGGATGAACTGTTAGAAGTCGACATAATACTTCTCCTTATAAATAAAAAATGTTAATAAATTTACAAGAATTATAGCATTATAATAATAAAAGTCATTGTTAAATAATTTTTTCGTATGTATTTGACTTAAAATTAATTTGAGTCTTTTTCTTTGCGCATTAGAGCAGAGCAGTCCTGCCGTCCATTTGCATATACTTAACCGAGTCTACTTCTTAAGGCTCTTTGAGCCTTAAGAAGCACTTTGCGCGTTAGTGCCTTTGGAGTTCATGGGCGTAAACATAAAAACAAAGAGGAATAAGTAAACAAAGAGAGATAAATTCCTTTTTCCCTCTCTCTTTCTTCCTCTGTGGTTTATCTTAAATCCAAGCCTTTAGGATCCTTCAGTCTTGGATTTAAGATAAACCACAGAGGGAAGAAACCACAGAGGAAGAAAGAGAGAGGGAGAAAATTATCCTCTTTGTTTTTCTGCTTTTTAGGTTTATGTGTATGGACTTCGAAGGCGCTGCCCGTGCAAAGAAAGAGTTAGTTTTTGTTAGATGAGGAATAAGAAAAAACGAGCTTCTTTTGAGTAAGAAGCTCGTTAGTGATTTTAGACAGATTTTCGCCTTGCAGGTTTGCTTTTCTCTGGTGATAGGATTTTTTGTAATGTTTTATTTAGTTTGAATTCTTCATCGAGATCATTAATTAATGCTTGGTTTTCATTTTCTAAATTAGTGATTAGACGTGTATCATCTTCAATCTCTTCTCTTAATTTCTCATTTGAAGCTATTTGGTCTTGAAGCTCACTGCTTATTTGGTGTATTTCTTTCGTTTGAGCCTGCGTAAGTACATGTAAGTGACAATTTTCTTGTAAGACTGTATTTAGCGTTTTTCCTTGGGATTCTAGAGTTTTTTCTAGTCCTTGCTTTTCTTGTACAAGGTTTTCCAACCCAGCAGCTTGAGATTCTAAGATTGCTACTTCGATTGCTACTTCAAGTGGATGGGTGAGACTTTTAACTTCGTTTAAAGCCTTTCTAAGTTCTGCAATTTGTTCTCGAGCTTCTAATAAATCAGAGTCAAGTCTTCTGTTTTCAAATTGTTCTGAGTTAAGCTCAAAGTTCATGGAGAGTTTGTTCTCTTCTGAGTCGTCGATGTCTTTTTGAAGGATCTTGTTTTGTTTGGTTAAGTCCGTTATGTTTTTTTGAATTTCTGCGATTTGCGCTTCTAGGGATTTTATTGTATCTCGAGCTAAAGTTAATTCATTAAGGGAAGCTGGAGTTACATTATTATTCTCCTCTAGATTCTTAGATATTGATGCATTTAAACTTAGTATCTCGTTGTTTAAATCATTTATTTTTGTATTTAATGAATTTAAATCTGTTTGTTGTTGGTATAATTTGGTTGTTAAGTCGTCTTTTTCAACTTTTAATAAGTTTGATTCAGCAGACCAATTGAATGCATCTTGAGTGTAAGTAGAGGTCTCGGCTGCCTGATTAAAAAGGGAGTTTGCTGCGTTTGTTAATGCAGCTGTGTGTTTTGCATGGGCTCTAAGGGCAAGAGCTCCTCCAATAGATAGGCATGCGACTGCAGTGGCAACAATAGCTGTGATGTAGGCATTAGTTCCTGTAAATAAAACCGTGAGGGGAGCCATATTCCCCGTAGCAGTTAATAGAGCAATCACTGTTGCTGCAATGGCAGCAGCTGCGATAATGCTTAGAACAACAATAGCCACTTTTTGACAGGTTGAAAATGTTTTTGGTGTACCCACAGTATGTTTGAGCAATACGCCACTTGTATTTTCGTGGAACTTATGGCTGGGTATAAAGTTAGAAGGGGAGCTGTTTGAACTAACTGTTATGGGTGAACTAGAATTTGACATAAATATTTCTCCTTATAAATAAAGAATGTTAATAATTTACAAGGATTATAGCACTGTAATGATAAAAGTCACCATTAAATAAAAGCTTGTATGGTTTTTTTGTATAATTATATTGTTTAATTTTTAGTATTATTCATAAAGCGAAAGGCCCCTTTCGCTTTTTTCTTATTAAGGTGATGCTACAGGTCTAGGGGAAGGTGATGCTTCCTTCTTCTGTAGAGGATGTAGGCGGCAAGGATGAGTCCGCACGATCCCCAAACCAAGACTCTTGGTAGAGTGAAAAGGGTGTAGGCTGGTTGGTTTGGTGCGCCCCATCTGCTGCCAGGAGGCCAGAAGATAAAGTCGGGGCCACCGCGAAGGTTTTCCTCCGGGACAAAGCCAAAGTCTCTGCTGTCTGCACTCATGGCGTGGTTATCGCCTAGCACTAGATACATTTTTTCAGGAACGGTGATGCCGTATTTTTTGATATAATCAGTATCTAATTTCCCTTCTTTGTCTAGGGGCGCTCCCTGATCGATAAAGGGATGGGGCTTTTCTTTTTCCTTTTCAAGGAATTTAGTTAGCGTTGCCTCATCTTTTTTAAGAATGGGGACTCCCATTAAATACAGGTTGCCTTCTCTAAAATAGCTGTAGCGGTTGGGACTAAGATTTGAGCCTCTTGAGGAAGGGGCATAATGGGTGTTAAATTCAATCCCTAAGTTATAGAGAAGCTGTACACGTTCAGGAGTAAATGTATAAAGAGGGTGATCAGCTGCAAGTTCTTTTAAAACGCCGCCAAAGGCAACGGCGTAAGCTTTGCCTTCATAAAACTCGTAGGTTCCATTAGGAATGCCTGATAATTTAGGAAGGGCTGGATAATCAAAGTTTACCTCTTCTATTCCATAGCGTTTAGCAACGCCATTTTTTACAACAAAGCGCGCAGTATAGAGATTTTGGAAGATCTCTTTTAGGTGTGTTTCATTTAAAGGGATAAGCGAAGTTGTAATGCCTAATAAAGGACGCAGTCTTCCAAAGGGATCTTGACCAAAGGAAACATCTGAAAGAGAGGGGGAGTGCTTAAGCTCTAGGTAAAGAAGCGCTTCATCACCGTTTGAAATATTAGCCTCTTCTTTAGTTAAAAGCCTTGCCATGGCAAAGTTTTTAAAGCCCCAAAGCTCGCTATATTCTTTAACATCTGCAACGAGCATTTCGCCTTGAGGTTTAAAGGCTTCATTTAAGAAAAGCTTTGCAACGGGCTGATTCATTTGTAAAAGGGTCACAGGGGAGTAAATGCCGGCATAAGAAGAAGGCTTTGCTTCAATTTTGCCCTCCATTTGGATAAAGGGGATATGATCGATTTTTGCAAGGCCCTCAATTTGAAGTTCATGCGTGATATCATTTCCTTCCTTATCAATTCCGTAAATTTTTCCTCCGTAAAAGTATAGAGAGTCACCAGGCTTTCCAATAAGTCTTTTAATATACTGTTTTTTGCCTGGAAAAAGATAAAAATACACCGTATCTCCATCTCTTACATCCATATTTTCTACTGTAAATACAACAACGCCGTTTCTATTTACAAGGGTGGGGTCAAAATAAAAATGATCGGCCATAAGAGGAATATTTAACCCAAAGTCTGTCTTAGAAACAGTTAAGCGATCTTTTTCTTTAAAGGTCGGGCGCATAGAGCCTGAAGGGATTTCGTAAAGCTCAAACCACATACCGCGCACAATGACGGCAATCACAAGGGCAAAGGCAAGAGCAAAAATAAAATCACGGGCTTGAATAAGGCCTGATTTTTTAAGGTCCTTTTTTATAAAGCCTTCAAGTTCTCTTGCAAGCGTATCCGCTTTTATTCTCTCTTTTTCCGTAATGGCTTTTTGTAGAGATAGCAAGTGTTTTTCAATTTCCATCCGTTGAATATCAGAGAGTCTTTTTTTTCTTTTTTGGTAGAGATCGAAAGTGTGGAATAAAATGCCTTTTGATTTTCTAAGAGAGTAGCTGCGCAAGAGTTTGATAAATCTTTTCATAAACATCCGGATGTAATTTGAGCCATTTTAGTCTAAGAGAGGAAAATCTGCTATTTTTTTCTTCTGAAAAGATGTGGAAAACTTGTTGAAAACCAAGGTGTTTTTCGAGGGAAAACCAACTTTAAATTTCTTCAAAAAACAGATTTTAAAAAGTTTGTAAAGGTGATTTGTAAATTGCTGATTATAAGATACTTATGCATATGTTTAACAAGTCTTAAAAAAGGAAAAAATTTAAAGATTTTTCAAAAAAATAAAAGATGCTGAAAGTTTGTTCATAACTTGTCGATAGAGGACGTATAAAGAGTTGTAGCTTGTTTATTTTTTGCTACTTGTGAGCCCACTTCCAGAGTCGAGAGTGCGCATTTTGAAGGTGTAATGCCCTCCTTTAACTTCTAACCAATAAGGAAAGGGAAAGGTTTTGTTTTTTTCATCAAAGTATAATTCAAGAGCGCATTCTGAAAGGTCTGTCTTATCTTTGGGCCAATGGGTTTTGAATGCTTCAAAGGTGGGCTTTTCTTTTTTTTGTCCATTGACAAAGTGGGGAGGATTCCAAGGAGATCTTACATCTTCTTCTCCTTTTAAGGGAGCTGCTCCAATTTTTTTTCTCTCTGCATTTTGTACTTTTGTAAGAGGCAAAGTGATGAGTTTTCCAAAAAAATACTCGGAGTCATCGAGCCTAATCCATTTTTTTTGTAAGAAGGAGTAGCATTTTTGTAATTTACCTTCATTTACATCTAATTCGTAAAGAGTCCAGGCGCTAGCAAGAGGTGCGCCTTTATTAATCCAGTCTTGCCAAGAGATTTTTGAAGGTTTAATTTTGTCTGCAGGGGCGCTTATTTCTTCTAGGGTGAGGATATTTTCTTTGAGTGCGCGGATAAAAAGCACACTGATTGTGCCAGACTGCTCTGTCACAATATAGTCGCCCGGTTTGCCCCCCTTGATTTTTTCCTTCATGCTAAAAGAAGAAAAAACAATAAGCAGCATCGCACACAAAAGATATCTCATAACCCCCCATAAACTCCCCCCATTATAGACAATTGGAGTTATAACTACAAACTTTATGCCTAAAGGAATTTAAGAAAAAATAATGAGTATAAAAAACTTTATTTCTTTCTTCTCTCTGTGTGCTCTGTGATCTCTGTGGTAAAAAATTATCGAGAGAACATTGCATCTAAAGTGTTAGCATATTTTTACCACAGAGATCACAGAGCACACAGAGAGAAGAAAGAAATAATCCTCTTCTTTCCTGTCTTTGCTATTTTTTCTTAGGGTTGGGTTTGCAGTCGTAGCAGAATTGGCTCTCGAAGGCGCCGGGCTCTTCGATTTGGATAGTCATATGGTGGATATTGTATTTGTTTTCCATCATGCGGTGCACTTCGTTAAGGGCGTTATGGGGAGCCTCTGCCATAATATGGGCGCTTAAAGCAATTCTTTTAGAGGAAACGGCCCAGATATGCAGGTCATGAACTTCTTTAACTCCTTTAATAGTTAAAAGATCTTTTTCTATAAGAACGGGATCGATATGTTCAGGAGTTGACTCCATAAGAATAATAAAGGCTTGTTTAATGATTTTTCCTGTGCTGTACAAAATAAAGAGCGTGAAAAATAACGTGATAATGGGGTCAATAGGGTTCCAGTTGGTAAGCCACAAAATTAACCCGCCCACAATCACAGCAACACTTCCTAAAAGATCGCCTATGACGTGTAAGTAGGCAGCCTTAAGATTTAAACTATGAGATTTAGAGGAGTGAAGCGCTCTTATCATCAAAATATTTGCAATAAGACCAAAGCTTGCTACGACAAGTACAATAGGCCCTTCTACTTGAGGGGGATAAATTAAGCGCATGATAGATTCATAAATAAGAATTCCCGAAAGAACCCAAAGAGAAAGCGCACTAGCAAGAGCTCCTAGTACTTCAGCTCTATGGTAGCCGTAGCTCATTTTAGGAGTGCTAGGGATTTTTGTAATACGAAGAACGATTAAGCTAAGGAACATAGCCCCTACATCTGTGAACATATGAAGGGCGTCACTTATAAGAGCCAGGCTGTTTGCTATTAAGCCTCCTATCACTTCAATAACCATAAAGACAGCAGCAACCAAAAGCGCAGTTTTGAGCGCTTTAGTCTGGGTGTGCTCCATATGGGAGTGGCAAATATGGGGTTCTTCTTCCATGAGTTGAGTATATAATTAAAAAATGGTATATACAAGTGAATTCAAAGGAGGATTGCCTATGCTTCGTTTGCTTTTGATCATTTTATCTATTATGGGACCTTTAGTTTCTGAAACGCAGCCCAAGGGATGGGAAGCGGAACTCTCTTTTATTGATGAAGAAATGAGTAAGCTTCGAGCACGCTTTAATATGTATAAGGCGCAAGCTGATCAAGAAGAAGATTTAGCTCAGCGTCTTCAGTTTGAAGGCCCTTTCAAAGATGAAGCAAGACTAGCTTACAGAAGAGAAGAAATCCTTAGGGAAAAAATGGTAGAAATCGATGTAGAGATCCGCATTTTAGAGAAAAAGAAGCGTGACATTTTAAAATATCACCTGGACAAGAAATGTGGAGATCTTAAATAAGGTTAAATAATTACATCCTAGGAGTTGGACCTGTGATTGATAGCGCAAACGGAGACTTGCTGACTCAGGAATTGCTTGCTGCAACGCCTTTTAGGACTATCACGCTAACTATTTTTATCTTGGCTATTTTGCATACGCTATTTGCGAATCATCTGGCTCTTTTAGCTGAGCATGTAGCTAATAAGCATGCAAAAAAAGATGTAGAGGAAGGAAGGAAAAAAACAGTTTCCTTTGGAGCTGAACTTTTGCATTTTTTAGGTGAAGTAGAAGTTGCCTTTGCTCTTTGGGCTTTTCCTCTTTTTTTTACTATTGTAGGCTATTATAGTTTTGATGCAGCGCTTGGTTATTTAAATACTAGAACATATGTTGAGCCTCTTTTTGTGGTGGTTGTTATGGCTATTGCTGCAACACGCCCCGTTTTGCGTATTGCAGAAGGGGGGCTTTGGCTAATTTCCCAGGCCTTTGGAGGCACTGTGGGCGCCTGGTGGATGAGCATTTTAACACTAGGTCCTATTCTAGGCTCTTTTATTACAGAAGTGGGAGCCATGACTATTTGCGCACTTATTTTGATGAATAGGTTTTATCAGTACGGCCCTAGTAAAAAACTTGCCTACGCAACACTTGGTCTTTTATTTGTAAATATATCTGTTGGAGGGCTTTTAACAAATTTTGCTTCTCCTCCGGTATTAATCGTAGCGCGTATTTGGGATTGGAGCTCTACGTATATGTTTCTCCATTTTGGCTGGAAATCTATTTTAGGGATTTTGATTGCCAATACTTGTTACTTTCTTTATTTCCGCAAAGAAATTAAAAGTCTTGATCATGTGAAAAAAGAGAAAGAGAAGACGCACCCGCAAGAAACATTTCACCCTGTCCCTTTTTGGATTACAGGGGTGCATTTTCTCTTCCTTATTTGGATTGTTTGTAGCTCTCATTATCCTGTAGTATTTATTGGGGCTTTTTTGATCTTTCTAGGCTTTCATCAAGCGACAAGAACTTACCAGTCAGAGCTTTATTTAAAACGCCCTCTTCTTGTAGGGATGTTTTTGGCCGGGCTTATTATTCATGGAGGGTTACAAGGGTGGTGGATTGTGCCTATTTTACAAGATGCAAGCGAGGGGATGATGATGCTTGTGGGAATGATTCTTACTCCCTTTAATGACAATGCAGCAATTGTTTATCTTGTGAGTCTAACTCCTAACTTAGCTGAATCTTTGAAATTAGCCATCATGGGCGGCGTTGTTGCAGGAGGAGGCTTAACAGTCATTGCTAATGCTCCTAATCCCGCCGGACAATCAATCCTTAAAAAATACTTCCGAAGAGGCATCTCGCCCATTAATCTTTTCCTTGCGGCCCTCATCCCTACAGCCATCCTTATGTGCCTCTTCTACTTCATCTAATAAGAAGAGGGTGAAGAGAGGTTTTTTTATTCTCTCTTCCTCCCCCCCGTGCCCGTGCCCGAGTTGATGTCATTGATAGGCAAGCGCAAGAAAGCAAACAACGTCAAATCGGGCACGGGCACGGGCACGCACACGGGCACGGGGGGAGGAAGAAACCACAGAGGAAGAGGGAAAGAGAAGGGCAAAAGGGTGTTATTGGCTTCTCCTTTTTCGGGAATAGCGTGTAGTTTTATTTTGATATAGCCGTTTTCTTGCCCTGTAATTTCGGTTTTTGAGGATTTTGGGGTCACTTTAACCGCTAAAATGACTGTTTCAGGGGTGTCTTTTTTCATAATCTCTTTATAAATAGTGGCTTAGAATTTTTTTAGGTTTTTTGATTAAAACAATGGAATACATATTCGATATGTTTTATATCTTTTCTCCTTATTAAGGATTTTATGAGATTAAACACAATACCTGCTAGCAATGTTTCAGAAGGTGTGCCCATTCGGAGGTTCATTAGCGGCACTTTTATGATTGCTGGAACAACCATTGGCGCTGGAATGTTAGGGATTCCTTTAGAGACGGCCAAAGCAGGTTTTTTCCCTTCTGTGATTATGACTATTCTTGTGTGGTTCTTTATGCTTTGCACAGGACTTCTTTTCTTGGAGGTTTCTTTATGGATGCCTGAAGGGACAAACGTTTTATCGATGGCTAATCGCTTTTTAGGAGGGACAGGAAGAACTCTTGCTGGGGGGGTCTTTGTTTTGCTCTACTACTGCCTCATGGTAGCTTATTTTGCTGCAGGAGCTCCTCTTCTAAGTGGGTTTTTCTCAGGAGGTCTTGGAGTGGAAATGCAGGGGTGGCTAAGCTACCTTATTTTTGGAGTGATTTTCTGGTTGATTGTAGGCTTTGGCGCTAAGTGGATTGATCGTACAAGTATTATTCTTACAGCTGCAATGGTTGTTTCTTATTTAGCTCTTATAGGAACGGGAAGTTCAGAAATACAGCCCAAATTTCTTTATGCTACAGACTGGTCTTCCATGTTTTACGCCATTCCTATTCTTTTTAGTGCCTTTGGTTACCACAACGTGATCCCTTCTCTTAATACCCACTTAAATCGAGATAAAAAAGCCCTTAGACTCTCAATCATTACAGGGACACTTGTTGCTCTTTTTGTTTATTTAATTTGGCAGTGGATTTTTATTGGTTCAATTCCCCAAGAAATTATTGCTGAAGCACAAAGTTTAGGGCTCCCCGCAACGCAGGCTCTTCAAAGTGTTACAGGGAAACCCTTAATTTATATGCTCGGGAAGTATTTTGCCTTTTTTGCTATTGTTTCTTCCCTTCTTGGCGTCGCTTTCTCGATGGTGGATTTTTTAGCAGATGGGCTAAAGCTCTCGAAAAGAGGAAATAAGCAGATGTTCTTATCTTTTTTAACATTTTCTCCTCCTTTTATTTTTGCCGGAATTAATCCCCTTGTTTTCGATAAAGCCCTTGGCATTGCAGGAGGCTTTGGGGAAGCTGTATTAAACGGCCTTTTCCCTGTCGGACTTGTTTGGATGGGCCGTTATGCTCTTAAGCTTAAGACGGAGTCTTCCATTCTAGGGAAAAAATGGGTTTTGGCCCTTCTTTTTGCGATCAGTATAGCCGTTATGGTAATTGAAGCCATCGTCCTTATTAAGCAATAATTTAAACCCCAGAGGGAAAATCTCTCTCTCTCTCTCTCTCTCTTTCTCTCTTTCTCTTCCTCTGTGGTTTCTTCCTCCCCCCCGTGCCCGTGTGCGTGCCCGTGCCCGCGCCCGAGTTGACGTTGTTTGCTTTCTTGCGCTTGCCTATCAATGACATCAAATCGGGCACGGGCACGGGCACGCACACGGGCACGGGGGGGGGAAGAAACCACAGAGGAAGAGAAGAGAGAGATTTAGTTCTCTTTGTTAAACGTGGTTTTTTAGTATGCCTTTTGGTATATTCTTTGGTCATTTAAGTTAAAAAAGGCCAAATTTATGTCTTCAATAAATCTTTCCCTTTCTTCTTTGCCTTTAGCCTCTACGTCTTCTTCAAATACAGAAAATCTCCAAACACTTGAAATGTATGTAGAGCGTCAGGTAAGAGAAAATTTTTATTCTAATAATCCTGAATTAGAAAAAGAATTAGTAGAAGACTTTGTTCGAGTTTATTATAAAGACGGGTCCTTAATTATTTCCTGGGATCGAACAAGTCTTGAACTCTCTCTTCTGGCAGAGTGCTTTAAATTCTCTTGCAAAGACGCTGTTTTATATCTTTTAAAATATCAGCAGGTTCTTTCTTCTCAGGCGCATTCTTTTATTACCGAAAAAGAAAAAGTACAAGCGCAAAAGGTGATAGCAGCTTTACTACTTGAGATTTTAAGCCCAGAAGTTAGAGCTTACCCTTCTGAGGTGTTTCTTTATTTCTTGCATTTAGCAGAGCTCCATTTAGCTGTATTTCAAGAAGGGCATAGACCGACTTTTAATGCTTTTAATGCGGTGATTAGAGGAACTTCTGTAATTACAAAACATCCTGAGAAAATCATAAGCCTTTTAAAAGATTTGAATAAGCTTCTTCCTTTGCCTATGAATGAGGATCTGGCTGTTTCTTTTTATGTGAAGGAAATTCTTTTTTCTTTAAAGGCGGAGAAGGGGATGTTATCTCAAAATCCTTTGAGAAATTTTCCTGAATTATATCCTTTTATAGAGGAAATTCTTATAAACCATAAAGAGCCTTTACTCATTTTAACTCTTTGGTTTTTTAAGAAGAACGAGCTTTCCTCTTTACAAGAGGCAGATAAGCAAACAGTATTAGCTATTGCTTTAAAGCAAGTGAAGGAAGCTTTTCTTATTCACCCTAAACTTGCCCAAGAATTGCTTTTTCTTATTTATGATCATTTAAGCGAATCGGATCAAGTCTCTTTCCTTATGTTTTATTTAAGTGACAATCATCAGATTTTTTCTGTAAGCCAATTTTTGTATGATAAGTACTTACATACAAAGAACTCGGCTGATAAAGAAGCTTTGTTGATTGCTTTTTTTGATATGATTGTTAATCAAGCAAAAGACTCTGAATCTTTTGAAGCTTTGTATATGCTTTTTGATTCTTTAAAGAAAGACTCCTGTTTTTTAAAGCCTTATCTTGTGCATTTTCCTCTTCTTTTAAAGCGTATTGAAAAGGAAGACTCCCTCAAGAAGATTTGGGAAAGGCTTAAGGAAGTTTCTTATAAATATCAGGATGTTTCTAAAGAAGAAGAACAAAGAGAAATTAAAAAGTTTATCTCTTTTTTCATTCAGAGATTATATGAAAACGAAGAGATGCACCCTTTTTGTTTAGAAGTGCTAACAAGTTTTAGTAAAATCTCTTTTCTGGCAAAAGACCCTGCATTTGGTCTTACGACCTATATGCGCCTAGTTTTTACAACCAATAGAAAAAAGCCGCTTGCCTTGTTAAAGGTTTATGAAGAAAAGCTGGAGTTAATTAAAAAGCTGCATCCAGAGGAATTTAAAGCTGTCTTCCAGGTATTTATGGATGCTTTAGCATCTTATAAAGATGAAAAAGTGGATGCTATTTTAGCTTCTATGCTTCCGATTGTTCAAGAAGGACATTTTCTTGCCTTTAAGGAGGTCTTAGCGCCTCACATTGACTCTTTTAAGCTTTCAGGCAATCAAAAGCTAAAAGAGGCCCTTTATGCTTTTTATTCGAGCCCTGAGTTAAAGGATGATCCTGAATTGCCAGGTCTTATTGAAGAATTAGGGCGTAGGTGTAAGGTCGTTGCTGCTTCTCATCCTAAAGAAAAGGTTGTAGTGCCAAAAGCTGCCTCTCCGAGCAATCAGGAAATATATAAACTCATTGCTTCAGACACTCCTATTACAACGATTTATGAGGTGGAAGAGACGATTCACTATATTTCGAAGATTTCTTTAAAAAGTGAGGTTTCTTGTAAATTTTTACAAAAGCACTTTGTTTCTTTAAAAGAAAGGATTTTTGCCTTTTTAGAAAGGGAAGGAAAGGTGACTCTTATTTTCTTGCATTCTCAGGGGGAATTTCTCAGCTTTTTGGAAGAGGCAAAAAGAAAAACGCAAGAAATTCCCGTAAATTCTTACATTTGCGCGTTATATGAATTCCATCGGGAGCTGTTTTTCTTAATCTTAAAAAAAGATAACCCCGATCTGGCTCCTAAGGCATTTATTGGTATTTTTACCTTGATTAAAGAGGGGTTAGCAAGAAAAATTTTTAAAGAACAGGATGTTTTTGAAATTTTAAGGAATTTAATTCCTTTTGCAATAACTTCTGAAACGCTTACCTCAAACTGTGAACATTATTTAGCTGATATTTTTTCTAATAACAACATTTCTCCGGCTTTAAGTTTTTTTGTTTCTATTTATGCTGTACAAAAAATCTTGGAAATATTTGAAACAAGTACTTTAAAATCTAAGTTGTTTTGCAGCGCAGTGAGATATTTTAAGGGTTCTTTAGCGTTTTTTAAAACAGTGAATTATCAAAGAATCACTTTTAATGAAGAGGCGTTTTCTATTGAAGATTTCCAGGTATTGGGAATCGCCCTTGTAGAAAACGGGGAGAAATTTGAACAAACCTCTTCAGAAGGCGTAGCATTACGCTCCTTTTTAGAGCAAAATACCTCTTTAGAACAAACTACAAAACGGCACAATTTCATCGCTATTTGGGAAGAGGAGTGTAAAAAACTTCAAACAGTTGTAGAGGCTCTAGATTTTTCTTGTGAATCAAGTTTTATAAAAGCTGCTAGTTTGTTTTTATCTTCTTTAAAAAAGGCAAAAGAAGAAGGAACTGATTTAGATACGTCTTGTATTGATTATTTTGGCATTGGATATGAAATATTTGCCTTTGGATTAGGATTTGCTCTTAGAAAACCGAAAGAAACCATAAATATTCTTATGGAGTTAGCGGAAATCGTTGCTTGTTTAAATTTTACAGAGGGGTCTACGAACTGGGTTGATTCTTTGAATATAAAAGAAAGGGAAAGAAGGGTGAACGCTTTAGCAAAGGCCGTTGCAATAGCTGAACTAAGCGGATTAACCCTAGAGCCCGCCCGTATCGAAGAAGCTATGGCGGAAGAAGAGGTCCGTTTTCTTATTAACGGGGGGGAGTTTGAAAGAGCCGCCCTGGCAACAGAAAAACTCCCTTTGAAACAAGATATGAGGGCCGTTTTTTTTAATGAAATAGGTGCAAGCCATTTTTATAAGGAGGATAATCAAAAGGCTTTAAAATGTTTTTTAAAAGCAATTAAGTGTGATCCAAAATCTTTAGCGATTGTTCGAAATCTTGGGTATGTTTACGCAAAATTAGGGCAGTGGGATTTGGCTCTTAAATATTTTACGCTGTACGCTAAAGAAAATCAGGGCGATTTACCTATTTGGAAAAACATTGGAAATATCTATGTAGAAAAAGAAGACTGGAAGCGAGCTATATCTTGTTTTACTAAAGCTTATGATGCTTTTAAAGATAATCCTGTGTTTCTTGTGACTCTTTGCACTGCTTATTTAAAGACTAACGATTTGGAAGCTTGTTATAAAGATCTTTTAAGAATGGCTGAGGGTTTAAAAGCAGTTATGCTAGATATCTGGAAACAGCTCGGAGATGCTTACTTTAATCAAAAAAACTTTAAGAGAGCAGAAATTTGTTATACCTATGCTTCCTCAGCGTATCGTAAAAACGCTTCTTTTGTCTGTAATTTCGCCCAAACAAAAATAGAACTTAAGAAATACAATACTGCTACGCAGCAACTCCACCAAGCTCTGGCCCTTTTCCCTAATAATGGAGTAATAAAAAAATTAGCTAAAACATTAAACCAAAAAATAGAATTAACAAGGATGAACAAAGAGGGATAAATTCCCCCCCCTCTCTTTCTTTCTCTGTGGTTTCTTGTCTCTGTGGTTTATATCTTGGCTAAGCTTAAAGATCCAAAAGACTTGCATTTTTTTAACCACAGAGACAAGAAACCACAGAGGAAGAGAGAGGGAGAGGGAATTTATCTCTCTTTGTTAATTTCAGTACGTAGATATGTAATTATTATTTTTAGGTTGTGTTTGTTTGGGTTTTAATTGCTTTATTTATATAATGGTTTTCTTTTTTTAGGGTTTTTATGAGTTCTATTTATTCTCTTTCAGAAAATCGGTTGTATCCTGTTTCTCCTTCTTTGCATCATCAAGGTGTTCCGCAAGATCAGCTTGCTTTTTTGGAGGTAGGGGAGAAGAATAGATTTTTCGAAACCTTGAGTGCCATACCTAATTACTTTTCTTCTAAGGTGGGGCTTAATGGTTTTCTTCTTGAAGCTCCTCTTCCTCTTGTCCCTCTTTTTATTTCTTTTATAAAGCAGTGCGCAATGCATGGATTTTCTTTTAAAGGGCCTTTTATAAAGGGAAGTACAAGCTATGAAAGAATTCTCGGGGGAAGAGAGCTAGAAGGTGCTGATCTTGACTTT
The DNA here is from genome assembly GCA_013288075.1 of Chlamydiota bacterium. GTDB lineage: Bacteria > Chlamydiota > Chlamydiia > Chlamydiales > Rhabdochlamydiaceae > JABDCQ01. Next base: position 10,479 of record JABDCQ010000011.1, on the reverse strand, counting down.
TGTATTGAAGGATTTGATGAGAACTTCTCTGATTGGAATGTCATTAAACATATCTTCTTGGCTTGCCTTGCCAGATATACCGGCATCACTTATCTAGATCATAAGATTCAAGACGAGGTAGCCGGGTGCACTACGGTTGTTAGGTGCTATTATAGAAATGGGCAAGAATTTACAAGGGTTTGGAAACAACCCGCATGGGATGCTTTTCTCCCCGTTAATTTTGAAGACGGACTTGCCTATTGTGGGCAATTCTTTATTTCTCAAAACGGATTACAGAGCGATCTCTCTATCACTCCTAATAAAGAAAATCAGGAAGAAAATCATTTACTTCTATCTTTGCCTACAAAAGACTCCAAGATCGATATATGCTTTCTTGCGAAATCAAAAACACTTTCTTTTTCTAGTATTGATTCTCCTTGGATAGATTGCGCTTCTACCTTCGAGACTTTAAATCGGCTTTATCCCTTTACTCCACATATGCCTCTTTTTAAAGAAGCCGTTACTTATCATAAAGTGCAAAAGGCATTAGCAAGGGTGAGAGTCGCTGTTAAAACAGTTGACGGGTATAAAATGGCTTCTACAAAAGATTGCATTAAAGCTAGGAAATACGAAGTTAAAGATCCTTATAGCGTGCGCGATGCTCTTAAGGTGCACGCATATAGAATTGCTAGGGGATATAAAGATATAGGGAATGATAAAAGTGAAGAGGCATTTTTTAAGAATTTTATTGCCGAATATTTTAATGAGGGAAGATTAATTCTTAAGCGAGAAGATGAGACTAAGTTCGCCTATAGTTTTTCCCGGTACGTAGAAGGAAAACCTTACTTACAACTTAGCCCTAAGTACATGGTTTTCTACTTTTTAATTATTGATACTTTATTTGCTAAAAATGAAAGAGGGGAAAACTCTATTCTGGGCACCGTTTCAAAAGAGGAATTAAAGAAAATTCATTTGATTCTTGCCTCTTTTATCATAAAGGCTCTTGTCCCTCAAGAGGTGCGTTTAGAGGAAAGCGAGCAGCTTTCTTTTTTAAAATATGCAACGCTTCATATGGCTCTTCATGAAGGCTGGCCCTTTAGTATGGCCTTAGAGCCTAATTTTCAGCATACAGATCTTCTCTCTGCCTTGAATAAGCTTTTTCCCTTATATGCGGAAGGGGAAAAACCTCTTGAATACTATGCGAAAGAGATCTTGGCTTATTTGAAAAAGTCACCGCCTAAAGAGCTTAGTAATTCTATAGATAAGCCTTTAAGTAGTTTTTTAGCTTTTTACCCTTTTATCCCTCTTTTAAAACACACGCCTTTTTTTGGAGAGTACTTACTCTTTATCTTTGAGAACCATGCAGAAAGTTTTAGCGCTTTAAGCCCTGAGCAAAAAAAAGAAGTATTAGGACATTCCTTAGAAGGGATTAAAGGATTTATCTTAAAGGGCCACCCTCTTACAGCACAGTTTTTGCGTCTTGTTTCCCCCTATTTAGGTTTTAATGAATGGGAGGACCTTTTAGCTTTTTTTACTTTTCATTATAGCTCTTCTTACAAAGAAGCTAAGCCTTTTGAGCAAGAAATTTTGTTTTCTCTTGCCGCATATTTGTATGATAAGTGCCTTTCGATAGAAGGGATGCTCGCATCCCCATTAGAATCTCTTGTGAATACTGCTACTTCCTTCATTTCTTCTTATCAAGAGATAACAGTACTTATAGGGAAACTAGAGAAACTCAAGAGGTTAACCTCCTTTGAAGAGAAGCTTTTAAAAGAGCTTAAACGAAAAGTTTTGGATTCTTTTATTGCTTTTTTCCCTCTTAAGCAAAAGGAAGGAGCTTTTTTTCTAGAAGGGTGCGCTCTTTATAAAAAAAGCCTAATGAGCGAAGAGATTCCCCTAGAGAAAAGTTGGGCGTTTTTTAAAGCACTTTTAGGCTCTTCCTTAATGAAAGAGGAGAAGTATTTTAAGGAGCTTTTTTCCCAGTTTTATTTTGCGGTGCATTCTAGTGATAAGTCATTTTTAGCCTCACCGGAGCTTTTTTCTTTATTTTTTGAAAAAGCAAGTGAGATGAAAAATAAGGATGCTATTTTAAGTTTCATTTGGGAAAAAGTGAAAAATTTAGCCTTAAAGTACCAAGCTCCAAGTAGAATTCAAGAGCAATCTCTTTTAAAAAATATCATCATAAAATTGATTAAAAATTGGCCTGCAGGGGTTGATAAAATCTTTACAGAGATGAAAAAGATCCCTTCTTTAAAGAGCCCTGAAACTTTTTGTCTTCCCTCCTACCTAGTGTATCTTTTTACTAAAAATAAAAATCAGATCGTTTCCCATTACGAGGCAATGCGCTCTTTTATTGACGCCCTTTCTATAGATAGTTTTATAGAAGTGTTAAGTTCTTTTATAGAACACATGCCTAATTTTAAGGATCCAAAGGCCCAGCACATTCTTTTAAGCGGCGTTAAAAGAATTCAAGGCGCTTCTCAAACAACCTCTATTGCTAAGGCATTAGTTCCCCATGTTAAATACCTAAAATTAAATAAAGAGCTAAAAAAGGAGCTCTGTACCTTTTTTGAGCAGTTTACAGAAACTGAAATACCGGAGCACTCCTCTATTTTAGAAGAGCTAGAGGAAAAATTAGATTTTACTGCACAAAACCCTTCTTTTACCTCTTTTAAAGAGGTTCAAGATCTTTGCCTTCTTTTATCCAAAAAAGATTTAAAAAAAGAGGCTGACTTTTTTGCTGACAATATAAAGAAACTGGGTGATGTAATTCTTAAGTTTTTGGCAACTCTTAAAGATAAAACGGTGTATGAATCAGAAATAGGGGGTCTTGAGTTTTTCCTACGCGATCAAATTACAAAAGCGCGGGATGCTTATGAGCAAAGCTCAAATGTCCGTTTTTTACAACTTTATGTATATACCTCGCATCTTTATAGATTAAAGATTAAGGTTTTCATTAAGACGCGATTAAAAGGACTGCAAATAGATAATTCTATTCAACCTGTTTTTGTTTTTAATCTTATTCAAGAATTCAATGAATTTTTAATAAATGCAAAGACTTTTAAAATAGACCAGCCAGAATATTTTGATTTTTGGGAAGATCTGGTTCCTTTACTTGTTCCTTGCGAAGGATCTTATCTTGCTTTTAAATCCAAGCTCGATGAGGCAAGAAAGATGGGGGTTATGCCTCCTCTTGCTATTCTTACCATCTATAGAGCTGTCCTGAGGCAAATGGTAGAAAATATTCAGCAGAATAGCAGCCCATCTTTTTTCATCGTCTCTGGAAAATGTCTTTATCAGGAGGTTATAGAAATTTACCAAAATCCTTTAAATGAGGGAAAGTTAAGCCGCTTCCTTTACACAGAGTTCCAAGATCTTCATAATAAAGTGGTATTGAAGGAAGATCCCTCTATGCAAAAGCGCGCTCAATTGTCAGAGTTGTTTGGGCAGTTTAAATATTTAAACGAAAGATTAGAGAGTCCTCTCACTCCTGATAAGAAGAGTGTTTTTATATCTGCATGTATCTTATTTAAAAAGATGCTCGATATTTGTGAGACTGCTGATTATTCCATTCCTATTTGTGAAGACTTGATGGAACAAGGATATAAGCTTATATCAAGAGGTTCAGATATTTTAAAAAAACCTAGTGTAGATTTTCTAGCTGCATTAGGAGAAATGGTGCAAATCTTTCTAGGAGAAAGATATCCCAGAGCAGCTAAGTATTGGTGTAAAAACGAAACAGCTGAAGCCTTAAAAGAGAAACAAGCAGGATTGTTAGGCATTGTGGGTTTAATTGGTTCTGGCGAGTCATTAAAGGCTTTTCCCCTAGCAACTTTTGAAGAAGCTCAGTTGTTGTTTTTAAGTCTATTTCGTTTTAATGAAGAAATTCAATCTCAACAGGCAACTATCAAAACAAATAATCAACTAGCTCTTATTACTGATTTCTATAAAAATGCCAAAGATTCTCAAGTGGTTATTACGAAAATTCATTGGATGACAGATCAATTAAAAGTATTAGAACTTAATATACAAGAAGCGCTTAAAGAAAATAGAGGTATTGCTCTGGAAATTGGACGATTATCTCTTTTTTTAAGAAATATCTATAGGTTCCATATCACAATGTTAAATCTTGCAAGTCTTAGAGTGCGGGAATCAGGAAAGGATCTTTCTTATTTAGAGAGTGCTTTTAGCCTTTTAGAAGAGATGGAAAAATTGGAATATACTCCCTATGACGGAGCATCTACAAAATTATTTTCTTCTTCTTCCATTATAGAATCTTGGGAAAATATTGTAATTACTGCGATGTGTAATGAAGCTTATTTTCAAATTTATAAAGAGCATTTATCCTTAAAAATACCTCTTCTTTCTTCTGAAAACCAAAATGCTCTTTATAAGAAAGTCCTTGAACAGATGGTAACTTCTCTTAATCAGAAGCCTACCCCCTGGTTAATTAAAGAGGCCTTTCATTTTTTTAAGGAAACAATGAAGGAAATGGAATATGCTGCGGGCTGTGTTATATTGCTTAAAGCTCTAGAAAATAAGGATATTAAGCTTCTTGAACAAATGCTTCCTTTAAACGATCCTTTAATTAGAAATGTTCTTTGGTTAGGATATTTGCAAATTCAATTGCTTTACAAGAAAGGTCTCTCCGAATCTGCTTTTATTAAAGCTTATAGAGCTCTGCCTTCAGTACCGGCTTCTTTAAAACTGATGATGGATTATGCAGAACAATTAATCGTTGCGAAGACGGCATATTTCAAAGGGCAGTATCAAAAAGCTTTTGAAATCTATAAAAAGTTTAATGAAGAGGGAATAGCCGTTAAAGGACATCTAGCGACTTGTTTAAAATCTTTAAAAAGATACCAAGAGGCGCGCACTCTTTTTGAGGAAATTCCTGAGGTTAAAACAGATCCAGTTCTTGGTCTTTCTTTAGCAGAAGTTTATTTTCATCTAGAGGAGTGGGATCTTTGTATTGATTATTATATGAAATGTTATTTAAATAATCCTGATTTTTCTTCTGAATCCTTTAGATGTGTTGCTAAAGCTTATGAAAAAAAACACATGTGGCGCGCTGCTCTTAACTATTATAAGCCCGCTTACCACGCTTTTAAAAAGGACCCGATTTTCCTCTACGACTTAGCTGCTTGCAATTTTCAGTTAAAGCGGATTGATGAAGCGAAAAAAAATCTGAATGAAGCTTTAGCATTAGATAAGAAAAATCCTACTTTTTTAGCCCTTCTTGAGGAATTAAATAAAAATAATGTATAAAAAATTGGCTATTCTTCCTTTTCTTCTTTTTCTTTTGGCTTGCCACGTCCAAGAAGCCCCAAAAGTTTACGATTGCTTTACCTTTAAGGGGGATTTATCTCTTTTAGAAAAACGGATAGCTGCTTTATCCGATAAGATAGACTACTTTGTCCTTTTAGATCCTCCTTTAGATAAAGAGTGCCTCTCTCCTTACAAAGATAAAATCCTCTATCACCTAGAGGGGTGCAACGAAAATGATGTGGTCTTCCTCTCTGATATAGATTACAGCCTTAAGCTCCATCAAATAGAAGAAATTAAACACGCTCTTTTAGAAAATCGGGATGATCTGGTCATTTTAGGAAAAGGGGCTGTTGCCTCTATTTATAAACATGTCAAACGCCTTTCTCCTGAAAAAACAAAAGAGCTTTCCACCCTTCTCCCTAAAGAACTCAAAAAAATGAAAATCGAAAAATACTCTGTCTTATAACAGAGAGGGATAAATTTTTTCTCTTCTCTCTCTTCTCTTCCTCTGTGGTTTCTTGTCTCTGTGGTTAATTCTTTGGCTAAGCTGAAGCCTGCAAAAACTTAGCCAAAGAATTAACCACAGAGACAAGAAACCACAGAGGAAGAAAAAGAGGGGAGAGGGAAAATTTATTTCTCTCTGTTATTCTTTTGCATTTATAAGGATGACGGCGGCGCCTGTTAGGTGGCCGTCTCTGAGGTCGCTGATGGCTTTATTGGTGTCTTCTAAGGCATAGGTGGTGATTTGGAGCTTGAGGGGGATATGCTCGATGAGGGCTAAAAATTCTTCGGCATCTTGCCTTTTAAGATTAGCAACCGATTTTAATGTTCTCTCTCCCCATAGAATTTCATAGGGGAAGGAGGGGATATCGCTCATATGGATTCCTGCGCATATGACAACACCTCCTTTTTTTACATTTTTAAGGGCCTGAGGAACAAGCTTGCCGTCTGATGCAAAAATGATGGCTGCATCTAGAGGCGTCGGACTGCCCTCTAAAGAGCTTCCTACCCAAGTAGCGCCTAAGTTTTTTGCTAGGCTTGCAGCTTCTACATCATCTTGCCTTGTAAAAACAAAAACTTCTTTGCCTTGAGCTTTAGCTATCTGGATTAAGATGTGCGCTGCAGCTCCAAAGCCGTAAAAACCTACGCGCTTGGCTTCCCCAAGCATTTTATAAGCTCTATAACCTAGCATGCCGGAGCAAAGAAGAGGCGCTGTTTCGATAGGGCTATAGCTATCTGATAAGGGATAGATAAAATCCTTATGAGCAACGACGTACTCTGCATAGCCCCCATTAAGGTCATAGCCGGTAAATAAAGCGTGATCGCAGAGGTTTTCTTGCTCTTCAATGCAGTATGCGCAGCTTCCGCACGTTTTCGCGAGCCAAGCAACTCCTACAAGTTTTTTAGTTGTCTCATCAATGCCTACAATTTGATGTCCGGGAATAAGGGGGAGCTTTTTTGTAACAATTTCTCCATCGATAATATGCTGATCGGTTCTACACACTCCGCAAGCTAAAACACGGATGAGATGTTCATCTTCTTTAGGATTAGGAATAGGGACATCTTTCATTTGAAGAGGCTTACCTATTTCTTCTAAAACCATTGCTTTCATAGATTTCCAAAGTGATCTGTTGCACGAATAAGAGCGTCTGTAATTCCCACCTCAGAGCCTGAGTGCCCCGCATCAGGAATAATTTCTAAGGTAGCTTCAGGAAAGGCCTTATGTAAAGACCAAGCTGATTCAAACGGACAGATCACATCGTAGCGTCCATGGATAATCACTGCCGGAATATGTCTAATTTTATCTATATTTTCTAAAAGGAAATTATCGGTCTTAAAAAACGCTGCATTGGTAAAATAATGACATTCGATGCGCGCTATGGCATCTGCTTTAAAATCTTCTGTAAATTCCTCAAAAAGTTTAGGTTCGTAGCGAAGCTTTAAAGTGGAAGCTTCCCAAGAGGCCCATGCTTTAGCTGCCTCTTGCCTGATTTTGGGGTCTTCAGAATTAAGTCTTTTGTAATACGCTTTAATTAAGTCATCCCTTTCTTCTAGAGGAATAGGAGCGAGATATTTTTCAAAGAAATCTGGAAAGATAAAGTGCGCTCCTTCTTGGTAAAACCATTTAAGCTCTTTTTTGCGGCAAAGAAAAATGCCTCTTAGAATAAGCGCTTTGACGTTTCCTGGATGGGTTTCTGCGTAAGCTAAACTTAAAGTGCTTCCCCAAGAGCCTCCAAAAACAACCCATGATTCAATCTGAAGATGCTTGCGTATTTTTTCAATGTCTTCGACTAAATCCCAGGTCGTATTATTGATTAAAGAAGAATGGGGCGTGCTTTTACCAGCTCCTCTTTGATCGATGAGAATAATATGGTAGATGGCAGGGTCAAAAAAACGTCTGTTTTTGCTATCGGTTCCAGCGCCTGGTCCTCCATGTAAGAAAAGAACTGGCTTTCCTTTAGGATTTCCGCTTTCTTCATAATAGATGTTATGCACATCATCAACTTTTAAAAAGCCTGTGTTATAAGGCTCTATTTCGGGATATAGTGTACGCATTTAAAGATCCTTAGGGTTTCGTTTTCTTTTTATAGCAAAGAATAACGAAACACCGGCTATTAGAAAAAGAGGAATAATAATGAAGTAGAGGTACTGCTGTAGAAAAGAGGCAAATCCAGCAAAAAGAGCTAGAACAATTCCAATCACAATAAAACTTCTTTCTATATAAATCCCTGCTATATACACGGAGAATCCAAGCAGTGTTAAGATGGAGACGCCTGCTGCAAATCGACTCATAATGCCTCTATCGACAAAAGAGGAGATTAAAACAACTCCTCCAAATAATCCTACCCAATGAAGCACTTCATGCCAGAGCTTAATGCTTGTAATCACTTGGTTTTTCTTTCTTAAATACCAACTTGTAAAGAGGCATAAAAGACCATAAATAGGAGTGATGGCTCTCCAGTAATTCCACCCCATCTCCTCTTGGATATTTGTAAAAATAAGCCCGATAAAGGCTAGGATGAGCATTAAAATGGTTATTCCAATACGAAATTTCCAGGGGCTAATAGGTTCTATAGGTTCTTCTGTATTCATTTGTTATCTCCTTGAATTTTTTCCCATTCTTCAAAAAGTTCCAGTATTTCTTTAAAAGCTTGGGGTTGAATTTTTTCTGGACCTTCAAATACGCGATCCAGAGTAAAGATTAAAAATAGAATAAACGATAAAAAGCCTGTAAGAAGAGCGCAAACAATTGTATGGATCACAAAATTTTCTATTCCTAAGAAAAAGAGCATGCTTATTGTTAAAATCGCTCCAAAGATAAGAAGGGTCCAGAGCATGCTACTTACAGAATCGTTGCGGTTAAAGTAGCGGAAATTTCTCGCATCGTTGAGTTTATTAAGCTTATCTATAGAGGCTGCATACCAAATTTTTTGTTGCTCTGTAGGAGGAGAGAACTTGTAGTAAAAACTCCAGAGCTCTTCAATCTGTTTTTCTGAGGCTAAAGTTGTCTTTGTATCGTTCATTGAATCCCATTCTTCATTAAGCATACTTAGGGCGTATTTTTTTATTCCTTGTTGAATGGATTCCATAACGGGTTTTGGAAATACCTCAGCATCTCTATAAAGGTCTGCAAGCAGATTAGCTTCTAGATGGATGCTTTCATTAATCGTGTTATAGCGCTCTTGAACATTTACTACAGTAAATCCGAGAATCACACTATAAAGCACCCCAATAATGCTAAGGGTTAAGCCGGCAATTTCATGATTTTTTTTAAGCTTTTCTATTGCGGTCTTTTTACGCACAGTAAAAAGAGTTAAAACAGTTACAAGTACAGAGAAAAATACAACGATTGTGCTTGAAATTAACCAGTGGGAAGAAGAAAAAAATGAGCTCATGAATGATCCCTTGCAAAGTCAATAAAGCCATTTGCTACATCGACGTTTAGTAATTTAACTCTTAAACGGTCTCCTACTTGAAGGTTTTTATACCCCTGTACAAGTTTACCATCAACCGGAGGATGAAAGATTCTTACCCATGTCCCATCTCCTTTTGATCCTGTAACAATGCCTTTAAAAGAGTGTCCAATTTTTGTAGATAAATAAATAGCAGCAGCAGCTTTTTTTACTTTTCTTTCCACTTTTTCTGCATCATCTTCTTTTGCAGTGCAATGCGTTGCAAGGTTTAAAAGTTCGTCGTTTGTATAGGGGATTTTTTCTCCTAAAAGAGCTGCTTTAATCAGTCTTTGCGTAATAAGATCGGGATAACGCCTATTAGGAGCTGTGGAGTGGGAATAATTTTTTACAGCGAGTCCAAAATGCCCAATAGGTCTATCTCCTGGCAGTTGAATCACGTATTCTCCTCTGCCCAAAAGTTTAATGACCGTTAAAGAAAGATCTGGGTAAGTAATGGGGTCTTTTCGTTTTTGCTCTTCGAGAAACTTTTCCAAGGGAAGGGGATGGGGCTCTATAGGCAAGGTAAATCCTAAATCTCTTGCAACTTCTACAATACGGGGCCAGTTTTTAGGAACTCTTACAACCCTTCGGAATGTAGGGCATTTTTGAGTGTCTAAAAAATATGTTGTAGCTCCATTTGCAGCAATCATAAAGTTTTCAATGATTAAAGTGGCCCTGTTCGCTTTGAGCTCTTTTAGATCAACCACTTCTTCTTCTTTTACAATAGGCTGAGATTGAATAGGCTCTAAACTTAAGGCCCCTAAATCTAGGCGGTAGTTTTGCATAAGAACGGCGATCTGATCCTGCAGCATAATTTGCTCTGGAAGCCCTTTTATAGAGGCAAATTTTTGAGGCATTTTTTTAGGATCTGAAATCCATTCCGCTACATCATCATAGTTGAGTTTTGCCTTATTATTAACGCATGCTCTATAAATACTTGATTGTTTAGTCTCTCCGTTTTTGCCGATTTCTACTTCAATCACAATGCTTAAACGGTCTTCTGCGTAGTTAAGGGAAGTGAGGTTATTAGAGAGCTTTTCAGGGATCATGGCAAATACTTTGATGGGTGTATAGACAGATGTTGTATTAAAAGAAGCGTGCCTATCTATGGGGCTTCCTTTGGGAACAAGAGCGTCGACATCAGCAATAGCCACATAGATTTTAAAATTGCCATTTTCTTGGGGCTCAGCGTAAGTGAGCTGATCAAGATCAAGAGAGTCAGGATTATCGATAGAAAAAAATAGAAGCCCTCTTAAATCTTTAGCAGAAGAGAGGCAAG
>JABDCQ010000010.1 GCA_013288075.1 Chlamydiota bacterium | reverse complement strand
TAAACAACTAGATACAATAAATTATAATTAATTTGTCTAAAAAGAAAAAGGCCGGCTAATCCTTGCGGATTAGCCGGCCTTATGGAGGCCTTTATTAGCCTCGGATCATGGACTGAGCTGCAGTGTCCCCTGTTTTTGCAAACATTTGGATCCCTGCATCCTTCATCGCAAGAGCCTGGTCAGCCATCTTAAGCCAACCACTTGATGCTTGCTGCAGAACGCCTGCTTCTGTCTGGTAAAGGGCGTAGATCTGGTCAGCCGCTTTACGATTTTCCTGGGTGATCTTATTACTTGCCGACCACGTTGTTCCCGCCTGCTGCGCCATTTGGAATCCCATTCCGGCCATACGCACCCACTTCTCTTTATCAGCTGTAGCTTCTTTAAGCTTTTTCTCTAACTGCTCTTTAAGCCTTTTCTGATTGCTTACGGCATTAGTTCTCTCTTTTACACCGTCTGTGTCTTCAAGAGAATCTAGCACATCTTCCATAGCAATTTGAGGCTCGGTAGGACCATCAGGATGATCAAACTTATTACCTATCTTAAGCTTATAATTACCCTTATCATCAAGCTCATTTGCAAATACCTGTTTCTTAATAGATTCAGGAATGGCTTTTGTTTTAGGCACAGAAGCTTTTACTGTAGCTAATGTATCATTTGCCTTTTGCAATTCTAGGTTTGCCGCCGCAGAGGCATCTGTTGCCGCATCTAATGCAACTGTTGCATCTGCAAACTCATCTGAAACCTCATTAAATGTTGCTTGCGCATTATTATATCTAGTTTCAGCAGCATGTCTTTCTACAGAAGCATCCGGATTTACAATCCCTGCATCTGCAGATGCTTGTGCAACGCGTGTTTTTTCATCAAATTCTACTTTTGCTGCATCTTGCTCTTCACCAGCTTTTGTTAAAGCCGCTTGTTTTGTTGCAAGTGTTGCCTCAGCTGTTTTCACTGTCTCTTCAGCTTGAGTAGCAGCTGCTTGCTTTGCTGTAACAGTTGTTTCCGCCTCTAATACATCCGGAGTCTTTTCCATATTAAGATGAGAAGAGCCTCTATTTTCAAGGCGCGTAGTGATGGTATCGCAGTCTTTAATCTGCGCTTTGATTACGTTTTCAGGCTTACTTAATCTGTAGGACTGCACAACGTCTACGGCCATTGCACCTGTCATTACCGACATAGCAACAGTAGCTCCATTTCTATCACTTTCCGCTTCTGAAGCGTTTGCCATATCTTGGTCAGCAAGCTTATCAGCTTGAGCTTTACCATAAACGAGCTGGAGGTTTGATTGCTCTGTAGCAAGTTCATTTTCTTGTTGGTACTGCTTAACACCCTGAATAATTAGCTCCATTAAAGCTACAACTGTTAAGCCACCGAGTCCGCCGCCAATCTGATTTAAAGGATTCATGTTATTAGAGCTACCAGATCCAGCTGCAGCACTACCAGATCCAGTTGCAGCAAAAGGCTTAGCCACCTCTTTTGCCTTAGCAAGCATTAAAGGCGTTGTTCCTTCAAGAAACTCTTTGACGTCTTTATTGATTTTTGTTCCTGCCATTTTCTTTGCAAGAGCAAGCGTTTCCTTAAGGATTTTCGCTTCTAGCTTAGCTTCTTTTTTTTGGTCTAATTCGTTTTGAATAAAGGCATTTACAAATTCTGTTGTGCTTTTTAAAAGAGAAGATGTAGCAGAGTTTTCTTCCTCAGGAAGAATATTTGGCAATACGACCTTTTTACTATCTGTAGCTACATTCTTTTCTTTTGCAGCATCTTGAAGGCCCACTAAATTTTCAGAAAGCTGTTTAGCCATTTCTAAAAGATCGAAATTTAATGTATCGGCCTGCGCGTTATTTAAAGAAGCTGAAGTAGCTCCTCTTAAAGACCCTGTAGGAACTAAATTTACTTGAGTGTTTGCTGCCATAAAATAACACCTATTTTTTATTATTATTAATAAACCACATCACTTCTTAAGTTAATTTTACCGATTTATAAATTCTTTGTAAATAAAATATTTTACTACCATAAAGAATAAAGTAATTAAGCTGCTTATTATAAGCAACTTAATGACTTAAGGCCTTTTTAAGCCATTAACGCTTCATTCACTCCATTCATCCAACCGAACATGTTTCCAAGCCCAGAAAGCATATCGTTCATGTTCTGCGCTTGCTTACTATCAACGTTCTGATAATTGTGCTGCTGCGCTGCAAACACATCTTCTAGAGCATGTAAAAGAGTTGTTTGCTCATCAAAAGGAGCTCTCTCTTTTTGGATATCATATAAGTTGCTATAGGCTTGCTCTTGCTGCGCTAAAGCCGCAAACTGCATGAGTTGAGGGAACTTTTTAGCAATACCCATCAGTAAACTTGCTGCATCTGACCCCGTAAACTCTTTTAATCCAAAAACAGACTTAATCGCATTAGCAAAAGGCTCAAGAGCTTTAGCTGCAGCCTCACTGAAGTTTCTAGCCACATCCGCAACAGGCTTTACAAAAGCTTTAAGACCTGCTCTTAAAGATTCTATTGTTGCAACGCTATTTCCAGCAGTGTTACCACCGCCCCCTGCAAGTGTAACAACAAGAGTAAGAATTACGTTAAGAGCAATAGCCCACCATTTGTCTTGATCGCTCTTAGGAACAATTGCACTTATCATAGCTTGAGGAAGTCCTGCGTAAGCAGCGCCATTACAAGCTCCAAATCTTGCAAGCTTTAGATATTGAGCGCCTCTAGAAGGGATTTTTGCTCCTTTTGCAGCTGCTGAAGCGGCTGCGCTCTCTCCTGATTCCGCTCCGTCCTCGACAGCAACAGAAGCTCCAGACCCTACCGCCGCTTCTCCTGCAGCTTCAGGGGCTACGGAAACAGCTCCAGCGCCCATTGTCATGATAGTAACAATCACCGCCACAATCACAGCTGCCAAGATATTTGATACTGTATCTCCAAAAGCCGGCTTCAATGCATCAGCAAGAGGCTGTGTAATGCTTTTACCAGCAAGAGCAACAGCCATAAAGGTGATTGCAACAGCTGCCATAAAGATAAGCTCTGGCTGCATTGTTACAACTGCAACAAATGTCATAATCGCTGCGACAAGCCCAGAGATAATTTTTCCTATAAAACCCCATTTATCAGCTTTTGCTTGCGCAGCTTGCTGATCTTGAATTTGCTGAAGCAAAGTCGAAAGGTCTGCTTGAATTTTCTTAATTAAAGCGTCTCCATTTAAGCTAGCAATTTTAGAGTGAGTCGCCGCATCTTCAATAAGGAGAATAAGCATCTCAGAAATCACTTGGCCTAAAGCGAGTACTGCATTTTTAATATCTTGCGCAGAAGGCTCGCCGCCCTTATTTCCACCCCCCTCTACCACAAAAGGAGAAGGTCCACTACTAACTAAAAGAGCAAGTCTTTTAGAAGCTGTTTCTACTTCTTTTACCTTTTTAGATATAGCTTCAGTTAAAGGCTTTGTCTCTACATTATTCCCTGAAGACGCAAGCATTTCTTCTAGCATTCTAGAAATAAAAGAGGCTACTTCTTCAGCCGTCTCTTGCTTTTCTAAAAGAAGATTAGCCGCCTGATTAATGCCATAATTAGTAGAAGAAGAAGGCGCAGGCTGCGGCGCTACAGGAGCATTTTTTTTACTTAAGTCGGCAGCTTCTTGAAGAGCTGGTAAGGAAGCGCCCAAATCTCTTACAAGAAGGAGCAGGAGCTCTTGATTTGAAAGAGCTTTTTCTGAAGAGCCTGGCGCATCTACTACTGTAGAGGCTGCTCTTGGAGCTGAATCTAGAATTTTTTGCGCTGCTGTCATAATTTCCCCTAATTTATTATTAATATTAAACCTATTATAACTTACCGCTTCCAAGAAGAGAGGTAATAGAAGAAACCATCTGCATCAGATCCTGAGCAAACTGCGTCCACATCTGCTGGTTTTGCCCTTGGTTCTGAGAGTTCGTACCATCTGTCTGGATAAGACCGTTGTATAACGTCTGCACGTTCTGGAACGCTTGGTTATACGCACTATAAATCTGCTGGTCTACAGACACCTGGTTGTTTTTATCTCCATCATTGGCATCCGCCATCATGACAGCCGCCCCTTCCTTGGCACAAGCGGTAGCACGGTCGTTGTTAAACGTGGCAATTTTATTCAGCTCTTCTGTCATGCCTGTAATAGCTGTAATAGTCGTATTAAGGGCATTATTAAGGCCGTTAACAGCCATTAATCCATCTAAAACGTAGTTACCCATTTTTATACCTCTATTTTTATTATTATTTTTTCTTATTACGAGCTTCTTTGGATGTTATTATTCACAGTTGTCATTGTGTGTGTTAACATCGAAGCAAAGTTATACCCCTGAGTCTGCCATGTCTGGTCAGTCTTTTGGTCGTACGAAAAAAGAGATTTTAGGTTCGTACTTACCGTAGAAAACGACTGCTGACCTGTAGCAAAGTCTTGGTTCAAGTCTTGCATATCTTGCTGCGCAGCTGGAGAAGGAGCATTATCTCCATTCGCTTTCTGCGCTTGCCAGATAGCGTAAATGTTACCAGCAAACTCAGCACCTGGAGACTTTGTAAAGTCAAAGGAACCATTAGGTAAAATCACTTCAGGAGCAAGCTTTTTACACATATCGGCAATCATCCCGCTTGGACCACAGATTTGATCATAAGTGTCCTTTTTAATTATTCCTTGATCGTACAAAGCTGTGACTACCTGGTATTGGTTTTGCAGCTCAGCCCTAAGGTTATCACCATCTTGAGGAGTAATAGTTGTTCCCTCTTTAAAGATGTTTTGCAAGTCAGCTTCCTGACTAATAAGCTTCCCTGTAGTGTCCATATTGCCCGTTACACCTTCAATGGTGTTATTATATAATTGGTCGGCGAGCATAAACACGTTCATCACGTCAAAAAGGTTGTACTCACCGTTAGGCAATTTAGCAGCCGCCAAGATCTGATTAATCTGGTCTTGAATCGGATTGTCTGTCGAAGGCGGAGGCGCAGGTAAAACCGGTACTGGAATGATGACTGAATTTGATATGTTATTTAGATCTACCATAGTTTTTATTACCTCTTTGTTTGAGGGCCTATTCCCCCTAAACTAAGTATATATTAAATACTAGTATATAGTCAATAAAAAATTTAACTTATAATAATTAATTCTTAATTAAGCCTATATAAAACAAAAGACCCATAAGCACCTAAGTACTTATGGGTCAAGGCATTTTGAGAAACAGAGAGGAATTAATTTTTCCCTCTCTCTTCTCCCCCCCCTCTGTGGTTTCTTGTCTCTGTGGTTTAAAAAATGCGAGTCTTTGAGATCCCTCGTCTTAGCCAAAGATATAAACCACAGAGACAAGAAACCACAGAGGGGGGAGGAGAGAGAGAGAAATTAACCTTCTCTCTGTTAAGAGCGGAGCCATTCTTCTTTGCGTGGGTGGCGGATGGGTTTTTCGCGGACGGGAGATGAAGGAGCGCTCCCTTCGGCGTTTTTCTTTAAGGCATTGAAATCAAGGCTTGCAGGCTTTACAGCGCTATACATGTCCATTGAAACCTTAAATAACTGATTTTTAGTGTCTTGCATTTTATTCCACTGATCAGGAGTGAAGTGATTTGGATTCTCAGAGATAGCAAAGAGCTGGTCTTCAGATACACCCATTTTCTCTGCAAAGCCCTTAGCTTCATTCATCAGTTCGTTATAGAATTCGGTCATGCAATTAACGAGTTCTTGCTTTTCTTCTTCAGAGGCTCCATAGAGAGAATTTTTCATTTTATCGAAGATAACAAAGGACTCTTTCATTACAGCATCAATATCCCCTGCATTGCCGGTAAAGCCCTGCTTAAACATATCTAGTAATTTTTTAAATTCTTCTTTCATATTTTTATAGCCCTCGTTCCTTTCAATTATTATTTTACCACGTATAGAGTTTTTTGGCAACGCTTTCTTAAAATGACGCTTACCTTAACTTTAAATTTCCTTTACAAACAAGGCTAACATATTTATTGTCAGCAAGTTAAATTTTTAATTGCCTTAAACCCCAAAAACACGTAAATCAGAGGTTTACCGGCTCTTTTCGTGCCCGTGTGCGTGCCCGTGCCTGTGCCCGAAATTGGATTTAAGCGAATAAGAAATTCGGGCACAGGCACGGGCACGCACACGGGCACGAAAAGAGCCGGACAAGGCAAGGTTGATTGATGCTAGAAAAATACTTGAGGGAATTAAGGGAAGACCTTGAGATGGACCCCTTAGAAGGAAGAGACAAGCAAGGGGCATACCACCTTCTTCTTAACGATGATACCGACCTCTCTTTTAGAGAAATGGACCCCGGAGTCCTCTTATTTTCGCCCATTAGGCCCTGTCCGAGCAAAAAAAAAGAGGAGTTTTTCATTTTTTTAATGCGGGCAAATTTCTTAGGTTTAGGCACAGGCGATAGTGCCATTGCTCTAGACGCTGAAGAGAAATTCTTGACACTCTCTACCTACTTAACGTATGACATGAATTTCAGAAGCTTTAAGGAAACCGTTGAAGATTTTGTCAATTTCCTCGATTATTGGAAGGGCGAGCTTGAGCGCTTTGAAAAAGAAGGATAGAAAATGGCGGGATATTTAGTTGGAGAAGAAGGACCTCTTTCAGGACAAGTCTTCTCTTTTGACGAGGGGGACGAGTGGGTTCTTGGCAGAGACCCTGATGCGGCAACAGTTGTTCTAGAAGACCCTATGGTCTCTAGAAAGCACGCCATTTGCAGAATCTCAGCAGAAGGTTTTTTCCTTGAAAACTTAAGCTCTGTAAACCCTGTCACCCAAAACGGTAAAGTTGTAGAAGATGTTGTTCTTTTAAAAGAAGGAGACATTGTTCAAATAGGAAGCACCTTTTTCCGCTTCACAGAAATCAATCCTACGCCTGAAAAGAAAGAAGAGCTCCCCTACTACTCTTTAGAAGACACCTCAGACCTTTCTTCTTTTCGCATAGATACTCCTTCTGAAATGCGTTTTATGCTTAAAGTGATCTCTGGGCCAAATAGTGGAGCAGAATTTGGGATGCAAGCTTCTTCTACCTATATTATAGGTAAAGATCCTGCGATTTGCGATATCGTATTTCAAGACTTAAGCGTCTCAAGGCAGCATGCCCGCCTGATTTTAGATGGAGAAGACCATGTATTCATCGAAGACTTAGGAAGTAAAAATGGGGTCATTGTCAATGGAGTGCTAACCGCTGGCAAAAAAGAGCTAACCTCTCAAGATTTAATCGCTCTTGGCACCACAAGCTTTCTTGTGATCGATAGGTTTGAAGCTAGAGAAACTCTTATTTCCCCTCCTCAACTTCTGCCAGAAGAGAAAAAAGAAGACTCTATTTTAGAAGAAAGGCGCATAGAGGAGGAAAAAGACTGGAAGGAGATGAAAATCCCTAAAAAGCACCTGGCTCTTGCTGGGATTTTAGGAATTGTTGTCATTGGTGTTTTTTCTATGCTCCTAGGACTTTTCAATTCAACACCCATTACAGTAAATGAAAAAAATGAAACGCAGCAGATCCAAGAAACCATAAGAAGCTACCCTGACATCCAATTCTCCTTTAATCCTGCAGGGGGCAAATTATTTATTACAGGGCATGTGTTAACGCCTCTTGAAAAACAGGAACTTTTTTATCTTTTAAACAATCTTCCTTATGTTCAAAGCATCGATGACAACGTGGTCGTCGATGAATATGTCTGGCAAAATATGAACGCTCTTTTAGTGACTAACCCTGATTGGCAAGCGATTTCTGTATACTCTCCAACGCCTGGAAAATTTGTATTGAGAGGGTATCTGCACACGCAAGACATGGCAGGCGCCCTTGCCGACTATATAAACCTTAATTTCCCTTATTTAGATAAGCTAGAGAATCAAGTAGTTGTAGAGAATAATTTAACAGCGCAAATTCAGAGCATGCTCATAGAGAAAGGATTTAGCGGAATCAATTTCCAGCTTAGCAATGGAGACCTTGTCTTTGTAGGAGCTGTAGATGCGACGCATAACAATGACCTTGTAGAGCTTCTTAATAATGT
Source organism: Chlamydiota bacterium (assembly GCA_013288075.1). Lineage (GTDB taxonomy): Bacteria > Chlamydiota > Chlamydiia > Chlamydiales > Rhabdochlamydiaceae > JABDCQ01. Next base: position 38,960 of record JABDCQ010000010.1, on the reverse strand, counting down.
AAAAATGTTAAGAGGCGTTCGTTCCATCAAAAATTATGTCATCCTTAGCACCCAAGAAAGTGCGCGCGTTGACCTTTCTTCGAAATATCAAGTTTCAGGATCTTCCAAAAAAGATGGAACGCAAAACTCGGTTGTGATTAATGGAAAAATCTTATCTGTCGGAGAGAGTTTGGATGGAATGGCAATTACAGGAATCCAGTCAAATGTGGTATTACTCGAAAAAGATGGATTAAAATTTAAAATTAACTACAATCTGCAATAATGCATATAAATACAGGAGAACACCTATGTTCGGATTAGAAAAAAAAGGAAAGCCTCTTTTTGAGTTTGACCTTGAAAAAGAATTAAAACAAGACCCTGCTAAAGCTAAAGCTTTAATAAAGTCGATAGAAGAGCACATCGCCGATCTTAAAAACGTTTTGAGACAAGGATCTGATTCTAAAGATTTTGATCAGTATGGAATTATATTACATGGCTACGCTGCACTACAAAAAGTAGTCGGTAAAGTTGCACAAAAAAAATAGGAGCAAAAAATTATGGGCGAAACAAATTGGGGCACAATTACGTTTGCAACGCTGATTAAGCAGTATATTTCCCTACAAAGTAAAGTTGTATCTTCTGTGCGCGCAGTAGCTAGTAAAATTTCTTCTGCAACGCCGGGTAAATTCATTTTACTTCAATTTCAAATGAGTCAGGTGACACAAATTGGAGATTCTATCTCAAACTTAGTCAGCCAAATTCAGTCTGTGATCAATAACTCTGTGCGTAACCAAAAAACACAATAAACGGTTTGAAAGGATCAGAATATGGAAAAATTTTCAAAATACAAAGACAGCTACATCCATTTTGTCGAAGCAGGCTTTATTGCTGTTAATCAAGGGGATGAAGATGCAGCGCTTAAACTTTTTAAAGCAGCAGCTCTTCTGCGCCCAGATAATGCCCTTCCTAAAGTAGGACTCGGATATATGCACCTCTGTAAATTAGAGCTTAAACAAGCCTGCATGCATTTTAATGAAGTGCTTGCAAAAGAGCCAAATAATGAAATGGCAAAAGCCTTTTTAGGATTTAGCTTATGTTTAACTCCTACAGATGTGGCTAAAGGAGAAAAACACTTAGCGGAAGCTGTAAAAAATTCACACGATCCTGCAATTAAGAAGTTAGCTGAAAGCGCTTTAGATTTTGTAGAAAATTTTGTGAAAAAGCCTCTTCCTCCTATGCAGGCTCCAAAAGATAGCAAAAAAAAGGGATAGTACTATAAATGACATTTGGAACCCCACAACCTCCTCCTACAGATAGAACCCAGGCAACACCAGCTGTAGGTCCTAGCAAATCTGATGAGCAAAAGATGGATATGCCAGCAGAATCCAGCTTTAAATCGTATATGGAACAAGCATCAGGCGGCCAAAAGGCTGCTGCTGCTCCCCAAATCTCTCCCTTTGATCTTGCTCATGGGGGAGCCATGCCAACAGCCTCTTACGATACGCTCATTGCTCAAACGGCCAATGCCCAAATGACTTTGGGAGGGATCCAAAATCAATTAGCTTATCCCAAGCTTAAGGTGAATGAAGCGCATAGACGTCTTTTAGATAACAAACTGCAAGATACAAATTCTCTTCTGCGCTCAGCTTCTTCTAAAATGGGGGCAGATGTTGTTCCTGAAACGGCAACTACCGCTCAAGGGGCTATTGAAAAATTTGTGGGGATGGTAACCGATGGGCAGTCGCAGTTAGTTGCAGCAAAAAGACAGCTCCAAAACCTTAAAGACAAAGGCGATCAGATTAATCCCGGAGACATGCTTCTTATTCAGCTTAAGCTCAATAAAGCGCAGCAGCTCCTCGAGTTCTCTTCGGTTGTCTTAAGTAAAGCTGTAGACTCGTTTAAAATGCTCATGCAAATCCAAATCTAAGAAGAAAGAAAAAAAGATGAACAAAGAGAACAATAAATAATTCCCCCTCTCTCTCTTTCTTCCTCTGTGGTTTCTTGTCTCTGTGGTTAAAAAAAATGCAAGACTCTTGCATGCAAAGCCTTAGCAAAAGATAAACCACAGAGACAAGAAACCACAGAGGAAGAAAGAGAGAGAGAGAGAAAATTTTTATCCTCTCTAGTTTATCTTATAAAAGGAAGAGAGACAATTATGGATGAAAAAAGGCCTTCTACAGAAAATCTAATCTCTCATCTCGATGAACTTGAGCTCACCACCATACACGGAAGAATTACAGAAATTGTAGGGATGCTGATTAAAGCTGTCGTTCCTCAGGTTAAGATTGGTGAGGTCTGTCTTATTAAGAGAGAGGGAGAGCCTCTTATTGCTGAAGTTGTAGGCTTTACTAAAGATGAGGTGTATCTGTCTCCTTTAGGGGAAATGTCTGGCATTGGCCCTTCTTCTGAAGTGATTCCTCTTCATATGCCTCTTCACATAAAAGTCGGGCAAAACTTGCTAGGCAGAGTGTTAAATGGCCTTGGCGAACCTCTTGATGTCGATACAAAAGGGCCGCTTGTTCTTGATGAAACCTATTCTGTTTTAAATACTCCCCCAGATCCGTTAAAGCGTCAGGTCATTAGCGAACCTTTATCGGTTGGGGTGCGTTGCATCGATGGAACCCTCACGACAGGAAAAGGGCAAAGAGTGGGTATTTTTGCAGCAGCGGGAGGCGGAAAATCTACCCTTCTTGGCATGATTGCAAGGAATGCCAAAGCCGATGTAAACGTGATCTCTTTAATTGGAGAGCGGGGACGAGAAGTTAGGGAATTTTTAGAAAATGATTTGGGCGAAGAAGGGATGAAGCGCTCTGTGATTATTGTTTCAACCTCTGATCAGGCAGCTCAATTAAGAATTAACGCCGCTTATGTAGGAACAGCCATTGCCGAATATTTCCGCGATCAGGGCAAAACAGTGATTCTAATGATGGACTCTGTGACCCGTTTTGCAAGGGCGCTAAGGGAAGTGGGGCTTGCTGCCGGAGAGCCTCCTGCAAGAGCTGGGTTTACCCCTTCTGTATTTGCCACGTTGCCAAAACTTTTAGAGCGCTCAGGAAATTCTGATAAGGGATCGATTACAGCTTTTTATACAGTGCTAGTTGCCGGAGATGATTTAAATGAGCCTGTTTCAGATGAGGTAAGATCGATTCTGGATGGTCACATTATTTTATCTAGTGAGCTTGCAAGGCAATACCACTACCCTGCAATTGATGTTTTAGGATCTATTAGCCGTATCATCACACACATTGTCGATAAAGAGCATCTTCAGCTTATTGGGAAAGTGCGCGAAGTGCTTGCCAATTACAAGAAAAACGAACTTTTAATACGTATTGGGGAATATAAGCCCGGCTCTGATAAAGCAGCTGACTTTGCGATTAAATATATCGATAAAGTTAACCGCTTCTTAAAACAGCTTGTCGATGAAAAGTCGAGCTTTGAAGAAACACTTGCCCAACTAAAAGCCCTTTTTAGATAACTCATATGAAATATCCTCTTCAAGAACTTGTCTATATTAAGCAAAAAAAGCTCGACGAAGCTGAAAAGGTTCTTAAAGAAAAAAAGGAACTTTTAACTAAAGAAGAACAAAAACTTAAAGAGCTTGAAGAAGCGCGCAATAAAGTCAAAGAACATAGAGAAGATAAGCTTACACAGCTTCGCGCTGAGCTCGATACCGGAACGACCTCTCCTAAAATCCAGCAAATGAAAAGCTACCTAAAAGTTGTCGAAGAAGAGCTAAGACAAAAGCAAGTAAAAGTTGTAGAGCAGCAAAAAGCTGTAGATGCAGCTACGAAAGCAGTAGAGATTGCCAGGCAAGATTTGATTAAAAAACAGCAAGATGTAGAAAAGCTTAAAACGCATAAAAAAGAGTGGGAAAAGCAGCAGCTTGCCGAAATAGAGCAGAAAGAGTCTTTAGAGTCAGATGAAATTGGATCTGTACTCCATCAGATTAAAAGGAAGTCCAAGCATCCTCAAAAAAAGGAGGAATAGTCTATGTCTATAGAACCTGGAAGGCCAAGTGGTCCTGGCAATCCCAAAGAACCAAACCCGGCAAAAAAAGAGGGGGCAGTAGGCTCTGAGTTCAAAAAATACTATATAGAAAAAGTAGACGAAACCTCTGAAGAGATGAAAGGGAAAAAGAAAAATAAGGGAGGCCTTGAAGACGAAGAAGAAGACGTTGTTCAACAAGGGCCCACATCCCCTGCAGCCCCCGGATTTTCTCTAGATGCTGATGTAAAAAAAGCTAAAGGCCCTGCAGAAGTTGAAGGGGGTAAAAAGGCACTCGATGCGCCTCAAGCAGATGTTGAGAGTCCTATAAAAAAAGAGAGCTATATGCCTACTGCGCCTTCTAGAGATGAGGTAAAAGTTGAAGAGACTCCCTTCCCGGGAGCTCCAGCGGCTGCGCGCGAGGAAAGTATAGTAGCGCCACCTCCACCTCCTCCTCAAACACCCCAAGCACCTTCTACACCTCCAATCCAGCAAGCGCCCATAGAGGAAGATCAGGAAGAAGCTGTAGTTATCCCTCCTATAGAAGAGCCTGAAGAGGAATATCCCACCTATACTTCTTTAGAACTTCCCTCGCCTTCAACTCCCCAAACCGAAAGGTCAATAGAGCAGCAAAACGTCCAAGAAAACCAGGTGCAAAATAATGAGCCGCTTAAAGAAGAAGAAAAAGACGCCTTTTTTAAAGCTTTGGCAACTCCTTCTTCAAAAGAAGAAAAGGAAAAGCTTGTAGAGAAACTAGGAGCTCCCTCTTCTTCTAAGCCTCATGCTGGACAAGGAGTATCCTCACCTGCTAAACCAAAAGAAAAAAATGCCCTTGGAGGAATTGAAGGAGCTGAAGGGGTCGCCTATAATCCGGCCCAAGCCGTGCAAGTGGGAATCCCCGAAAGCCCAGCTGTTACAGCCCCGTTTCTTTCTAAAGATGCAGAAGCGCTTATGCTTCAGATGATTGGCAAAATTTCTTACATGAAAGAAAAAACAATCAGCGGAGATGAGCATACAACGCGCATTGAACTAAACCATTCCGCTTTTGCAAATTCTAAGTTTTATAACGCCGTCATTGAAATTAAGGAATACTCTACAGCAAGAGGACAGTTTCAAGTGGAGATCCTTTTTGACACAGCCGCAGCAGAAAAGCTTGCAGAAAAAAATGTAGAGGCTTTAATTGCAGCTTTTCAAGGATCTGAGTACGTAAAAAAGAATATGACCGTTAGTATCTCCATAGGAAGAAAGCCTGTTGTCACAGAAACCAAGCGAATTTCTAAGGAGAAAAAAGACAAAGATCAGCAAAATAGCTAACATCTTTACAAATGAGAGTTATGACAACACCGCAGATCAATCCAAATAAGAGTATTAAATTAGAGACAACAGAGCGTCCTTCAAAAATGCCGAAAGAAATACCTCCTTTTAATTTTGAAGAGGGATTTAATGAGGAACTTTTGAATTTTTTTAAGGAAAACCAAGGCCTTTTGCAAGAGTTAATCGAAGATGATGATGAGGGACATGAAGGATGCTTTCAGCCCATGCCTTCTACCCCCTACCACACGGTATTTCCTTTGCAAGAAACTTTCGCAGCAGAAGCTATTAGCCCTTGTATAGAAACCCTTGAACTCTTTGAGCAAATGGTTGCTTCTATTGAACATCAGCATGCCTTAGGCGATACAAAGACGGTGATTTTCCTTGATAAACAAGAACTTGGAGACTCCCTATTTTCTGGAGCGCAAATCCTCATCGAAGAATTTAGCACTGCCCCTAAAGCCTTTAATGTCACCCTCATTGCTAATGAAGCTGCATGCTCCTTAATTAAAACACAACTAGCCTTACTTATTGCCCAAATAAAACAAAAAGATCTTCCCTTTTCTATTCATCGCCTTGAAATAAATCTTTTAAAAGAAGAGGAGCCCTTGTACATAAGAGAAGAACCTGTTAATAGAGATAAAGAAGAGGATAATCAGGAATAACTATGAATCAAGCACCTCAAGAGTGGATAGAAACAGTGGGGAATATATTAAAGGAGCGCAAGCTAATTGCTTTAGGAAATCCGCCTCCCTTCCCTTTTCAGGAACTCTCTAATAAACTAAAAGAAGAATGGGGCATACCAGATCTTTTAATCTCTTTCCACGCCCAAAAGAAATTAGAACACCCCTTAGAAGGCTTTGGAAAAAGCCCCCAAGTTTTAGCTTTTGAGCTTACTCCCCTTAAAGGAAAAGCGTTTTGGATGATGTCTGAAACAGATATGTCAGAGCTTACAAAACTTTGCCTCTCTCCCAAAAAAGTCTCAAAAGGCCTCTCTGACAAAGCCCTTAAAGAAGGCTTTTACCTTTTCCTCGGAGCTTCTGGAGCAAGCATTCTTAATACATTAAACCCTTTTGGAGATCTTTCTCTTATCCTCGATGGGATTTCCTCTCTTGGAGAAGAAGAGGGAACAGCCTTTGATATTTCTCTAGAAATTGGAGACAAAAAGCTCTGGGGAAGAGTTTTTTGTCCTAAAAGCTTTCTTAAAGCTTTTCATACCCACTTTGAAGATCGCCCCTTTTCTTTAGACTCTAGCTCAATAGAAAACTTAAACGTAGAGGTCTCTTTAAAAATAGGGAATACAACGATTTCTTCTGAAGAGTGGGGAAAAGTAGCCGTAGGAGATTTGGTCCTCCTAGAAAATTGCCATTTTGATCCTAAGCTTAACGAAGGCCATGTCAGTATCGAATTAGGAAATAAGCCTCTTTTCCAAGGGACGTATAAAGACTCTCAAATCCATATCCTAGAGCACTCCTTTTATGAAGAAGACATAGTCCCTGTCATGGAAGAAGAGGAGATCTCTTTAGAAGATGAGGATGCAGACAAAGACCATTTATGGGAAAGCGGTGGCAGCTCAGAGTCTATAGTAGAAAATATCCCCCCAAAAAAAGATTCCCTGCATCTTAGAGTAGAACTAGAAAGATTGAATATTAATCTTGAGAAATTATTAAGCCTTGGGGCCGAAGACACTTTAGAACTTTCTAGACGCCCTGAATTTGGAGTAGACATCACGCTAAACGATAAAAAGGTCGCCAAAGCCGAAATCTTAAAAATCGGAGAAACCATCGGCCTTAAAATCTTAGAGTTAGAATAACAGAGAGAGATAAATTTCCCCTCTCCTCTTTTCTTCCTCTGTGGTTTCTTCCCTCTGTGGTTTGTCTTTTGCTAACACTTGGACACACAAATGCTTGCATTTTTTTACCACAGAGACAAGAAACCACAGAGAAGAGAAAGAAAGAGAGAGAGAAAAATTTATTTCTCTATGTTAACAGCGAGGTTAAAATGAGTTCTGATTTTTCTTTTTATAAGCAAACAACAATTCCAGGAATTGCTACAGAAGAATCATTTCCTCTCCCCCCAAAAATTGGCCCTTATAAGATTGAGAGCATTCTTAATAAGGGAGGCATGAGCCTTCTCTATTTGGGCCTGCATCCTGAGACTAAAGAACCTATTGCCATTAAGGTCTTGCTTCCTAAATATGTGAACCACCCCGAAATGGTTAAGCGCTTTGTGAAAGAGGCTGAGATTATTGCCCTTGCCAATCACCCCAATATTGTTAAAGTTTTTGGCTCAGGAGAATGGGAAGGCGGGCTTTATATCGCGATGGAGCTGATTCGAGGGATTTCTCTTCGCCAATTTATTCTGCAACACTCTCTTTCGCTTAAACGCTCTTTAGAAATTATTCTCCAAGTCTCCTACGCTCTTTTACACCTCCATACGCACGGAGTTGTTCATAGAGATTTAAAACCAGAAAATATTCTTATTACAGAAGATGGGGAAATTAAGGTCATCGATTTTGGCATTGCGCAGCTGCATGAAGAAAAAGAGATGAAAAATACGCATGTTCTAGGGACACCCGATTATATGAGCCCAGAACAAAAAGAAAATCCGTCCAAAGTTTCTTTTGCCTCAGACATCTATTCTTTAGGGATTATTGCTTACGAACTGATCTTAGGAAAGCTCTCCTTTGGAATGATTAACCTCTCCTCGCTTCCAGGACAGCTAAAAACTCTTATAGGGAAAACAATTGCTGTTTCTTTAGAGGAAAGATTCCAAGATATTGTGGATTTTATTACAGAAATCTCCGCTTATTTAAAATCTGATGAGCTTCAAAAAGAAAAACCTGAAAGCGATCGGATTAAAGAGCTTTTTGAAACAGTCCAGATTTCAGATCTTCTTTTATCGGCCCCAGCTATTCCCGAATGGCCTCATATCGATATAGGACTTGCAAAATTTAAAAGCCCGGAGCAATTTGGTCTATACTACGATTTTTTTGCATGGCCCAATGAAACTTATGCGGTTATTATTGTGCAGACGCTTTCTAAAGATATCGATAGCGCCATTTACTCAGGGGTTCTAAGAGGCATGATTAAAATGTATGTCCAAGATAAAATGGCAAATCCTAAAGATCCTTTCCGCCCCCTTCCTTTCATGACAAGGCTTAACCAAATGCTTGCAAAAGACCATATCACAACACCCATTGCCATGAGTGTTATTCTTTTAAGCCCCTGGAAAGATGAACTCACCTTTATTTCGTGTGGGCTAAGCGGTCTTCTTCGCTTATCTTCTGACTCTGCCGCTCCTTACCTCCTCAAGCAAAGCAATCCGCCTCTAGGGAAAAATGGAAATGCCGAATTCCTAGAAACAACCGATAATTGGAAAGTAGGCGATACCTTAATTTTCCACTCTCTAGAAGAAACCCTAGAAGCACCCCTTCTAGACGCCACAAAAAAAACAGTCCCCCTCTCCACAAAAAGACAGCCCGAGGCCATCCTCAAACAAGTTGCCTCCTCACCCTTTTTCCCCCTCCAGCAATACCCCAAGCTCATTTTATCCATCAGCCGCACCGCTTGAAAGAAAAAAAGAGAAGAATAACAGGATGAACAAGATCTCTAGCGCGGCAAGATAAACAGGATGGAGAAAAGATAAAAAAGATAAATTTCTCTTCTTATCTTTCTTCATCCTGTTTATCTTGCCCTATCCTGTTCATCCTGTTATTTTCTTCTCTTCACCTTCTTTCTTTTCTTCTTCTTGTTTTCAAGGCTTTACAATAAAGAGGGTGGTATTTTAGGATCGAGAGAAGTCTATTAAATTATTTACATTTTAAAAGCGCTGTAAGGGATTTTTATAATGAACCATCCAAAATTGAAATTGAGAAACCACCTTATGTTTCGTTTAACTCTCTCCGGATCCTTGGCTCTTTCTCTCATGAGCTTTTCCTTATTTGGTAAAAGCGATGAGAAAAAACCTCAGGAAACCCAAGAGAGCATTGTATCCCCTGAACAAGAACAACCAGGCTATACAATCAATTTCAACAACGTCTCTTTTACAGAATACCTTCGCTTTATCAGCAGAATTCTGAATAAAAATTTTGTATTCGAAGACGCAGATCTTCAGTTTACTGTGACAATTGTTTCTGAAGAGCCTGTGAGCGCAAAAAATATCATGTCTACGCTCATTCAAGTGCTGCGCATCCACGGGTTAAGCCTTCTCGAGGAAGGGGACAATTTCCTCATTACAACAAATAAAACTGTTAACCAAATCCCTACCGTTGTTTCCCAAGAGCTTCCCGGGTCTTCCCCTACAGCTGCCCCGATTATTACACGCGTCTTCAGAGTAAAAAACGCCAATCTTACAACGCTTGTCAATATCTTAAGACCTATGGTATCTGCCTCTGCGCTTCTTGAGGTTTCTCAAGAAACACGCCAGCTAATTGTTACAGATATCACAACAAACGTTGAGAAAATCGCCTCTCTTTTAACAAGCCTAGATACGCCTTTAAGCCCTCTAGAAGTTGACGCCTACGTTGCTATAAATATTTCCCCTAAAGAATTAATTACACTAGCAACTCAAATTGTTACGCCCTTTGCTAATGGCAATCCTCTTATTTTAGTGCCTCAAGTAGAGACAAATTCTGTATTTGTGGTTTCTACCCCAGACCTTATTGAAAGAACTATGGGTGTGATGGCAGATCTAGATATCCCTGCAAAAGCAGCTGCAGGAACTGCAGGAGCGGCAGAACAGCACACCTTTGTTCTTTATCCTCTAGCTCACGCAAAAGGAGATCAGGTGGTTGCTAATCTGAAAAAAGTGGCTGCCCACCTAAGTGCAGCAAATTATCCCAATGCCGACCTGATTGATGCCATTGATAAAATAAAATGGATAGAAGAGGACAACTCGCTCATTCTTACAGGAACAAAACCTGCTATCGAAGAATTAAAACCCATGATTGCCAGATACGACTCAGAGTCGGTTAAGTCCTCAAAAACATCCTTTTACATTTATAAACCTGTCAATAAAGCGCCCAAAGAAGTAGAAAAATCTCTTCAAGAACTCGCCCGCGATTTAGAAGCATCGGGCTTAGCTGATATCGATTTACTACACACTGTAGCTTCTGCTAAACACATTCCTCTAACAAACTCCTTATTCTTTACAGGAACCGCTCCTGCTCTTGAAAAACTTAAAGAGCTTTTAGCTACAGTAGATGCGGAAAGTTCAGCAGCTACGCAAGTACAGCACGTTGGATCCTTAACATTTTTTATCTACAAAATAAGAAGTGCTCCTTCAAGCCAACTGATGACATCCATCACCTCTTTTGCCTCTGATTTACAAAAGGCAGGTTCGCTTGATCCTGAGCTAGGAGCTGCCCTTGCATCAATGAAATATATTAAAGAAACAAATTCCCTTCTTTTTACAGGCACGCAAGCAGCTTTAGAAAAAGTAGAGAATCTGATAGGAAAATTTGATAATTCCTCAATTAAGCCAAAACCAGAAATGGTCCCTATTCCTAATGCCACCTTTAGCCTTTATACCCCTCATTATAGAACAGGTGATGAGCTCATCTCCATCTTGCACGACTTCGAGCAAAATCTTGTTAATTCAGGAGTGAAAGATGTCTCTCTTTTTAGCACTATCGACAACTTAAAATGGGTAGAAAAAACCTCTTCCATCATCGTTTCAGGAGAGCAGGTTTCTATCGATAAGACACTTGTTCTTCTACAAAAATTCGATACCCCTGAAAAAGACGCTGAGCTCTCTTCTATTGAATCTATCGATAATACAAGCTTTCTAGTGTACAAGCTTCAATACCATAGAGGATTAGAAATCAGTGACGCCTTAAAGCAAGTGGCTGTTGAACTTGGCAAAAAACCTACAGGGGAAAATAAAAACCTTGCCGAAGCAATTAATTCGGTACAATGGATCACCGTTACAAACTCTCTTTTAGTCTCTGGCGAACAAGATGTGTTAACTAAATTAAGAGATTTAATTGCCAACCTCGATGTTCCTTTAAAGCAAGTCTTTATTGAAGTGCTTGTGATTGAAACCACTTTAGGCAATACCCAAGAATTTGGACTCCAATGGGGCGGGAAATTAAAATATCTCAATAAAGTGGCCGCAGGAATGGGAAATGCACCAGCGGCTAACCAAACAACAGGTGTTCCCACTTTCAATACTACCCCTTTCTCTACAGGGCTTAACGATATTAATGGAACAACCACATTCCCCAATCCCAACCCCATGCTTCCTCAACCGGGACAAGGCTTTGATTTGGGCGTGCTTGGCGATATCATCATGCATAAGGGCAGATCGTTTATCTCTTTAGGAAGCCTTGTAAATGCGCTTCAAACAGATAACGATACAACCATTGTGATGAACCCCAAGATCATCACGCAAGACAACAACACCTCGAATATCTTTGTCGGGCAAAACCTTCCTTATAACTCGTCTGTAACTACCATCCAAGGAAGCGGCGTTGCAACATCTCAAACAGGAAACATTGAATATAGAGACATTGGATTTAACTTAACCATTACCCCCGTTGTGGGGAATAATGACGTTGTGACACTTGATATCATGACAGATATCACTTCCACACTCCAAGTGAATACTACCTCTAATTTCCAAGTTAACGGGATTGCCACAACCCACACAAGCATGAGCACAAAAGTGCACGTGCCAAGCGATCAGTTTTTGGTGCTAAGTGGAATGCTCAACGATACCAAAACGCACTTCAAATCACAAATTCCTTGCCTAGGAGGGCTTCCTGTAATTGGAGCTGCTTTCTCTGAAAATGACCGCTCCGATCAAAAAGATAATATCATTATCTTTGTAAGACCTCATATCATTAATTCTTTTGATGAATATAGACAAATTACAGAAAGACAAGAAGTGCTTTACAAAGAACAAGCCATTCTGCCTATACTACAAGAAGAATTTGATGCCGGAATCGATTGGGTAAAAACTCCTGAAAATGAATGTAGATAAAAAATACGTAGTCCTTCTTTGTTTGCTTGGACTTTTTAGCTCGTGTCAGCGCCATGTAGAAGATCTTGAACCCAAAATCTCTTACATCGTGCAAGACAGATACCTCAAAAGTTTACCCTCCCCCTTCCCTCCTTTAACTGATGAGGAGAAAAAAACAGACTGGGGAAAAGAATATTTTATAGGATCTAGCTTTGCTGCGTCTCTTGATCTTTACCAAGCTATCACTGCCTTTAAGCGCGCGCATATTCTACTTTCTGAAGGCCAAAGAAAGCTTGAAGTCGAATACGAAATTGTTCTTTGCTATTACCTTGGAAAAAAATATCAAGACGTCATTTCCTATTACGAAAAAAGCAACTTAAGAACTCTTACCCCTGAATTCGGAGCTTTCCACGATTTACTAATCCTTCTCTACGATAGCTATATACAACTAGATGAAGAGATAAAAGCGCATTCTATGCTTGAATTTATCCATGAAGTTTATCCGGAAACCTCTGAAAAATTAGCTATTTCAACAGCTCTAGCCCAAGCAGATTTATGCACGCTTCGCGAAAATGAGAAAATGCACTGCTTTATAGAACACTACGATGCCAATAAGAAATCGGTGACTCTTGCGAAAAGCCTAAACGCCCTTTTGCCTGGAGCCGGCTATCTTTATTTAGGACAAAGGCAATCGGCCTTTACAGCCTTTTTACTCAATGGAGCTTTTATTGCAGCTGCCTATGAATGTTTTCATCATGGGAACATTCCCGCAGGAATTATCGTGACAAGCTTTGAGGCGGGATGGTATTTTGGTGGCATCTATGGGGCAGGAGAAGAAGCTAAATTCTACAATGAAAGGCTCTACGAGTGCAATGCCACCCCTATGATGAATAGAGAAGGACTATTCCCCGTTTTTATGCTTAAATATGCTTTTTAAATTTTTAGACATCTTGCATAACTCCATTTGGTTGTTAAAATTGCCCTTTTCGGCATCTTTAAAATCAAATTTTTCGAACATGTGCTTACACATGCTCTCAAAATTTGATTTTAAATCTGCACAAAAATGGCTAATTTTCCCAACCAAAGCGAGTTACGCAAGATGTCTTTTTCTTTTTTTTCTTATCTCCGCCTCCCTTTATGCAAATACAGGCTACATCGAGCCTTGGGGAAAAGACGCATCCCTTAAGTACGAAGAAAAGGGTGAAAAAACCGCTTTATCCCCCTCAATTTTCGTGAAAGTCGCCGAAAAGGTGATTCTCTTTCACCAAAACATAATCTCTCCCGTAGACGGCCCAAGAAGCCATTTTAGACCTACAAGCTCTCGCTACATGCTGCTTGCTATGCGAAAGCACGGCTTCATCAAAGGCTATCTTATGGGATGCGACCGCCTCCTTCGAGAAAACGATGACCCCTGGATCTATAGAACCGTCGAAATCGGCGACACCTGCTACAAGCACGACCCCATCCGTTAACCCCCAAATAAGAAAAATAGCAGGATGGACAGATGAAAAAGATTTTTTTCTTTCTTCTCTCTGTGTGCTCTGTGATCTCTGTGGTAAAAAATTATCGAGAGAACATTGGATCTAACGTGTTAGCACATTTTTTTACCACAGAGATCACAGAGCACACAGAGAGAAGAAAGAACCCTCCTTTTCTTTTATCCTATCCATCCTAATATCCTGTTATTTTTCTTTTTAGGTTTATGCGTATGCCCCATTCGGGGCGCTATCCCAACGCTCCCTATTCCAGGGGTTCCTTCGTCACACCCTGGCTACGTACCATAGTCCCTAGCGGGACAAAGAGATCACTCGTACTTTTGTTTAAAATCGATTGCTGTTTTTCGGGAAAGGAGTTTATTTTTAAGGTGCATGGCGGGTTTTTCTAGGAGGTGGTGGGAGAGGGTTGCTACTGCGCATAGGGTTAGGGCGTAGGTTGCAAAAAAGGTGGGGGAAAGATAATTGAGTTTTAGGGTTAGGAGATTGTCTAAAACGTTTATGGTTAGCTGAAGAGGGAAATGCCACAGATAAATCGAATAGGAAATGGTTCCTAAAAAGACAAGGGGTTTTATCGATAAAATAGAGGATAGTATTTTGCTATTCAGTACTGTGAGAATAAGGCTTGGAAAAAGCAGGAAGGAATAGAGAAGAATTGCTTTTTTCCCAACATCTTTAAAAAAGATTGCTAGCATAATACTCAAAATAAGAAGCCAAAAAGGCTTCATCTTAGAGCGCAGCTCAAAGGCTATGCATCCCACAAAAAAGCCTATGAGCGCGCGCATCCATTCTGTGTTAAAATACCCAAGAGTTAACGCTGTAGTAATAATTGCCACATAAATAGGTATGCGGCTTTTTGAAAAATAAAAAAGGGTCGCAAAAAAAAGAATGTAGGCTCCCATTTCACAAGAGATTGACCATGCAGGCCCGTTGAAAGAAAAGTTCGAACCAAACAGCATGCAAAGGCTTAGCAAAAAATGGGGCACGTCATTCAAAGCATAAACAAAAAAACTTTCCGTAAGAAAAAAATTGATAGCTTGCATAGCCGAGACAAAACAAAGAGTGATAAAATAAAGAGGATAGAGACGCGCGATTCTTGAAGTAATGAATTCTTTAAAAGAAATCTTTTTTGTTCGGATTTTTTCTAAGTAAACGTAAGAAAAAATAAAGCCTGATAAAACAAAGAAAAAGTCGACTAAAAGCCATCCGTGAAACGAAAACCAACAAGGAAAAAGAACTTCCTGATTAGGAAGGAAATGGGAATAGTGCCAAAAAAGAGCTATCCCTAAAGCGGCTATTCCGCGCAGTGCATCTAAAGCAAGTAGCCTTTCCTTCATCTAATATGCTCCAAAACATCTAAAATAGCATCCACATTAGTATTTAAAGTAGGGACAAAAACATCTCCATAATAATAGGCTTTTTCATCCTCTACAAACCCTTCTTCATCAATCCACCCGAAATACTTTAAGCCCCGTAAACTCGCTAAAATCTTATATTCAGCACGAAAAGATTTTTTGGGAAAAAGCTCTATAAGCGTTGAGCCAGGAGACATAAAAAGAGCGTGGCTAAGTCCATTTCCATGCACGCCAAGAAGAACATCTGTATTGGCTACAGTTTTTATCTGCTGCTCAAAAGACATAGAGGCAAAATCCACAACATGGAGATCTACATGAGAAAGATTTCCTATTTTATCTAAAAGCTCTTTTTCAATATGAGGAGCAAGAGAGCGAGAAGAACGCTTTACATAAGTCACTACAGTTTTATCAGAAGATTTTTTCTCCCATTGGCAGTACTTACGCAAACATAAAACCAGATGATCCATACTTTCTTTAGAAAGAGCTTGAAAATACCCCCCAAGCATTCTATCGGTAAAATAAGGCTCTTTCTTAAATACTTCCATGCTTCTATCTGAGGTGATAACTTTTTCAAAACAGATAACTTGCCCTTTTGTCTCCTTTAAAAAAGAGTCCCAAGTTTTTATTTCAGCATGAGGAAATAAAGCTTTAATCAAATGAAAGGTAGCCTCATTAGACCCTTTCCAATCTTTAGGAATTTTCTTTCCATTGCCTGCAAGGAGGAATAACTTCACTTCATCTCGCTCTTTTTCCCCTCCAAAATTCCAAATCCCCAGAAGGTGTTCTAGAAAATGGAATAAATGCGTGAAATGATTAGGCGTTCCGTCCCGTTCAAAAAGAACAACGCTTGTGCCTAAAACAGGAGAAACCTCTTTCTTTATTAAAGGCTTTAAAAGGCCGCGCTTTTTGCACGTATACCCGCGCTTATCTTTCACATTAATGGCTTTATTAACATCAGCAGAAGCCCCAAGCGCAAAAAAAGTCCTGGAAGACGCATTGAAATAGAGATGCTCAAAGCAAGAAAAACAAGTAGGCAGCTCCTTCTGCGAGGTTTCCCTCAAAGGCTCCCCAAAAAGAGCGCTCCCCAAACACAAACAAAACACACCCACCCTAAACATCCCAAAACACCTTAGTTTATAAATTTCTTCAGCTCAAAAGAGCCATAGTCCAATGCCATTAAGTTAAAAGTATAATGACGCGGATGTTTTCTTGAGGCTCAAAGAGCCGGCATATTATAGCCCAGGTCAGAGCGCAGCGGAGGCCTGGGAAGAAGATTGTCACGATATTGAGCCCTGAAGAGGCATACGCGTAAACCTAAAAGAGAAAACAAAAAGAGATGAATTTCCCTCTCTCTTCTTCTCTGTGGTTTCTTCCCTCTGTGGTTTATCTTAAATGCAAGCCTTTTGGATCCTTCAGTCTTGGATTTAAGATAAACCACAGAGGGAAGAAACCACAGAGAAGAAGAGAGAGAGAGAAAAAAAATTGTCCTCTTTGTTTTTCTGCTTTTTAGGTTTACGCGTATGCCCCTTCAGGGCTCAATTTTGTATACATCCCGTACCCAGGTCGGAGCGCAGCGGAGGCCTAGGCTATAATATGCCGGCTCTTTGAGCCTTAAGAGAAGATCTAAACCTCTCAATTAATGGACATATATTATTTTAGCATTGAGCCAGCATATTACATCGCTTCCTCGATTAAAACCACAAAAACATTACCTCAGAAAACCCCTAGTTTTTTCACAATCCACTAATTAAAAGCAACTTAAGAAAAAAACCATAAACTTTATAATTTATTAATACATTTAGTGTAAAATATTAAGCACGACATATAATTATTTTAATAAAAAAAACAAACAAAGAAGGTGAATTATGTCTGATTCAATCACAAGTATTAGCAGTACAAATACTCTCATTCAAAATGGGACTGTTGAAGTAAAAAGTGTAGAGACCAATAAGTCCACAATCAGCCTCAAAACCAAGATTGGCACTGCTGTTCTTGTTACTTTAGCATTTCTTGCATTAGCCGTTACTGGTTACATGATAGCAACAGGACTCGGAGCGCCAGGTGGTTCTGGGAATCGCGTACTTTCCTTAGTATTAGGGGCGTCTAGTCTTCTGTTATCTTATGCGCTATTTAAGTCAGCTAGAGACTGGCACTACTGAGAATAATTAATTTAATAACAAAAAAAAGTGAGATAAACCTATGCACCCTGTTAGTAGTAGCAATAAACCCAATGAAAATACGCCTTTAATACAAAATAACAGAAAAACAGCAGAATACGAAGAAAGAATCGGATACAAACCATCAACTCTAGAAAAAGTTGGCGCGGCAGTTTGTATTATTTTTGTATTAGCTTCATTCGGATCTGGAATTTACATGACAGTACTCGCAGGCATGTCAAGCAGTGCCCTACCAGTCCTATGTGTTCCTCTCCTTATTCTGACAGGTTATATAGGCGCTCAAGGAACATCTATCTTCCTTACAGGAAGAAAAATCGGATTTGCTAATTCCTCAATAGGAAACGAGTAACGCTAGAAGTAGCTAGGGTCTAGTTCTTCTTCGGAGAAGATGTCATCGCTCTCTTTTACGTATTCGATGAGATCTTCTTCTGAAACTTCATCAAATGCGTGGGAGGCGGCTTCTTTTGGGGCTGCAGGTGCTTTTATCTTGCCGCTTGACTCTTCTAAACGCTCATTAAGATCTTTAGATTTTTTCCCTTTTAAGGAGAAGGTAAGAGGCACACCTGTAAAGGCGTACTCTTCTCTAAATTGATTAATCAGGTATTTTCTATAAGCTTCAGCCATTCTATTTGGATCGTTAACAAACATCACGAAACGAGGAGGAGACACATCCACTTGCGCCATGTAGTAAATACGAAGACGTTTTCCTTGAATCATCGGCGGGTGATATTTCTGCATCGCTTTTTCAAGGAATTTATTTAGCTGGCCTGTTGTCACACGCTTCATCAGGTTAGCATAAACCTCTTTAACAGCAGGAAGGAGTTTATTCACATTGCGCCCCTCTTTTGCAGAAATAAATAAGGCTGGGCAATGGTTTAAAAACGAGGTGTCAATTCTTAAGGAATTTAGGCAGTGCTCCATTCTATAGCCTTCAACAAGATCCCACTTATTAAATACTAGAATGCATCCTTTCCCTTCCGCTTCTATATCAGAGGCGATTTTTTTATCTTCGGCAGTCATCCCTCTATCGGCATCAAGCATCAGCACGCAAACATCTGCTCTATCAATAGCATTTGTGGTACGGATAGCGGCAAATTTTTCAACAGCTTCAATTTCTTTTTTCTTTCTACGAATACCCGCTGTATCAATTAATGTAAAATCAGTATCAAAGGCTTTAATATAAGCATCGATACTATCACGTGTTGTTCCGGCAAGCGGGCTTACAACACATCTTTCATCTTGTAAAAGGCAATTAACAAGAGTGGATTTTCCTGCATTAGGACGTCCAATAATGGCAACGCGTATTCCTTCAGGCTCTTTTTCTACTTCCTCTAACACAGGAGGTAAAGACGAAATGGCGCATTCTACAATCTCTGCGATATTAAACCCTTGCATCGCAGAAACAGGCAGCACCTTAGAAATGCCTAAGCAATAAAAAGGGAAAATACGATCTTGCTGAGAAAAATCATCAATTTTATTTACAGCAACGCACACGTGTTTTTCTTTGCGCAAAAGAATTTTTGCCACATCTTCATCAAGAGCAGTCACACCTACCTGGCTATCTACAACCATGATAATACAATCGGCTTCTTCAATGGCAATTTCCGCTTGTCTGCGAATCTCTTCTTGGTAAGGAACTTTAGAACAAGGGTCAATTCCCCCTGTATCAATCACCTGAAAAGGGGTACCAAAAAGGTCGGAATCTGCATAGAGTCTATCGCGTGTGACCCCTTCCATTTCATCCACAATGGCAAGTCTTTTTTTGCATATGCGGTTAAACAACGCAGATTTCCCTACATTGGGTCTTCCTACAACAGCTATTTTAATACGTCTTTTCATGATAATGTTCCTATTCTTTAGGAAAAGAGGATAATCTATGGAAGATTAAAAACAAATCGATTTTAATATACGCCCGGATGTTTTTCAGAGTGTATTATGGCAATAAATTGCAACTTACCTACCCAAACAAGCTTGCCAGCTAGCGCAAATATTTATAACTACCTAGGAATAAGCGAAGAAGAGCTTAAAGAAAAAATTACACGCGTTGTAGGAAAAATTGTCTTTGAATCTATGCTGGAAAGCGGAGAACATCTTTTTGAAAATATAGATTTAACAGCTTCAAAAGTTGAATGTGCAAAAAAAATCTTTATAGAGTCTTTGATTCAACAAAAAAAGAAACGAAAGGCCTCCGCCTTAATCGAACTTGAAGCGATCGCCAAAAAAGCCTGGGCCCAAGAAAAGAAAGTATGAAGGATGAATTATGAATTACGAAGGATGAGATTTGAAAAATTCCGAAATCCCCTGAATAAGAAAAATTAAGCCAAATCCAATGAAGAACACAATATAGAAATAAGCAAGCCCATATTCCTTACGCTTTTTTACATAATGCTCTATAATAAGGGAAGCTGCCGCTGCAAAAGACCATAGGGAAAATGATACTTGCATAGGAAGAAAAAAAGGCCATCTTGAAGGAAGAAAACAAAGCAAAAACACACCTGTAAAAAGAACACGTTGCTTCTTGGCAGAGTCCATTTTTACCCAAAACCATTTATAGACTAACCAAAGAAGTCCCCCGATAATCAAAAGCGTCTCAACAACATCCTTATTCATTTCTACTCTCCTTTTGCGGGTCAACCTAGAAAATAAAAATTATACTTAATCCTAGTGTTTTCAGAGTACATTAAATTAAACCTCTTTCCTCATTCTGAATCAACTTAAAGCACTAGATATCTCTTTGTCCCGTTAGGGACTATGGTATGTAGCCAGGGCGTGACGAAGGAACCCCTGGAAATACAGATTCTCAAAATCGCGCTCCATAGGAGCGCAGGAATCTCAAGCTTAGAAAAAACAACTTTTTGTAAATCTCTGTTACTCTTCCTGCACTCCGATGGAGTGCCATTTTGGGTTCCATGTTTGTCCAGGGGTTCCTTCGTCACACCCTGGCTACGTGCCATAGTCCCTAATGGGACAAAGAGATCCCTCTCTCTTCTCTTCTTTCATCCTTCATAATTCATACTTTCCTCCCCCTTTCCCTGCTAGTCTTTGGCATCTTCGCCGAGGAGTTGCATCAGCTGCATGAGCTCTTCTTTATTGAGGGTTTTGACTTGGTCGTGCTCATCAAAGCCTACAATCGATTCCATGAGGTGGACTTTCTTTTCGATGAGGGCGTGGATGTGCTCTTCAATGCTTGATCTTGTGACAAGCTTAAAGACTTGGACGCCGCGATTTTGGCCCATGCGGTGGACCCTGTCTGTCGCTTGGTTTTCCCTTGCCGGGTTCCACCACCTGTCATAGTGAATGACAACAGAGGCGGATGTTAAATCAATTCCCACGCCTGCGGCTTGAAGCGATGCGACAAACACCACACATTCAGGATCATTTTTAAATTTTTCTAATTCCGCGCGTCTATTTTGTGTGCTGCCCCGAATGCCTGCAAAACCCCATCCTTTTTCTTTTAGGTGGGTTTCTATGATGTCTAACATATCCAAATACTGCGAAAAGACAACAAGCTTTTGTCCGCTTGCGCGCACTTCATCTAAAAGCTCCACAAAAAGATCCCATTTACCCGATTGGTGTTTTTGGTATGCGGAAGGATTTTTATAAACAAGAGCCGGATGATCGCAAAGCTGCTTAAGTTTAGAGATAAGAGAAAAGACATGTCCAAAAGCAAACCCATCCTCTTTTCCTTTAAGCTCTTCATCAATGGCTTTTTTATGATTAGAATAAATCTCTTTATAAAGGGCCTTTTGCTCTTCTGACATGGGGCAATAAGCGATCTCTTCAATTTTTTCTGGCAACTCTAAAAGAACATCTTTTTTCTTTCTGCGTAAAATAAAGGGTTTAATTAAACGGGAAAGAAGCCCTTTTTTCTCGGCATCTTGATATTTTTCAATGGGGTTAATAAATACATCTCTAAATACCCCATCTTGTGGGAAGTAGCCTGGCAAAATGAGATCGAAAAGAGCTTTAAGCTCTACAATATGATTTTCTATAGGGGTTCCTGTAAGTCCAATTCTAACCTGTGCATCTAAAGAAGAAAGAGCTTTATGCACTTGGGAGTGGGCATTTTTAGCCACCTGAAGCTCATCGAAAATCGCAATCTCAAAGTGAATCTTAGAAAGAGCTTTCTTCTCACTTCTTAGCACTCCATAAGAGGTAAGAAGTAAATCATACTCTTCATTAAAGAAATTCAGAGACCTTTCCGATCCATAAAATACGCACACTCTTAAATCGGGTAAAAACTGTTTTAAAAGATCTTCCCAGTGATAAATAACAGATGTTGGGCAAACAACTAAGTATTTTTCTTTTGCAGAATTAAAAGCTGCAGCTAAAAGGGCCATGGCTTGGTGCGTTTTTCCAAGGCCCATCTCATCGCATAAAAGCCCTGAAAGTTGCTCTGTATAAATAAACCAAAGCCAGCGAAGCCCAAGCTCCTGATAAGGGCGAAGCTCGCTTTTTAAGCCTTCTAAAGTTAAAGAGCGCGTCGGCTGAAATTCGCGAAGCTCAAAAAGTCTAGTTCTTGTATCGACGGCCTCTTTGCTATCTCCTAGCGGTTCTTTTAAATCTTCAAAAACAAAAAGACGGAGCCACTCCATGGTCGTTAAACGTAGGTACTTCCCTTTTTTTAGCCACTTCTTCTTGGTAATTCCCTTAAACCAATTAAAACGCTCGGCTTTTAAGAAAATGACCCCTGCAGGACTTAAAATATAAGGCTTTCTTTCTACATAAGCACTCCACACATCAAAACAGCTAACCTCGCCCCATTCTGTTTGATAGGTTAATGCAGCTATCCATCCAGCCTTTCCTTCTTCTTTTTTAAGAGAATCCACTTTGAGATGAAGATCTTTCACTTTCCTTAGGCGCGGGTCTAAGAACAAAATCTGATGCGCTAAAAGATCTAATTCATAGGATACAAAGTAAGGTTCTTCAAAAGGGGAAATAAGGCGCTTTTCGGTATACTCTAAAGGAAGAACAAATTGCTTTTGATTCTCTGCAAATCCTTTCCCCTCCACATAAAGAAACGAGCCAAAAACTTGAACCGTGTCTTTGGTATAAGGAGGTTTAAAATGGTATTCAGGGGAAACGACAATTTGGTCCTTATTATTTATTGTAATATTAAGTCCCACTTTCTCTAAAAAAAACTCCTGACTAAAAAACCCTTTTAATGCTTCAAGCTCATCTTTATGCGCCCAAATAAAAGAGGAAACTTTTTCTCTAGGAATCACTATTCCCGGTTTTAACACCGAGCCTGATCTAGCTGTTTGCTTGGCGTAAAAGCCTTTATCTTTAATGTAAATCCACTCTCCAAAATCCACTAAATCGCCAAGTTCCTCACTCTCCTCTATCCGGCTCTCAAAATAAAGACTTCCATTAGAAGAGACTTTAAAACTCACATGCGATTCGATCCCTGAAACATGCGTTTGAAATCCATCAAAAGATTGAAGCCAAAGTCTATGGCGATTAACAAATTCGCCTACCTGATGTTTAGGAACAATTTTTTCTTTTTCTTCGAAATAGGGTTTATCAAGAAGGTAAAACCCTTTCCCTTCAATAAAACACCAAGGAGGGAAAAAAAGAGAGCCTGGCTTAACTAAATCCCCTTCCTCAAATAAATAGGTCTCTATATGCAGCGCTTTTTTTTCATCCAAAAATAGCTTGTACCCAGGAGTTACAGGATCTGAATGAAGAGCTGTTCCCTTTAAATACTTTTTTAAAATATTTAAATGCCGATAGAAAAAAAGAGAAAGCTTACTTTCTTCCGTGAATTTTTCCTTTAAAAGAGGATCTGCTTCTTTAGGATAAAACCCAAGAGAAGGGACAAATATATAGTCGCCTACATTGAGGCCTTCTTTACCCTCTTTTTTTTGAGCCGGAGCAGAATCAATTACAAGTCTTTTTTCTAAAGGTTCGTAGGTGATTTTTTTTAATATGCCTTCAGGAAGATCAAAGACCTTTAATGGAGAATTTACAGTGGAAAGTGCCGGAATGATGTAAGACCAGTTCGCAAGAGAAATATAAAAGCCAAAAGAGATATCGGCAAAACCTCCCTTAATCCATTTAGGAAGCCCCCCTTCTTCAGGCGAAGAAAAAGAGATCTTATATTCCGCTTTACTATCTTGTAAAAGCATCCACCATTTGGCAAGATCTGACCAAAAAGAAAGCTCGAATTTTAAAGCGTGGCTAGGCCTTCCAGCTTTCCAAAGAGCGATCTCTTCAATAGGTAAATTAGAAAATTTTAAAGAGGTTTCTTCTGTTTCAACCTCTCTATCTTCAATAATCTCTTTTAAACGCTCTTTACCTTTACTTGTTAACGCTTCAAGAGAAAAAAGAAGTTTTCCTGTTTCTGAAAGAGCTAAGTATTTCCCCAGCTTCTCCTTCTTTAAAACACTTGGTTCATAGCCATGTCTAAGAGCTGCTATTTGGCAGAACTTATTCCATAAGGAGCTCTCATAGCGCGTACTTAATTGCTCCGTTGTCCCCCTAAAAATAGCGAGAAAGGCACATACAAGATGCGGGCAAGAGGAAGTAGCTTCTTCGCTGCTACAGCTACAGAAGCAATCAAGAAGTTTTCCGTTAGGATCCAGTTGGATAAAAGGCCAAAGAGGGACTTCAAAAGCAGGGTCAAGGACCTCAATTTGGTAGGTGCCAGAAGAAAAAATGATCTGCCCAATTAATCCCTCTTTATAGAGGGCTTTCCCCTTACCTACATGCGCATCTTGAAAAGGCAAATCTTGCATTCACATACCGTTTACCCCTAAGCATGCCTGAAGCCCCCCTAACTTTCAAGCTCTCTTCTTGTGGAAAATAAATCTATGACAAGATGCCGTTTGTATAGGGTCGTCGACTGCGATAACAAATGAATGTCTGTTTCGATAAAATAAAGATTTTCAAGTCGCTTTCTAAATGTGTAAATGAACTGCTTTAAAATATGAAATTGAGGCATAAACATTTGGTATTGATTAATAGCTAATTGAACGCTCGTAATCTGATCAATGGGTTTTATTTGCCATATTTTCTCCAAGAGTAAAGAAAACTCTTCTTTTGAAAATCGATAAACGATATCAGCAAGAGATTCATCCATCATCTTATGAAAAGGAAAATTAAGGAATTGCTTTACAACTACCTCCAAATCACGAGCAAAACTTAAAAACAGCTGGTAACATTCTTTGTACACTTCTTCATGTCGTTTAAATTCGAGCACCTTTTCTTGAATCCTTTCAATTCCATCAACACAATCGTCTACTCGATAAAGGCCAGGTAAAAGATCCATGATTATTTTTTCAAATTCGTTATACACTTCAAATTGCATAAAAAAATTTCCTTGTCTAAATCCATTTAAAATTTCCATTACAGAATTCCAGTCTCGTCTAAAATCAGGAGAGGTATGGAGAATCGGAGAAATGAAAGTTGGCAATAGATCCTCTATCTTAATCAAACAATTTCGGAAAATCACACTTTTAGTCACTTCTGAACTATTCTGAATCTCAGAGATTACTGAGCGGATTGCAATAATTGCCTGTAATATTTTATTCCAAGAAGGGGCTACTTTCGGTAACTGCCCAATAACCACTTGTAATTCTTTTGGATTTCTTAACTGGTAAATTTTCTTGTTTCCCGCATTCTCCACATCAAGCACTCTCGATGCTGCCAAATGGTCAAGCGCTGTCATTAAGCTTCTTTTAGAATATCCTATCTCAACAAGATCAGCAGCTGAAAAGCGCATTTCATTTCTCGTCAAAAAATGGGTCAGTATATCAGCCTTTGCTCCAGGGCCAAATAAATTTCGCAACCGAAGCATAAGTAGAGACGGAGACTTAAGTACCGGCAATGAAGATTTTCCACTTATTTTAACTTTAAAACGAGGGGACTCTTCAGCACTCGGCCATTTTGCCGATGAAATCGAATTTAAAGCTGCAGCAAATTGCGAAAAAGAACGCTGCTCATTATCATCCAATTCCTTTAGTAAAGAGCGCAATCGACTTACCGAAATATATTCATGATAACAAGAAGCCCAATCCAAAGCCTCATCACGCAAGCGAGGATCGTACTCTGAAACAATTGCAGTTAAAATAATAAGTTCCTCTGGTTGAATAAGGCAATTCTCATGAAACCGATCGGTTCCAGCTACGCCAAGCTCTCTCCATAGACTCCAGGCAATTCCAGCAAGCTGATTATCAAACTCTTTATTCAAAGCGCTCATTTGATCCTCCGAGCTCGTTCAATGCTTCTTCCAAAGATCTCGCAAATTCTTCGGAAACATCATGTGTTTTACACCAAATTTCCGCTTTTTCTAACTCTTCGCGGACCGGCTGCAATCGCTTTAGATCTTCAAAATGCTTTGAATGGGGCCCCTGATCAACCGATGCATATATTTTAAAGCAAATCTGATCAAACCTACTTGCACAATATAATGTCAACCCACCAAAATGCATAAGACTTAAACGATCTTCAAACCCTTCAGGAAGGCCCATTTCCCACAAGTCTGCAGGAGCCGCATTGACCCAATCTTCAGAAAGCTTGAGAGCCAATCCTACTTCTTTAATTGCTCTAACTAGTGGGGCCGGTAAAGGACTGGCGGAAACAAGCCCATTCTTATCCATTAGAGCAACTATATCCAAATCTCTTGTAGGACGAATGATACACCCAAGTAGTAATAAAGCCCCTCCACCAATGGCTACAACTTCATACTTTAACCCCTTATCCGACAAATATGAACCTAAAACCTCTAAGGCTCCATTTAATGTTTTCACATCCATAAACCATCCTTTTCGAGCAGATTATCTTCTCGATTCAATAGCATAAACTTACCAAACAGAGAGATTAAAATACAGAATTACCTGAATCATGTAACGCAAATCTCTTAATTACAAGCATTTAAAGACAAAAAACCAAGAGAGGTTCTTTTTATTCTCTTCTCTTCCTCTGTGGTTAGATGTGGATTGAGCCTTCGAAGACTAGGGTGGCGCTTCCGAGCATTTCGAGCTTATTTGGGTGGACATGAAAGGTTAGGATATCGGAGGAGCGCACCTTAATGTGAAGGGGGTTTTGTAAAGAAAAAATTTCGGACAAGATTGTAGCAACTGCCGCAGCGCCTGTACCGCAAGCCAAGGTTTCTCCTTCTATGCCCCGCTCAAAAGTGCGCAGCTTTGTTCCTTCTACAAAATTGACATTCGCTCCAGAGGGACCAAAAAACGGATGATTCCTTACCTTTAACCCGAGAGTTTGAACATCTATTTTCTCTATATCAGAGACAAAGATCACAGCGTGAGGAACACCTGAATCTGCAAAGTAAATAGGTTTTGATGTTTCATCTATTGCAATAGGGACATTATGCTCTAGAATTTGAGGTTTAGGAAACTCAATCCACACACCCTCACTTCTCACCTCTGCAGGATAAATATGAGCAAGTGTTTCTATATGGTAGAGCTTATTTCCTTCTAAAGAAGAGATGAATCGAGTAAGACAGCGCAAACCATTGCCGCACATGGAAGCTTCTTTCCCATCGGCATTAAAAATGCGCATTTTGTAATCGGCTAAAGAAGAAGGCTGAAGCAAGATGAGGCCATCTGCCCCCACACCCCATTGCCTATGGCAAAGCCTAGCTATGTCTCCACAAAAGCCCAAAGACCTATCATCAACGATGATAAAATCATTTCCCGCCCCACTATACTTAGAAAACCCTACCCGCATTCCCACCCCTAACCCCAAAGAAAAAACAGGATATTAGGATAGACAGGATAAAGAAAAAATCAAAAAATCTTTCTTTCTTCTCTCTGTGTGCTCTGTGATCTCTGTGGTAAAAATTTATCGCAGAACATTGCGTCTAACAGGTTAGCCTATTTTTTTTACCACAGAGATCACAGAGCACACAGAGAGAAGAAAGAAAGAAAGATTTTCTCTCTTTATCTTTCTTCATCCTGTACATCCTGCCCTAATCTTGTCCATCCTGTTATTTTTCTTCTTTCTTTATTAAGCGATTTCTTTGTAGGAGGTGACCACTTTATCTAGAAGACCAAACTCCAAAGCCTCGTCCGCTGACATCCAGGTGTCTCTATCGATTGCTTTAGCAATTGTTTTAGCATCCTTTCCTGTATGTTCTACATAGACAGCAATAATGGCATTACGCGTTTTAATGATCTCTTTTGCTTGAATATCAAGATCGGTCGCTTGCCCTCTAATCACGCCCCCAATAGAAGGTTGGTGAATCATGATTCTTGAATGAGGCGTTGCAAAACGTCTGCCTTTTGCAGCACAAAGACTTAAAATTGAGCCCATAGAAGCTGCAAGCCCTGTTACAAGCGTTGTTACAGGAGAGGTGATCATCTTAACTTGATCCCAAACAGCAAAACCAGAATCTACAGAGCCTCCTGGGGAATTAATCACCAAAAGGATAGGTTTCCCAGGATCTGTAAGCTCTAAATACCACAGCTTACGAATCACATCTTTTGTGCTATCTGAATCTACTGCATCAGAAAGGAATATTCTTCGCGATTTTAAAAGGACAGTATCAATCTTATCATCGATCACTTTAACTTGAGGCGTTTGCGGCCCTTTTTCTTCATCATCTAGTGTGTGCATTTAAGGCTCCTTATGTATATTTCGTAATTATTACTCTGCTGCTATTGAATGTCAAGTTCGGGATAAAGGGGGAACTTTAGAAGAAGCGCCTCTATTCTTTGATTAATTTTTTCAAGAGTTTCAGGGTGAATTTTTATTTTAGCCCTGCTCCCTTCTTCAGGTTTTACGTTTTCTAAAAGCTCTACAATCATCTCAGCAATTTCTCCCATCTCTGCCTCTTTCATACCAAGGGTTGTAACAGCTGGCGTTCCTATTCTGATTCCGGAAGTATACCAAGGACCATTAATATCAAAGGGAATGGAGTTGCGATTGACTGTAAACCCAGCTTCTCTTAAGGCATTTTCTGCTTGCCTCCCAGTTAAACCAAAACTCTTAGCAACATCCATGACAAGCAGGTGGTTATCGGTTCCGTTTGTGGTAAGGACCACATTTTTTTTGCAAAGGCCTTCTGCTAACGCCTGGGAATTTTTTACAATCTGGTGTGCATACTCTACAAAGCCGAGAGTATTAGCTTCTTTAAAGGCAATAGCCTTAGCAGCCATCACATGAGGAAGGGGCCCTCCTAGAACAAGCGGGCAGCCTTTATCAATCACTTCCTTGTAGGCATTTGTACAAAGAACCATCCCCCCTCTTGGACCGCGAAGCGTCTTATGCGTGGTAGTTGTTACGACATCTGCAAAAGGAATAGGGTTATAATTTCCCTGCATTACCTTTCCTGCAACAAGACCTGAGAAGTGGGCCATATCCACTAAAAGGGTGGCCCCCACAGAGTCTGCAATCGCGCGCATTTTTGCAAAATCAATGAGTCTTGGATAGGCTGAATACCCCACTACTAAAATAGCTGGCTTTTCTTGTTTTACCTGTGCCCCTAGCGCTGCATAATCTATAAGTCCTGTTTTAACATCGACATCGTAGGGAACTGACTGCATCATCTTAGAGGAGACATTATGTCTATACCCATGCGTTAAATGCCCGCCTGAATTTAAAGAAAGCCCCATGACTTTTTGAGATAATAAGAGCTGTCTAACTTTTTCATATTCTTCAGGGGTTAGCTCATCAATGCTTTTTTTCCCTAAGCGCTCTACCTCTTTATTTTGTACCCTGTAAACAAGGATCGACCAATAAGCCACCAAATTGGCATCTGCTCCCGAATGGGGCTGTACATAGGCGTGATCTGCCCCAAAAAGCGCTTTAGCCTCGTTTGTTGCAGCTTCTTCAATGGTATCTATATTATCGCAGCCCGCATAAAAACGGTGGTGGGCATACCCTTCTGCGTATTTGTCGGTTAAAAGATTTCCCATAGAAAGCTGGACAGCTAAAGAGGAAAAATTTTCTGAAGCAATGAGTTTTAGATGCGTTCTTTGATCTTTTAGCTCTTTTAAGATTGCATCCGCAATCAGGGGATTTTCGGTTCCAATATGGTCCAAAGCAGCCATATACGCTATGGCAGCTGAAGATCTTTTCTCTTTAGGAACCTTGTGAAAATATTTTTCTAGATGCGACATAGGACCCTCCTTCTCTTAAGTAAAAATGAAGTTTATACTGAAATGGACAATCTCGTCGAATTTAAAAAAAAATTATTACTTGAGATATATATAGATTGGCTGATAATCTTGATTGCTCATACAGATTATAATTTTACGAGAGAAGACATGTTAGAAACTCTTAAGCCTATTTTAGCTATCCAGAACATCGATATTAAGCTCATTCGTCTAAAACGAATCGAACTAGAAAGACAAAAAGAGCTCCACCAAATCGAAGAGCTGCGCAAAGAACTCCAAGAGCAACTTAAAGATAAAGAAAAAGAAATTGCTGAGTATGGAAAGACTATTGTAGTTATGGAGCAAAAAATCCAAGATGTGCTCACTAAAAGCAAAAAACTTGAAGGGCAACAAAGCAACATCAAAAAAGTCGATGAATTTAATGCTCTTACACAAGAAATGACTTCCCTTGAAAGAGAGAAAATCAATCTCGAGCAAAAACTCTCTGACATAGTTGATAAAAAAGTTTTTGAAGAAGAGCTCCTTGAGAAAATTAAAGAAAGCCTAGAGTCTTCAGAAGAGAGCAGCAAAGCCCTTGAAAAAGAAATTCAAAACGGCATTGCTCTTATTGACGAAGAGACAAAAGCATTAAAAATTGAGCGCGACGAGCTTGTTCCTGATGCAGAAACAGATGTTCT
Source organism: Chlamydiota bacterium (assembly GCA_013288075.1). Lineage (GTDB taxonomy): Bacteria > Chlamydiota > Chlamydiia > Chlamydiales > Rhabdochlamydiaceae > JABDCQ01. The sequence goes on along the minus strand of JABDCQ010000010.1, from coordinate 8,941 downwards.
TCAGATTTACGAAAGACTTCTTAGAAATAAAAAAGACCGCGTATTTGTTCCTATTGAAAACCGTACATGCAGTGGCTGCCACATTGTTCTTACAGCCCAGCACGAAAACATGGTCCGCAAAGGGACAAACTTAGTATTCTGTGAGCATTGCTCACGTGTTCTTTACTGGCAAGAAAGCGAAGCGCTAGAAGGAACCACCTCTGCAACAAAACGCAGAAGAAGACGCACACCCACCGCCTAAACATTTGCGCAAAGAGAAGAAAAATAGCTTGTGACCAGTGAGCTTAAACTTTCTTTCTTCTCTTCCTCTGTGTGCTCTGTGCTCTCTGTGGTAAAAAATTATCGCAGAACATTGCATCTAACAGCTTAGCATATTTTTTTTACCACAGAGAGCACAGAGCACACAGAGGAAGAGAAGAAAGAAAGATAAAGTTCTCTCTTCACTGTAAAAAAATAAGAGTTTTGACTTGGGGAAGCAGGCGATCGCTGCCATGGTTTCATGGGAGAGGAAAGTCCGGACTTCGCATGAGAAGATGCCAGTGAAATACTGGGGGCTGTAAGGCTACGGAAAGTGTAACAGAAAATATTCCGCGACCAGGCGCAAGTTTGGGAGACAGGCTGAAAATGCTAGCTTTAGGAGCTTAGCTACACTTGTTAGAAATACAAGGTAATATAAACCCCATCTGAAGCAAGAATTATTTAGCTTATTACCTGTTCTCAGCAGAAGCTAAATAGAATATCGCTTGAGGGGCCTAGCGATAGGCCCCCTAGAGGAATGACCGCCCTTTGCCTTTTTGGCAACTGACAAAATCCGGCTTAAGCGTTTCCCCAAGTTTTTTTCTTTAAGGCGTTGTGCGAAGAGCGTCGTAAGTAGATTGCCAACCCGGCATATAAGGAAGAAGCTGCCCAAGAAGAGCTGGGGCACCTTGGAATGTTGCGTAGAAAGCAGGGTATAAACTACTTTTGTTAGAAACAGCAATTAGGGCAGCAACCAAGGTATTAAAAGTTGCCGCTAAACTAGGGGGAACCCCTACTCCATCCGGAAATTTTTCACCTAAAAACCTAGTCATAGTGCCTAACCATTTACCGGCTGCATTAGGATCTTCTCCGGGAGTAGGACCAGGAGGATTAAGCTCCCAACCTCCTTGTCCATCTGCAAGACCCCAAAGGCTTAGCTGTCCTGTGCTCCCGTTTTGCTGATCATACATAGCTTTTGCAACAGCTGCTTCTGCAGGGGTTGTATGAGGGCCGTAGAGTACATTTATCTCATCTTGACCATCTGCTCCAAAAGTACTATCTTGCAACGGCAGAGCATCCGCAAAGTCCCCTTCCTTAGCTAAACCCCAAACTTTAAAATAATCGAACTGAAGGGTCTCATAGGCTGTAGGTGTTGTTGAACCTGACATAATAATACCTCTTTTGTTAACTGTTTTCTTGGAATCTGTATTCCTCTTGAGTTTATTTTAGCAACTTATGAATTCTTTGTAAAGAAATTATTATGATATTATTAAAACAGGCTCATTATCAATCACTTAAAGCTCGCGGATGGGCTTTCTCATAAACTTCCCTCTTAAGCCGCTTAGAGACTTGGGTGTAAATCGTTGTGGTCCCAAGGGAACTATGCCCTAAAAGCACCTGAATCGTCTTTAAATCCATCCCTTTTTCTAGCCAGTGGGTGGCTATGGTATGGCGAATGGTGTGGGGGGTGATACGGAGAGAAAGTCCACTTTTGACTAGGTACTGCTTAAAAGTTCTATCTAAAGACCTAACAGTTAGTCTCTTACCCCACCTATTAAGGAAAATAGCCTCCCTATCCTGCTGAGGCTTATGCAGATCCCCTTCCGTATGCCTTTCAGGGTGCTCTAAGTAAGAGCTAAGCCATCTGCCAGCCGTCTCCGTAATGGGCACTACCCGCTCTTTTTTTCCCTTTCCCTTTAGCCTCATTAAGCGACCCTCTAAATCCACATCCTTTCTATCAAGAGCAATAAGCTCACTAATTCTTAGCCCTGAGCTATAGAAGAGCTCAAGCGCGCACCTGTCCCTAAACCCTAAATAACACCCTACATCAGCTTGGGCAAAAAGGCGCTCTACATGCTCATAATTCAAAGACGCTGGCAAATGCTTTTCTAGCTTAGGACTCTCTATTTCGTCTAGAGGATTAAGCTGAATCTTTTTTTCCCGTGTAAGGTATTTAAAAAAGGAGCGAAGCGATGACAAATGCCGAAGCACTGTGCGTTTCTTGAAGTCTTCCGCGTTAAGATAAGCTAAATAGGCGCGGACAACTTTTTTATCTACTTCGTTTAAACTAACCTCTTTTTCAAGTAAAAAAGAATGAAAAGCTATCAGATCAAGGCGATAATTGCGCAGCGTATGAGGCGAAGCATTTTTGATAGCCTCCATTACGGCTAAATATTTATTTACTTCATCTAAATATGTGCTCATAAATCGACCTTCTGCTAAAATGCTAAAAAAAATCCATTGTAGCAACTATGATCACATTAAATTCTATTAAAAAGAAAATTGGGGCAAGAACCCTATTTGAAGATGTCACAGTCACCTTTGACACAGGCAATCGCTATGCACTTACAGGTCCAAATGGTTCTGGAAAATCAACTCTACTAAAAATTGTCATGGGTGTAGAAGAGCCCACCTCAGGCTCTGTAACGCTCCCTCGAAAAGTGGGCTTCTTAAAACAAAATATTGAAGCTTATAGAGAATTTAAAGTGATAGACGTTGTGATCATGGGGAATAAACGTCTTTGGGATACTTTTGTAGAACGCGACAATCTCTACGAAGAAGAGATGACAGACGCAGTAGGAATCCGCTTAGGCGAGCTTGAAGAAATTATTTCCGATGAAGACGGCTATAGCGCCGAATCTGACGCCGAATCTCTTCTTATAGGCATGGGCATACCAGCTGAAATGCACCACCAAAAAATGCATACTATTCCAACAGATAGACAGTTTAGAGTCATGCTTTGCCAAGCCCTCTTCGGAAATCCTGAGGCTCTGCTTCTAGATGAACCTACAAACTTCCTCGATCTAGAATCTATTGGATGGCTCGAAAACTTCCTTCATAACTACAAAGGAACTCTAGTGGTTGTCAGCCACGATAAACACTTCCTCAACGCCATTGCCACACACATTGCCGATATCGACTACGACACGCTTATCGTTTATCCAGGCAACTACGACATGATGCTTGTAACAAAAAGCTCTGTTAGAGAGCGCGCAGAAACAGAAAACAAATCCAAAGAGAAAAAAGTCTCTCAACTTAAAGAATTTGTCTCTCGCTTTGGAGCCGGTACTAGAGCGTCTCAAGTGCAATCAAGACTTAAAGAGATTGAGCGCCTGCAGCCTCAAGAACTCAAAAAATCCAATATCCAACGCCCTTATATTCGCTTCTATCCTCCAGAAAAAGCTTCAGGACAAATTGTCTTTAAAGTAGAAAACATCTCTAAAGGATATGACGGTAAGCCTGTAATTAATAATTTCTCGTTTGAAGTCTTAAAAGGCGATAAAATAGGGATTATTGGAAATAACGGACGCGGAAAAACAACGCTTCTTAAAATGCTTGCAGGAGTGCTTCATCAAGACGCTGGAAAAATTGAAACAGGGCACCAAGTCCAAATTGGGTACTTCGCGCAAAATCACGCCGAGCTTGTAGATAAAAAAGGACAAGAAACAGCCTTTGAATGGCTAAAGCAGCAAAAAGATGGCGTTTACGACCAAGATATCCGCGGTATTTTAGGTAAAATGCTCTTTGGAGGAGACGATGCCTTTAAGTCCGTTTCTACACTCTCCGGAGGGGAAACAGCAAGACTCATTGTTGGAAAGCTGATGCTTTGCAACTACAACGTCCTTCTTCTTGATGAGCCGAACGGCCACCTTGACCTAGAAGCTGTATCAGCTCTTGGCTGGGCCATCAACGACTACAAAGGCACAGTCCTTGTAGCTAGCCACGATAGAGACCTTCTTGCCCATGCAGCAAACAAGATCCTCGCCTTTGAAGAAGACGGCATCCACTTCTTCGATGGCAAACTCGACGAATACTTCGCCTCCAAAAAACCCTAAGACAACCAAGAGAAGAATTAACAGATGGACAGGCATACGCATCAACCTAAGTCCATTTTGGCTTTTATTCAACGCAAAGTCGCAAAGATAAATACAAAGAAAGTTTTTAAGAATGCAAGAAAATTAGAAATAGCTCGTTCTAGATCTCTTGCATTCTTAAAAACCTTCTTTGTATTTACATTGTATTTGAAGGAAGATCAAAGAAATACCATACACCATTTCAATTATTAGACATTGTCTCTTCTTTGAATTCCTTTTAAAAAACAGGTAAATACAGCTCGATAGAGATGTATTTACCTTTGCGTCTTTTTCCCCCTTTTTCTTCCTTTGCGTTGAATAAAAGCCAAAATAGACTTAGCTTAATGCTTATCCTGTGCATCCTGTTAATTCTTTTCTTCTTTTCTTACGCGTTGACAGGTAATTTTTAATTTTATACTTTGGGAATCAGCTAAATAACCTAAGGGTATTATGATTCCTCCCATTGGAGCTTCCTCACCTTCTTTTCCTGATAGACAAGACAATAACTTTGTTCAAGACTTGCACGAGCACTGCAAGATTCTTACAAATATATTAAGCACTCCTTATCAGGCAGACAAATACGCACAGGCATTCGCCGATAATATTATTAAGCTTCATAACCAGGCGAAATTAGATGAATAAAGAAGATCTAAACGAAGCAGCCCAGATTGTTAACAATGTTCTTGAGCAACCTTTAAATATTGAAGGAGCCACTCCCAACATCTCTTTACTAAAAGCGGCTTTAGATTTTAAACCAGATGATCCCTCTTCCGACTTATTTAAAATCATCCATTCGTTTATAGAATACCCAGAAAACACAAAGGCGCTCCTCACAGAACTAGAGCTCCTCCTCGCCGACCTAAAAAAATAAACAGCGAGAAATTTCCCCCTCTCTTTCTTCCGCATTAAGCTAAGGCCCTTCTTTGTCCCGCTAGGGACTATGGAACGTAGCCAGGGTGTGACGAAGGAACCCCTGGATAACACAAACACCAATACTCGCGCCCCATCGTGGGCGCCGGAAGCCTAAATCCATTTTGGCCCTGATTCAACGCAAAGGAAGAAAAAGAGAGAAGAAGACGCAAAGGTAAATACATCTCTATCGAGCTGTATTTACCTGTTGTTTTAAAGGAATTCAAAGGAGAGGAAATACCTAATAAATGAAACAGTTTATGCTATTTCTTTGACTCACCTCCAAAACCAACTGTAAATAGAAAGAAGGTTTTTAAGAATGCAAGAAGATAAAAAAATAACTCATTTAGATTTCTTGCATTCTTAAAAACCTTCTTTCTATTTATCTTTGCGACTTCTCTCCCTCCGCGTCTTTGCGTTGAATAAAGGCCAAAATGGATTTAGGCTTCCGGCGCCTCCGATGGGGCGCAAGCATTGTCGTTTGTGCTACCAGGGGTTCCTTCGTCACACCCTGGCTACGTTCCATAGTCCCTAGCGGGACAAAGAAAACTTAACATTAAGAAAATACTCTTTGTTAGGACTTGGGGAATTGGAAGACTTTGAAGTCTTCGGCGGCAAACGTGTTGGGGAAAATGTCTCTTGCTTCTTGTTCAAAGCAGGCCGAATCTTGATAGCGCGCAGAAAAGTGGGTAAGGATTAAAAGCTCTACTCCCGCTTCCTTGGCAATTTGGGCTGCTTGCTTGGCTGTTAAATGATGGTGATTCTCTGCCATCACGCGGTGTTCATCTAAATAAGTGCTTTCGCAAAGGAGCACCTTGGCGTCCTTAGCAACCTCTATAGCTTCTTTACAATACTTTGTATCAATCACAACAGCTAGTACATCGCCTTGCTTGATGTAGCTGACGTCATCTAAAAGTACCGTGCGCTCTCCAACTGTTACTTTACCTTCTTCTTGGAGCGTTTTTACAAGGGGGCCTTTGACACTTAAAGCGCGCAATTTTTCTTTATCGAATTTGCGCACATCTCTTTCCTTAATTCTCCATCCTATATTGTCAATGCCATGATCTAAAAAGCGCGCTTCAATACAAAAGTTTTCATCCTCATGAACAATCCCGTCTTTATCTACAGGATGTTCAACGACGTTTATAATTTCATGATAAATCGTGCCATAACGCAGTCTATCGAAATACGCCTTCCCGCTTGCCGGATAGTAACAGTGAATAGGGTGCGTGACTTTATCAAGGTTAAGGCGCATAAGCATAGAGCCAAGGCCTAAGCAATGATCTCCATGGAAATGACTTACAAAAATGCGCGTCACAACAGTTGGGGCAATATTAGCAAAAATAAATTGTCTTTGCGTACCTTCTCCGGGGTCAAAAAGAAGCCCTTCTTCATTCCAGCGCACCACATAAGCGCCGTGATTGCGCATTCTCGTTGGTTGCTGGCTTGAGCAACCTAAAATAGTTAAATCTTTTGGGCTCATTTACTTCTCCTAGCAAAGAAGGGAATTCTTCCTAGAAGCATTCCTACAAGGCCCCCTACAATATGCGCTGTATTGGCAATATTTGCAGAGCGATCCGTGATCTTAAATACCTGTAAAAGAAAAGAAGCAAGCTCAAGGCCAAACATAGCTAAAACAAAAATAAGAATAAAAAGGACTGTAGATTTTTGAAGAGGATATCCTTCCCAAGGAGCCACTTTTTGCCGCATCCAAATAAAGCCTACCATCGCTACAACAATGCCTGAAAATCCCAGAAAAAAAGGACCGCTTACTAAATACTGCGCCACATTCGAAATAACGCCTGCAATAAGCATAAAAAGAATAAAGCGTCCCTTAGAAAGCCGCTCTTCCACCTGTTTTCCCAAAATCCAGAGCCACGCCATATTAAAAAGAATATGGAAAAAACTTATATGTAAAAGGCAAGGAGTAAAAAGGCGCCACACCTGACCTTGTTTAATTTTTTCAAAGGTGGGAATATGTTCCTCTTTAGGAGATTCCAAATAATCGTACACCCCTCTCCACATCTTTACATGGGCAGAGCTTTCTAAAAGGGCCTTATCTTGAGGAGGGAGCATTTTTACATTTTTGTAATCTTGCAAAGGAAGAGCTAAAATACGTTCATTGACTTCTTGAAACGCTGCAGGATAATCAAAAAACATCTCCTGCTGCACTTTAGTAACGCCCATTCCTACATCTACAGGAATAGAGCCATGCTCTTTTTCTATTTGCTTTTCTTGAAAAGCATTTAAAATAAATATAAACACACAAAAAAGAACAAGGAATTTTGTGAGGGTAAATCTAGTTTCTAGAGGCTTTAATTCCACCTTAATTTTCCATCCGTAATTTTTTTTGGAAGAGGTGTGTTTCTCCGATTCATTAGCAATAATAAGAGGACTTAAAGCGACATCTTTAAAAACAGGATCGTCTGGATTTTCCTGAAATTTTTCAAACCACTCAAGGGCTTTAGGAAGATCATCTTCCTCATCCACCCATATGCGGTATTGAGAATCAGACACAGCCTCATAGGTGCCTTTCACGCCTTCTTTCAAAAGAAAGGAGTAAAATGTATAGGCCTTTTTTTCAGTATCTAATTCGCCAATAATACGCATCGTTAAGTGATATCCTTGATTTTCTTGATAATTTGCGTAGTAGAAAGGCCAGGAACAAGCTCTACAATATGAATCCGTCCGCCCCCCTCTTTAACGCAAGGCGCCTCAATACAATCTTGCCCATACTCAGAGCCATTGACATGCACATGAGGCTTAATTTTTGTTAAAAGAGCTATAGGATCTGTCTCTTCAAAATAGGTCACATAAGTGACAAAACCAAGAGCTGCCATCATCTTCATTCTATACTCTAAAGAAATAATAGGACGAAGAGGGCTTTTATACTTTTTAATGGAGGCGTCACTATTTAGCGCTACAATAAGCACATCAGCCACAAGGGACGCCTGGTAAATCATCTCTAAATGCCCTGCATGCATAAGATCAAAAGACCCATTAAGGGTAGCAATTGTTTTCCCTTCTTCTTTTAAACGCAAAACAGTGTCTTCTATCTTTTCAGGCGCAATATATTTAGAGGCCAAGAATTCTTCTAAAGATTTATTTTTTGGGGAAAGCAACACGGTACACCTCATCATAATATTCTACAAAATGCACTTGAATTCCCTTTTTAATATACTTAGGAAGCTCATCATAATCTCTTCTATTATCTTTGGGGAAAATCAGCACCGTTGCCCCAGATCTTCTAGCTGCGATCAACTTTTCTTTAAGTCCTCCAATAGGAAGCACCTTGCCTGTTAAAGTAAGCTCTCCTGTCATGCCTAAATTTTCAAGCACTGGAACATTCTTTAAAAGAGAAAGAATCGACGTTGTTAGGGTAATGCCAGCAGAAGGACCATCTTTAGGCGTTGCCCCCTCAGGAATGTGGATATGGACCTGCGTTTTTTCAAAGAAAGGGATTCCTGGCGCATATTTTTCTGCCACACTTTGCACATAGCTCCATGCAATCTGGGAAGATTCCTTCATGACATCGCCTGCAAGCCCTGTTAATTTCATCTCTGTTTTTTCAGCCTGAACACGAAGCGCTTCTATGTAAAGAGTAGCTCCTCCCATAGAAGTCCAAGCAAGCCCCATACACACACCAACAGGGGTGCGCTCATAGTAGCGATCTGAGGTAAAGATAGGTTTACCAAGATACGATTCCAAATTGTCTTCGGTAATGGGAGCTCCTTTAAGCTCTTTTTCTGCTTTAGTTTTCCCCTTACCTTTTTTCTCTTCATCTCTAACAAGTTTTACAGCTACTTTACGCAAGATTTTCTTAATATAGTTTTCTAAATTTCTAACACCCGACTCTCTTGCATACCCATTAATGATTTGACTTAAGGAAGCTTTTGAAAAGGTGACATCACTTGCTTTTAGTCCCATATTTTTGCGGTTGC
>JABDCQ010000009.1 GCA_013288075.1 Chlamydiota bacterium | reverse complement strand
TCACATTTATTCAACCGATTACCGATGGCATGAGCACCCCATTATCCATTTGGATTTTACGCAGATTTTAACCAAAACTCCTCAGGAATTGAAAGACAGTTTACAAAGGGCGCTAGAAGAAATTGCCAAGTCTTACCGTAAATCCATTGAGTTTCCATCCTTACAGGAGGGATTTGGAGCGCTTATAAAGCAACTTTCAGAAGGAGGTAAAGTTGTTATTTTAGTTGATGAATACGATAAGCCTATTATAGACAATCTCCATCAAATTGAAGTAGCCGAAGCTAATCGAGACGTACTAAAGGATGTTTTCGGTATTCTTAAAGGCCTTGATAGCTATTTAAAATTTGTATTTATCACAGGTGTGAGTAAATTTTCTCAGGTTTCCTTATTTTCAGGATTCAATAACTTGAAAGATATTACAATTCACCCAAACTATGCAACCTTACTAGGTTACACGGAAGAAGAGATCCGGCAACTTTTTGATGATCGTATTCAAAAAATATCCCAAGAGAGCAATGAAAATGGAATGACTACAAATGAGCAGATTATAGAGGGGATGCGTGAATGGTATAATGGATATCGATTTTCTTGGGGCCGGCCTGCAGTATACAACCCTCACTCTACTTTAAATTTTTTGGATACGGGGAGATTAGAAGGTTTTTGGTTCCAAACGGGGACCCCCACATTTTTAATCGAGCAAATTAAAAAACTTCCTCAATCTGTCATCTCTTTAAGCGGTTCAATGGCTGAAAAAGATGAGCTTCTTGATATTTGTAATCCTCGGTTGATTAGCTTAAAAGCCTTAATGTGGCAAACAGGTTATCTAACAATTCAAAAATACAATGCTCGTACGGGTCTTTATCAACTTGACTTCCCAAATAAGGAAGTGCGCAACGCTTTTTTTGGGTCCCTTCTTAAAGAGTTTTCTGGACCTGAATCTTTTAATGCCTCTTTTTTTGCCTCAGCATGTAGAAAAGACCTTGATAAGCACCATTTTATATCATTTTTTCAGACAATTAATATGTTTTTTGCAAATATTCCCTATAGTCTATTTAGTAAAGAGAATGAGGGGTTTTATCACGCAATTTTTATTTCTCTTTTAGAATCAATGGGAATTAAAGTACATGCGGAACAAAAGACAAATATTGGCCGGATTGACTTAGTTGTTGAATTGGAAAACATTATTTATATTTTTGAATTTAAGCTTGATAAAGGAGCAAAAATTGCTCTTGAGCAAATTGAAGAAAAGAAATACAAAGAAAAATACTCAAAAAAAGGGAAAGAGATTGCTCTTGTTGGGGCAAATTTTAGCTCGAAAACCTGCAATATCTCAGAATGGAAAGCTATTATTTACTCCTCTGAGGGGAAAATCAAAGAAAACCTGCAAAGCTCTGAATAAATAACAACGATCTATGTAGACAAAGAAACTCTATGAAGTTCCTTTGAATTCCGTTATTATCCAGCCCTTTGTCCTCCATTTCCCGCACTAATATCTCTAAGGTCTTCGTCTTGCAATTCTTTAGGTTCGCGTTTTTGAGGCAATGAGAGGTAAACCTTTAGGTCGCTGCCTTTTTCTTCTACCACAACATACTTGATGCGCTCGCCGCCCTCATAGCCATGTTCCTTAAGAATTTGCATCGGATTTCCAATCACCCGTTTTTTGAATTTTTCATCATTCCAGCACTTCTCAACAATCTCAGCCCATACCTCTGATAAAGGTCTTCTTGAAGAATTAGACTTTGGTAAGCTTGCCATATACCTTCTTGATTTTTTTAGTTTAATTTTAACATACGCCTGTATACTTATTAATTACATATCATGATTAACTTTTCAATTTAATTATTTTATTATTTGGATTAATTGAGTGATTCAAAAGAAAGATGAATGCTCGTAGTTGTCTTATAGTAAACGATTTATGTTTTCTTAGAAAAGAGAATGGCCCTCTAGAGGACCATTAATCCCGAGGGGGATTTTACGATTTATTCATTTTTTCAGGCTCACTAGTGGACCGTAGTTAGAAAGGTAGTCGTCCAAATTTGTTCTATTTTCCTAGCTAATGAACAAACCTCGTTAATGCTGTCCTCAGACGTTTTTTCTTTTTCAACTGTTTCTATTTTTAAGCATTTAAAATTGGAAAAAATACTTTTATTCATTCTAGAGATTACTCCTCTAGTATGAGACTCAGCGCTTATCAATATGTGCCATGCAAGCCTTTTTTTAAATCAAAATAAAAATATATATGCAGGGCAATAAAGTCAACATTGAGTGATTGAAAATCCGATGCAAATTCTTAAGGAACATGGCTATGAGGGCGGCGAGCGCATCAAGTATGTTGTGGTAGAAGAAAAAGGCAGCGACCTAAAGGTTTACCTCTCATTGCCTCAAAAACGCGAACCTAAGGAATTGCAGGATGATGATCTTAGGGATATTAGTGGTGGGGCAGGTATGGCAAACGGGGGATAAAGAAAAGGATGTTTCTTTCTTCTCTCTCTTCTTCTCTGTGGTTTCTTGTCTCTGTGGTTAAAAAAATGCAAGCCTTTTGGTCGTTGCCGTCTCGCCCAAGAAATTAACCACAGAGAAGAAGAGAGAGAGGGAAATTCATCTCTCTTTGTTTTCTCTTTTAGGTTTATGCGTGTGCAGTCCCCAAGGCGCTATGCGCAAAGATTTACGCGCAGGTTCTTTTCGATACGCATGAGAAACAAAAAGAAAAAAAGGGGCTGTCTCGAGAGACAGCCCCTTTTTTGGAATCAACCCGAGTTAGCTTTTCCAGCTCCACCGCTGATGTTTCTTAAATCATCTTCTTTCAATTCCTTTGCATCTCTTTTGTGAGGTAATGAAAGGTAACATTTTAGGTCACTGCCCTTTTCTTGTATGACTTCATACTTTATGCGGTCTGAAGTATTAAAACCGTATTCCTTAAGAACTTGCGCAGGATTTGCAAGTACACGTTTTTTAAAAGCCTCATCTTTCCAACACTTTTCAACAATCTGAGCCCACGCCTCTGATAAACGAGTGCCTTCTGAAAAATTATGCTTTGGTAAGCTTGCCATAATACTCTCCCTTGATTTAGTTTTTAATGTCGATTTTATTGCAATTAAACAAACAATAACACCCAATTTAATAATTGCATTATTATATTTAATAATCAATGCAAAACTAAAGTGGTTTTGTATAGTATAATTAGGGTTTCAACTAAGCTTGAGAAACTTAAGAGCGGAAAGGAAATCTTTAGGAGGCTTGGCTGTTATCTTAAGTTCTTTTTTATTAATGGGATGGATAAAGGCGATAGAATAGGCGTGAAGTAAGTGTCTTAGAGGGGAGAAGGAAGATTTGAACTTCTTGCCGTAGGTATGGTCACCTAGAATAGGATGGCCACTTTCTAACAGGTGTACCCTGAGCTGATGGGTTCTTCCTGTTACAGGTTCGCAAAGCAGAAGAGCTGCATCTTTCCCTTTTTTTAGGAGCTTCCAAAAGGTTATTGCTTCTTTTCCTCTTTCTTCTTTACTTGAGCCATAAACAGATTTACCTGGAAGCTCAAGCTTTTTTTCTAAAAAGGTATGGATTTTTCCTGATTCTTTTTTAGGAATTCCGTCAACAATAGCAAGGTAGGTTTTTTTTATGGATTTTTCTCTAAAAAGAGGGATCATTTTTTCTTTAAGGGCTTCTGATTTAGCGAGGATTAAAACACCTGAGGTCTCTTTATCTAAACGATGAACAAGAAAAAGAGATTTTTGCTTAAAGAGGTCTTGGAAGGTTTTATTTTCAGAAATTAATCCTGCACTTTTATTGCATATTAAAAAGGAATCATCTTCGTAAAGGATCTCACAAGAAAGATCAGCTCCAACTAACAGATCGGGGTTAATGGTGACTACATCTTTCCTATCAAGCATCCGGGTGGAAATTGTTTCCACCTTGCCATTTACCGTGCACCCTTTAGCATCGATGATTTTCTTAAGTTGCTTAACAGAGTATTGACCTTGGTATTTTTCACGCAAAAAAGCGAGCAGTTTCATGATAACAATTCTATAAGAAGTCTAACTCCCATACCGGTAGCCTTTGTAGGATGGTAATACTTAGGATCGGAGTAGTAGGCAGCCCCTGCAATATCTAAATGGGCCCACGGCGTTTTTTTAATAAAATTCTGTAAAAATAAGGCGCCCGTAATAGAGCTTGCTGTTCTTCCGGCTGAATTTTTAATATCTGCAACAGAAGATTTAAGCATGTCATTATATTCAGAAACAAGGGGCATTCTCCATACCCTTTCCCCAGTTACCTCACTTGCGCTCTTAAGTTTTTCTGCAAGTTTATCATTATTGCAGAAAAGTCCTGCAACCTCTTCTCCAAGAGCTACAACAATGCCTCCTGTAAGAGTAGCAAGATCAATAATTTGTGTAGGAGCAAAGTGCTCTTCGACATAGCTCAAGGCATCTGCTAAAACAAGCCTTCCTTCTGCGTCAGTATTAGAAATCTCTACTGTAATCCCGGCTAAACTTGTATAAACATCTCCCGGCTTATAACTATCTGGGCCTATGGCATTTTCCGTTGCAGGAATAATACCGATAAGATTGGCTTTTAATCCAAGCAAAGCTGCAGCTCTTAATGTCCCTAAAACAACAGCTGAACCTGCCATGTCGCATTTCATGGTTTCCATACCCGAAGTTTTAATATTTAAGCCGCCTGTATCGTAGGTAATTCCTTTGCCCACAATAGCTGTTGTTTCTTTAGAAGTAGGAGCTCCTTTATACTCAAGAATAATAAAAGCAGGCTCTCTTGTAGAGCTTCTATTTACAGCTAAAAGAAGTCCCATCTTTTCTTTTTCTATCCTTTTTTTATCAAAGATAGTGGCTTTAATTTTAGGAAATTCTTTAGCTAAATCTTTAGCTTCTTTACTTAACATCTGAGGGTTTACATCATCTGCGTTTCCATTTACAAGATTCCGCGTAAAATGCACGCAATCTGTAAGCATTTGCGTTTTCTTAGAAAGAGCAAGCTCTTCTTTAGAAAGCCCTAGGAAACAGATTTTTTCTAAAAGAGAGGTAGGCGTTTCCTTTAAAGAAGCACCTTTAAGGTTATTAAAGGCGTAATTACTTAAGAAAACACCTTCAAAAATAGCTATTAAACCTAATTTCTTTTCAAGCTCTAAACCAACTGGAATAAGAACATTTAACGCTTTATTTTTCTTTTTAAGACTTATCTTTATAGCTGCTGCATAAGAGCGTCTAAGAATTTCAGCTGTGCATTTTTCTTTATTCCCTAAGCCGAGCAGAATAAAGCGTTTTTCTTTTTGCTTTTCAGGATACAAAACAAGTGTCTCTCCTTCCTTCCCTAAAAAATCGCCTGCGCTTAAAGGAGCTTCTACTAAAGAGAGAAGTTCTTTTGAAAGAGCAGCACATTCAGCCCCCTTTTTACCCTGCCAAAAAGGAACAATAAGCATATCAGCCGAAGGACGATCATTTAAACTTTTAGAAGTAGACACTTGCATAATTCACACCTTGTTATATTCACCACTGAGAAGTATTTTTTTCTTCCCTCTCCCTCTTTCTTCCTCTGTGGTTTCTTCCCTCTGTGGTTAATTTCTTTGGCTAACCTGTTGCATGATCAGTCTTAGCCAAGAAGATAAACCACAGAGACAAGAAACCACAGAGGAAGAGAGAGGGAGAGATTTTTTATCCCTCCCTGTTAAACTAGAAGGGGATTTCGTCGTCGCTAAAGGAAGCAGCTGCGGGAGCCTTTCCTTGACCAAATGCGCTCTCTCCACCCATTGCAGCATAAGCTGGGCTCTCTTGAGAACTTCCAAATCCTTCGGAAGAACCATGAGAAGATGCTTCAGGCTTTCCAAAAGGACTAAAAGCAATATGGTGAGCCGTAATATTCATAGAGATCTGAGGCTTACCTTCTTTATCTGTAAAAATTTCAGGCTTGCTAATTTCTCCAAATACCATGATGGCGCTTCCTTTTTTCAAATGCACAATCATCTTATCAAATTGCTCACCCCAAACAGTGACTCTCCACCAAATAGTGTCATCACCCTTGTCTTTTGAACCTCTACGTGCTTTTGCAGCAAGGCGAAGAGTTGTAACTTTTTGTCCTGTAGATGTAAAACGCACCTCTGGATCGGCGCCTAAGTGTCCGGCAAGTGTACTTTGATTCATTTTATTTCCCCTTTAGTATATAACCAATTTCTTCCGATTATCATCAACAAACCATTATAACAGCAAGGAAAAAAATGATCCGCAAAGTAGAAACAAAAGGCGCGCCTATAGCCATAGAGCCTTACTCTCAAGCCATAAATGCCGGCGGTTTTTTATTCCTTTCAGGCCAAATTCCGCTTAACCCTGAAACAGGTAAACTTGCAGGCAATACTATTGAAGTACAAACACAGCAAGTCCTCTCCAACATAGAGGCCATTTTAAAAGATCAAAATCTTACATTCGCCCATGTTGTAAAAGTCGAAATCTTCTTAAAAAACCTCTCCGACTTCGCACTAGTTAATGGAATTTACGCCGAAACATTTAGAGAGGAGATAAAACCTGCGAGAGTCACAGTAGAAGTCGCAAGGCTCCCCTTGGACTCCCTCATCGAAATCTCCTGCATCGCCCTCCTTTAACAGAGAGGACCGAATAACCCCCCTCTCCTCTTCCTCTGTGGTTTCTTGTCTCTGTGGTTTGTCTTTCGCTAACACTTGAGCGCCACAAGACTTGCATTTTTTTAAAACCACAGAGACAAGAAACCACAGAGGAAGAGGGAGGGAGAGAGGGGAGAATTTTATCCCTCTTTGTTTGTAAGAAAAAAATTTTTTGAAAAAATAATTAGACAAAAAAGTTCTCTATAGCGTAGACATGAGAATACGCAAGCTTATTTTTTTGTATACGAATGTCAAGAATAACAAGACCTCACTCTTCTGATAGTTTCTGGCCAGAAGCGCCTCTGCCGGGAGTGAATAGTCAACCCTTCGTCTCCCATACAAAAAAAAAGTCCGACTCTCTATTTAATGATCCCCTCTTTAACATTGACGAAGCCCCAGACTTTCATAACCCCTACTCTGACTTAAGTCTTTTCCTCTCTCAAAAAATTAAACAAGAAATACGCTCTCACGGCTCCATAAAAAAATGGTCGCTTAAAATCCAAGAAGAACTGATCAATCATATTACCCCTGATTTTCAGAAAAGATTTCCCCATTACCGCTTAGGCATATCAGCGCTGCGTAAAATGTGGGATAAAGTCACCTATTACCTAGAACATATCCAAGATCAAAAAGAGGCAATTACTCAGGAAGGCAAACTGAATGTCTCTTTTTTCATTAAAGAAAACCTGAAAACCCTAACACAAAATAAAAGCTCTTTTCATCTTCATCCTCACCATTTTGCCCATCAACTTGCTGTAAAAATGAGTGAGTGTATTGCTACAATTGATGGGGTGAAACCTAAACTTGATCAGCTAACAAAAACCATTTGGGCCTTGCAGCGCCACCTGCTCTCCGGAAAATCGCCGGAAGAATTGAAGTCTCCTTATGATGAATATGATAAAGTTGATAAGCTCATTGTAAAGCTTGTTCTAGAGATTACTGCTAAAGAGCCCCAAATTAGCCAAGCTCATCTAGAGCATAAGGTCAAAGAATCGCTTCAGTCCCTACACGAACTCCCCAGCTTTGCTTCCTTAGATATGATGACCTTTACAATCTCTTCTCTTTTTGGCGAAAAGCTTTTTGCCGCCTCTTCTTTCCATTTAATCTATTTTGCAGAACAAAAAAATGCGGTCATGAATTTTATTAAAAGACAAATAGATCTATGCAAAAAGGCTTACCCCACGCTAAAACAAACCGATCTCGTAAGAAGAGTCATTGCCCTTTATACACTTGCTAGCAGCCTTCCTAAAGATTTATCAGATGAACAGATTGGATCGGCTCTTAAAGCATTTTGCAAAGAGAACCAAGAAAGGCCTAATCTTCCTCAGTCTGTCTATGCCTTTATCTCAGCAGAACTTGTTCTTGCAAGAAATGAAGGAAGCCCAGAATATATTAAAGCTCTCATTCTAGATGCTTATCATGAAACGCGAATGCTTCCTGCATTTAATGGCAAAGAGCGCGATACACTCGAAGTCATCATCTGGAAAATCCTTAGCGATGAAGCCAAGCTTCTAGAAAAACTCCCCTACAGAATTGGGCAAAGAATTGAAGAAGAGATTGCAAGTAATTTAATCGATAGCCCTCATCAAACATTTTCTTATATCGTTCAAATGACCGTACAATTTTTCCAAAGAATTAAAGAACTTGGGCTAAATAAACAGACACAAGAAATTGATAGAAAAATCCATTTATGGACAATTCAAGGCGATATGCTTTGCAGATGGGTGCGCCTAGATCATGAAACGCCTCTTCTTAAGATGATTATTGAAAAACATAAGGGATTTGCGGAGGCAGGAAAAGACATTAACCATCTTGAGTTTGTCAGCCAAATCTGTATGGAATATTTAAGAGAGCATCCTGAACTTGCCCCTTACTCTCCCCAAATTAATGTAAGAATCTGGATCCTCTACAAGTACACCTGGTACACTCTTATGGGAAATCTTAAAGAATCATCTCTTGATAGATTCTTAAAATGGCACAACACCTATCTGAAACATCAATTCCCCTACCTAGAAAAAGAGGCGCGTACAAATAAGCTCTTAGAAATCTGCGATAAAATTCTTCCCCATATTCCCGTTGACGCTGCAACTCTTAACGCTCAGGCCTAAATAATAGGTAGCTTCCAAAAAGAATAAACGGAATGCTTAAAAGCTGTCCCATGAGAAGACTCCCCTCCCCTTCTAGATAAACACTTTGCTCTACTTTTAAAAACTCTATAGAGAAGCGGAAAGCAAAGAAGAGAATAAAAAATAATCCTGTAAGCTTGCCCGTTTTTCTTATAAAGGAACTTTTTTCCCAAATAAGATAAAGAAAAGCTGCGAGAAGCAAATAAAAAGTAGCCTCGTAAAGTTGCGCTGGGTGCCTAGGCGTAATAGGCCCTCCATCAACGGGATGGCCAAAAACAATGCCCCAAGGAAGTGTTGTAGTCTTACCTAAAACTTCTTGATTAAAGAAATTCCCTACACGTATGCAAGTGCCTGCAAAACAAGCAGGAATAGCTAAGAAGTCCAAAATTCTCACCCAAGAAAAGGTAGGAAACTTCTTTTTTAAAGAGCGCGCACTTAAATAAATCCCGACCATTACGCCCATAACGCCCCCGTGACTCGCAAGTCCTCCTTCCCAAACTTTAAAGATATCCAAGGGGTGGGTAAGATATTCAGAAAGATCTTGGTAAAAGAGCACATCGCCAAGTCTTGCTCCAATCACCGTTCCGAGTACAATATAAAGAGTGATTTTTTCTACAATGGTGTGCGCAGCCATTTTATTAGATAACCCGGCAGCTTCTTTAGGGTTTTCTTTAAAATACCCACGTAAAAGAAAAAGAGTGGTAAGATAAGCAATAAAAAATCCTAATGCAAAGAAAAACCCATACCATAAAATAGGGCGATTCAAAAAAGGGATGTTAAAGGAAAACATCTCTCTATGTGGATCCCAATACAAAAAACCTAATATGTTTAAAGTCACTATTTACACCATTGGAAAAGTTAAAGAATCTTGGCTGGTTGAAGGCCTAGATGAATATACCACAAGACTAAAAAATGTCATGGGAATTGAATGGATCTTAGCTAAAAATTTAGAAGAACTCACGCAAAAAGTAGAAAAACTCCCCTCTTATACATGCCTTGACCCTGCAGCCAAACTCTTCACTAGCGAAGAGCTTGCTCTTTGGCTAAATAAAGAATTCATCAAAGGAGGCTCCCGCCTTAACTTAGTAATAGGCGGAGCAGACGGCCTATCCGAAAAAATCCGCCAAAAAGCAGACAGCTTTTTAAGCCTGTCCCCCCTCACCTTCACGCACCAAATGACAAGACTTATCCTCCTAGAACAACTCTATAGAGCCCTCGAAATCCAAAAAGGCTCCGCCTACCACAAATGATTCAAACAAAGAGGTTTTTTTTCTCTCTCTCCCTCTTCCTCTGTGGTTTCTTGTCTCTGTGGTTAAAAAAATGCAAGTCTTTTGCCTCTCTAGTCTTAGCCAAGATATAAACCACAGAGACAAGAAACCACAGAGGAAGAAAAGAGAGAGAGGGGATAAATTATCTCTCTCTGTTATTCTACGATTTGAGGGTTTTGCCGAGGGCGACGAGGTAGCGCAGGTAGATGAGGGCGCCGTTTACGAGGGCCGAGCCTATTGTTACATCGATTGTGCCTAAAATGTCGCTTGGCAGATTTACAAATTTTAATCCCATCCCAAGGCTCATCATGATGGATAGCAAAATGAGATAACGTCTATCGTAAATTTGGGCAAGGGGAATGGGGTTTGGTAAAGAAACAATTCTTTCCACTACACGCTTCACTGTTTTAGCAAGAAGAAAACGTCCCTTGATAAACCCTACAAGAAGGCCTGCCGATATGAGAAAAAGAGCTGCTTGCTGCTTTTCTCCCCAAAACGTTTGCATTTTTTGCATAAGCCAAAAAGACTCTCCTGATAAAGCTGCAAAAGCAATAAGCTTTAACCCTTTTGATAGAAGAAGAAACCCCACCCCTAACCATATTAATCCTGAAAAAATAATAGCCACTTGTCTTGATATACGCACTTGTCCTCCAATAAAAACAGTTCGTTCTATTTTTGCAGGATCGACAAAAAAGGTCCAGCAACTTAGAATAGCATTTATTAATTAATAATAGGATTAACATGAACGTTTCTCTTGCTTTCACACGTATCTTTTTTTTCATCCTCAGCATTTTTTTCATGACCATCTACATGATTTCAAGCCCGCTTCCCTCCATGCCAATTAAAGTAGCCATAGGTATTGGCATAGGCGCTGCCTTTGGTTTTCTCCTCATTGGCTTTGATACATTTTTTAGAAGATTTAATTTGCGCTCATTAAATATAGCTGTCATGGGGATGTTTATTGGTTATCTCATGGGAGAAGCGCTCCTCCTTATTTTTAATGCCATGTTAGACATCAGCTCTATTTCTATTGCGCTGCAACCTCAAACCTTAGAAATTATAAAAATTGCTCTTTTCCTATTTGGAATCTATTTAGGAACAATCATGACTCTTAGAGGCTCAGATGAGCTTTATATCAGCATTCCTTTTGTAAGGCTTACCCCTACAGGGCAAAAAAAGAAAGACCTTATCCTCGATATCTCTCTTTTTGGCGATGCTAGAATGATTGATTTAGCTTCTTCAGGATTGCTCGATTATCAACTTATTGTTCCTCGCTTTGTAATGAAAGAGCTTTATGCTCAAGTAGAAACAGGCGATGAAGTGTCTAAGTCAAAAGCAAAAAGATCACTCGATGTCATTAAGAAGCTAGAATCTCTTGATTACCTCGGCCTTCGCTTCAATGACACAGATTTCCCTGAAGTCAAAGACGGAAATGCTAAGCTTGTTCGCCTTGCAAGGCTTCTTGATAGCAACATTTTAACAGCTGATATCAGCCGCGTGCAAATGTCCTCTATTGAAGGCGTAAGAATTATTAATATTCATGCTCTTTCTAATGCCTTGAAGCCTCTTATGCAAACAGGAGAGCTTATCCGCATTAAAATTCAGCGCTACGGCAAAGAACCAAGGCAAGGCGTTGGCTACCTTGAAGACGGCACCATGGTTGTAGTGAACGGAGGAGGCAGACACCTTGGCGAAACAATCGAAGCCCAAGTCCTCTCTGTGAAACATACAACCTCTGGAAGAATGATTTTCTGCAACGCTGCCGATGAAGAGCCAAGCTCTCATCAATATGACAATGATGACTCTTACGATGACAGATAATAACCCAAAACTAAGGTTAATATGCAAGGTATTGGAAACGACATTATTGAGATTGAGCGCATTGAAAGCAGCATCAAAGAATACAAAGAAAAATTCCTAAACAGAATTTTTACTAAAAAAGAGCTAGAATACTGCTCTAAATATAAAGATGCCATCCCCCATTTCGCTGCCAGATTTGCCGCCAAAGAAGCCATTGCCAAGGCCCTCGGCGTAGGCATTGGCAAAACCCTTGCCTGGCACGACATGGAAATCCTCAACAACCAAGAGGGCAAGCCCGAAGTCTTTTTCTCCGAAAAAGCCAAAGCAACCTTTAGCAACCCCCAAGTCCTCCTATCGATGAGCCACTGCAAAGCCTACGCAACCGCCGTTGCCCTCTACCAAAAAGGCTGAAGGATGAAAAGGGTATGATTTCACCTACAACTTTTTAAAATAAATCTGAATGAGAGCCTGTTCTAGCAAAGTAAATGGTTTCTTTGTCTTTTTTATAAACTAAAAGCCAATCGGGTGTAATATGACATTCCCAATAGCCTTCAAAATTACCCTTTAGTTTATGGTTTTTGTGTTTTTCGCTTAAGGGTTTTTCATTAATAAGTTCAATCATCACGGCTTTCAATTTAGAAATGTCCAAGCCTCTTTTTTTTGCTTTTTCAACTTCTTTTTCAAATGCGCGTAAATAGATGGGTCTAAGCATCAAATCCCTAGTTTACGAAATAAGTCTTGCGCGTTCTCTGTTTCTACTAAGTCTTTTCCTTTTTCTATGCTTTCAATTGCTTTTAGCGTTTCAGCATTAGGATAATCTTCTCCTGTGAGTTTAGAATGTATCCATTCTCCCACGATTTCGCGCATACTTTTTCCTATAACTGCAGAAAGAGCTTTTAGTCTTTTATGATCTTTGGCCGGAATGTCTATTGTCATCCGGAACAGATCCCCTTTTGTACTCATAAAATTCCCTCCTAACACCAGAATACCAGATTTAAGGAAATAAAGACATAAAATCTTTCATCTCATTAGCTGTTAATGATTTATAAATCTAATTCATATTTCTATTTGGATTTTGTCTCGTTTTGTCAAAAACCTTATATTCACTCAAAATTTTCATAAAATGAAATTCAAATAAAATTAAATTAATATTTGTAATTAAATAATTTAAACAAAATAATTTAATGTCCGCTTTTATGTGATTTCGTTATACTGCATATCTGAAAAATAAATATATGTGAAATTATGAATGCCTTAATTCAGTGTTCTCAAAATCAAACCCTAGCCTTGCATGCCCGAATCAATGAGTTGCTAAATGAGAGCGAATTGAACATAAAAGCAATCAATGAAGCCATGGAAATGCTTAAAGGCTTGATTGAAGCGGATGATCTAGAAAAAAATCGACTAACAACCGAAAATCAGCTGATCCGCAAAATGTCAACAGATTTAAGGAATAGTATTTCAGGAATAGCTACTACATTAGAAACTCGTGTGACTAATCTGAGTGCTCAAACTATAAAAAAACAGCAGAAGCTAGATATGTTAGCTCATGAGTATCATAAACATGTTCATTCTGCAATGGGGGCAAACTCATCTCCTCCTCAATATTAAGAGAAAACTATGAATCCAATACAAACACATTCAGCAAACCAAACTTTGATGCAGTTATCTCTTAAGAGAAATAATGCTCTACAGAATAACGTGAATGAACTGATTACAGAAAAAGAAAAAACAACACAGGCAGTCACAGAAGCCTTAAGATTATTAATGGAACAAAAGGCCGCACAGAACCAAGCAATTGCTACTTTACAAGCTGAGCAAACAGGCCTTGTACAAGTTCAACAATCTGAAATTGCCACACAGCAGCAAAGAATCTTAGCAATCAAAAGCAGCGCTCTCTCTATTAGTCCAAGAATAGAAGCTATTGATGCACAGGTAACCCTGCTGCAAGCCAATTATTTTAGGCATTTTCACACTATCCCTACCGGTTATGAAAACGGGGTGGGTTGGACTCAAAGCTCTCATTCTAGTACACCCACCCAAACAAAAGATACTCTCCTTTATCCGAAAGATCCATGGGAAATTTACCGACAATGCGATAGTCAGATTAGGCCTGTGTTAACTGATGCTCCGCATCTCTCATTAGAGAGCCAAAATCAGGCCATTGTTAACCTTCATAAACAAATGAATGACTCAATTGGTCAGTTAAATAATTGCAGAACTGCAATAGAAGCTGTGGAAAATACATTTGATGCAATGAAAATGAAATATTGGAATTTCTTTGCCCATTATTATGGGCATATGCATTTGGAAAAAGGAGTACTTTGGACTTTTGGGCCATTAACAAAACCCTACGATCCCTATCAGAACGGAGACATGACAGATGATTATTTGTCTCCTAGCAATCTGGATCTATAAAGAAAATAGGAGAGTGAATCTTGAGTACCATGGTCATTGAGGCAGTTCAAACTGAAACGAGGCCCGTTCAGTCTAGTTTAAAAGAAATCGTGCAAACCTATGCCCACTGCCAAGATCGTTTTTCTAAAAAAATAAGACGTAGCGCCCAAGAGATTGCTGAGGAAACCCAAGCTAGTACCCTTAGAGAAAAGGTCCAACAGGCAAAAGAAAAATTCGCTACAGCTTTTGGCACGCCCATTGCAGATGAACCCGTAGTTGTAGGGAAACGAATTTGGAATAAAAAGGATTTAATCCACTATAGAAGCCTTTGCGCAAAACTAAATATAGCCCCACTTTGCCCTTTTGAAAATGCTGCTATGACAGCTTTTTCCACCCATCAATTTGCAAGCGCTATTTTGAGGTGGGAAGAGGCTCTACCCAAAGAAATGCTCGGATTGCAGCCTCAAGCCATCTCAGATATGCTCATCCAATCAGGCCTTGATGCAGCCACTCAATGGCAATTTTATCAATCTATGGCTGGCAATGTTGTGTCTGAAGAGAAAGTCATTAGGCTCCAAAAAAAGGATAAACAATTTAGAGCTGAGATGGAAGCCTTAATAGCTCTCTATCAAAAGCATAACGATATTACTGAAGAATTTGATCGGATTTATGGATCTAAAACAAAAAAATCCTTGATCCTGCAAGGGCTCAAGGACCAATTCGAACATCTCAAATTTGAACATCAATTAGCCGTTCAAACACATTCGGCTGTTTTAGAAAAACAAAGAGAAGATCTTAGAGAAGAAAAGCTCATCCGCATTCAAAAGGACTTTGAACATCAAAAGCAATTAGAAGAACAAGCAAGACTTATTGTTTCGATCCAACAAGATGTTCAAATCGAGCGAGATCGAAACGATCAAATGGAAACTTGTTTAGCCGAGATTGAAAGAAGCAACCACAATTTACAACTTCGGATTCAAGCTCTCGAAGGGCAAGATGATGATGAATTTTGCGTGATCTCATGATTGATTTAAACTCTATCCAAAAAGAATTTGTTGATTGGCAAGACCCCCTTTCTTTGCAGCTGCATGAATGGATTCAAACATCTCAAAAAATGGAAAAACTTCGCGAGATTCTGACTGAGCCCTTCTTCTTTCAGCCCATGCAGTGTCCCGTCTTAGAAAGAGGTTGGCCCTGGGACAAATGGGTTTTAACCGATTATCGCGCGCTTTGCCAGAACTTCCCCATTGAAAATTCCACTGCCGCTATCTCCCCTTTTGACAATCAACCACTCACCGAAGAAATTCCTCATACATTTGGAGAACAAATGATTGAAGTTCTTAATCCTGAGAGAGCTACTGCTCTTGTACCCCAAGAGCTTGCAGTCGTTGTCTCAAAAACTGCATGCGATGAGGTTAAATTTACTCGCTATAAATACTATTGGTGGACGGCGCAATCGGTCTTGATTCATTACAAAATTTTAGGCGAGATCTTCAAACAAAAAGAAATGAGAGCTAAATGTGAAAACATCGCAAAGCAATGTAGTGAGAGCATTTCATCCCTCCAGCTTTCTTCTGATCATCCATCTCACTTACAAACATCTAGATTAGCTATAGAAGAATCGGATCAGAAAAGAGGGGCATTCCTGCAAAAACTAGCCAATGACGCACAAAAAATGGCAGAGGAGCAACTATTCAACATTTGCCAATCTCAGCAAGAGAAGCAAGAAGCCATCCAAAAAGCCCAAGCTTTAAACACAGAACTGCAAGGGAGACTTCGATGAGTTTACAATCTGCATCCGTAGAGACCAGGCAAATTTCAGCAGCAGCACCCTCCTCTGAAAGGCTAACCTTGATTTTAAGAATGCCCCCTTCCCCTTGGCCGATTGTGCTTCAAAACATGCGTTCATCAGAGCTCTTTTCTGAGGAAGCCTTGAATGAATGTGAAACAGCCATGGTAGAGTCCGGCATCGCTCGAGGTCTTTGCTTACTTTTATATCACGCAATCCGCCCCGTCCTGAAAGCGGCTCCAAACGACGAGCAGCTGAACGCATTCATTGATGCTATCCACTATCATATTGAGAAAAATCTGCCAAAATCACTTGATTTAGATCGATACGTGAAGGAAACGACAGCTGACATAAAAAGACTTGTTGCCATGGAGAAAAGATTACAAAAATCCGCTAAAAAAGCGCACGCCCAGATAAACCAAATCCAAGGCAATGCTCAAGAAATATCGGAGAGAATCGAAGCAGGCAAAAAAGCCTTTATTAAAGAGGATCAGGCTTTTGTTAAGTCCTTACAACAAGAAAGCGACGAAAATGAGCAGAAATTCCAAGTCTTGGATGGAGAGCTATCCCAACTGAATCAAAATTTACGCAATATAGCCTTGGAAGCGCAAGAAACAAGCAGCCAAATGGCAAAGCAGGACAAAGAGGTTCTGCAGCTAAAAACATATTCAATCTCTATCTTAAAAAAAGTTGAAAATATATGAGCATCAAAGCGCAAGCGCACATCCTTCAATTGCTTCAGACTGGACAGATTACTTGGGATCAAGTTGAAGAGAGTTTTCAAAGAAGAGAGGAAGCAATGAAAGAAGTTGTCCTTGAAAGAACCCAAGAATTGGACCTGGCAGTTAAGGAAGAGATTCAAGACACCTTTGATGCCCAGGTAAATCGAATGGCCGAATGGCGAAAAATGCAAGCCCAAATGAATCAGGTAGATGGAGCAGATTTAGAGCATCTGGAGAATAAAAAAATCGATTTGGCATCAAAAACTAAAGCTTTATCTGAGAGTCTTGAGGCAGCCGAATCCTCCCTTAAAGAGCAGAGCCAAAAGATTGCAGCTAGTGCGCAAACAATTCAATCTCTTCAAAGCGATCTCCAAAACTTAGAATTAAATAAAAGAGATTTAAAAGGATTGGTAACTTTTGGACAAAAAATATGTGGGCTAAAACCAAGTGCATCCCAAGTGAGTTACAAGATTTAAAAAGGTTTATATGAGTACCCAAGCAGTAAATTATGCCACTTGCCAACTTTTAGATACAAGAGAGCGGCGAACATCTCAACCATCTGAATCAAAAAAAGCTGAAGGTTCCCTTGATTCCAGCCTTGATCCTGCTACCATTTTCCTCGAGGCAGTAAATAGGGTTTTAAATCCAACAACGTCTCAATTAATAACGTCAGCAGATCGACGAATAATCATGCCCCACCCTCCTCAAATGCCGCAAAAAGCTCTGTCAAACAGGGGAATCCAGTCGATAGAACTCATTCAAAGCGCGCTGCGCAGACGCATTGGAGCCGAGCTTGCCGCTATTCAACAAAAAGTTAACCAACTGGATCCCACAAGCCAAACAACACAAATCATTGCCGCGTGGCTCTCCACCTTTACTAAAGTTTATCGAGAAAATGAGGCCCCTCCTCTTGAAATCATCAATCATATGTATCAAGAAACACAAAGATTGACAGCTGAAAAGGAGGCGCCTAAAATAATCGCTTCCCGAGAAGAGCAACTCCGCAGAATTAAAGAAAATCTTTTAGCTAACGAATCTGAAAGCGAGTCCTCAGATGAGGAGTTCTTTACCGAAGCTAAGGAGTTAAGCAAAGAGATAGACCCATTTAGAACCTTGACCCATAAATGGAATGAAAGTTTCGCAACCGAGGCGCAGGCTGTAGCTGAAGGGATTGAAGAGCTCTCGCAAACAAGAGAAGCTAATCAAGAAGAAAAAGAAAAGGCTTTAGCGTCTTTTAGTCAAATGCTTATTGAGCTTCAAGAAGATATGCATCAGCTAGAAAAGAAGCAACGCGTTCTTAAGGAAAGCCTGACGGAAAATGCAAAAGTCATTGCCAAGCTAGGATCCAAGGCAGCTAAGTTAGAAGAAATACGAGCAGAAAAAGAAAGCGGCTTTATTTCCTCCTTAATAAACATTGCCCTTGTCACGGCTCTATGCGTTTGCCTAAATTGGGCCATGTCATTGCCTGTGAACTTAGGCCCATTGGAAGGGGGAATTAAAGCCGGAATGTCTATTAAATTTTAAAACGGAGTGTATATGTCAGTAAAAGCAGTCTCAAAATCACCACAGGAAGAAGAATGGCAAAAGAACGCCATTCGAGCAAAGAGTCAATTAGCTCAAAATAATGTACATCATATTCATTCAACTAACCTAAGTGTTCAGGGAGTCAAAAATGCAGCTCAAAATGCTTTGAGCCTAACTTCTAATATCACTAGACCTACCTCCCGAAGTGATCTAAATACAAAAGATCATCTTCGCTTTAAGGATGGATCTAAGCTGAAAGCCTGTTTGGATGAAAAATTAGCTGATGAGGGAAGCCCCTTTTTAAGAGAAAAGATAACCCAATCTTTAGCAAATAGATTTAAAGATTCAGCCACATCTGTTGACAAAGTGATTAGTGAAACCAAATTAATTACTCACATATTAAATGAGGTCAAAGGACCATGGTATTTATTACCACGCATAGTTCCTTTAAACGTAGATAAAGTCACAACAGCTGTAAAGGAATGTGGAACGCCTATAAGCCTAAATGTAACCAATGCAACTCCCCTATCTAACCCACAACTAAGTGAAGGCGAAATCTCAAAAACAATATATCCAATGGATTTTCTTCTCTAGGGTTTACATTGTTTTTTTAAAATAATTATAACTAATTACATTAAGTAAACAACATGATATAATTGATCTATAAAAATACCTGTCAACAATAATAAATTATTGGATTTTTTTAAACGGTATTAAATTGGAGCAAGTTTTATTTAACTTAATAAGACGAGGAGGATTCATGTCTAGTTCAACTTCATCATCATTTAGCGTAACTGGTGCGATACATGTAATATATCATCCTGTGGAAGATTCAGAATCTGTAGAATATACAGAATCACAAAAATCACACAGCACATTGGATATACATCACAGTCATCCGTCACCAACAAAAACTATAGAATTGGTTGCTAGCGCTATTAGAGAAAAAAATCTATCTCAGGCTGCAACAATTATAGAAGCTGTGGGCATTTGCTCTACACGTATAGCTTGCAACCAAGGAAGAGGTGGGTTTTACGAACGTCAAGACCCTGTTTTGCTTAAGAAAATTGCCAAAGACGACAGTCAGCTACAAATGCTTCTGCTTAAAATGTATCAAGAAGCATTGAGTAAGTGAAGTCTTATGCCTCCTCCTATCCCTGAGATGAAAGACTAAAATCGAAATTGTCAATATTCGATAATCAAGCAGATCGCTATCACCACCTTTGCAAATAAGGCCAATCGCTATTAGCGAATTGAGTGATTATCGATAACAATATTGATAGAACTAACCCAAGCTGCTTATTATAAGTTATTTGCTATCTAGATGCCGCTTGTTTATCTGCAGAAAGCGCTAAACTCGATGTTCCACTTTTTTTAAATAATTCCTTTACAATCAATTCATCTACTTGTCTTGGACGCTTCAAGACAAGTATCTTAGAAGAGTCATACTCTCCTGACTTAAGAAGGAGGTTATACGTTTTTTTCCTTTTAGAGTGAGTTTGAATAGCCCACACAAAGATTGATTTTTTTGTAAAAAACTGCATGTAAAAGGATTCTTTATTTCCTCCTGCAATTTCCTTCTTTGTAAGGATGTTGCGGATTGTACGTTTAAGCAAACGCCATAAAATGATTCTAAAGGGAAATGCGAGCCAAATAACATGAGTAGCCTCTTTCCAGGCAATATCGCGTGTAAGGCTATAGTTTCCGCATATAACCCAAGAAGGCGCTTTTAAAGCCTCCTTCACCTCTCCCAAAATCTTTTCATCATCTTTTTTTATCCAACCAGGGCTCCAAGCATAGGCGTCTTGTTCGATATGAATACAGCCTAAAACTTCACTAAGCTTTTTTGCCAATGTTGTCTTGCCCGATCCCGATGTGCCTACAATAGCTATCTTCATAACTTTACCCTTATATTAGTAAACAGAAGAGAATGTATTTATACATTCCATTTCACTTCGATCCTCAGAATAAAACTCCCTAAAGGCAGATAAAACAACTTGCATATCTTCTTGGTTGACATCTAGATGCGTGACAAGACGTAAGAGTTCGGCGCCTAAAATGATAATATCCTTAGATCGTAAAAAGGAAGGATATAGATGAGATTGAGTGCCCGCAATAAATTCATCTCCTCTTTCGCAATGAGCTAGCACTGAAAGCAAATTTCCTTGCGTTCCTGATGTCACAAACAAGGCTTCTTCTTTCCCAAGCAACTCTGCGGCAAAAGATTCAAGCTTATTAACAGTAGGATCTTCTCTCATTACATCATCCCCCACCTCTGCTTCAAATATTGCTTGGCGCATTGCAAAAGAAGGCCTTGTCACTGTATCACTTCGCAAATCAATCTTTTTCATCTTCCCTCTTTGTTTATCCTTGAAAGGTATCTTTGGAAGGGTAATGATAACAAAAATCTCAGCTTTTTTCATTTAATTTCGGAGCCAAACTCCTTGGATGCATATAACCTGCTAACAGTAAATCATATATGTAAAAATAAAGTTCGTCTGCTTGTGGAGAATATAAAATTTGTTATCTACTGTTCGTAGTACTACAAGACATCCTGCCTTTGAAATCTCAATTAAATCTAAGACGAAGAGCTAAAGCTTAGCCCATTCCCTTGCGAGCTCAACCTCTGGATAGGGTGTGCTTTTAGACTTTCGAAGATCTGCTAGGAAAGTTTCCATAAGAATTGCAATTGATCTGTATTTTTTTGCAATGGATGCTACATCAGTAGGAAGTGTAATAATTATCTTTTCTGTTGAATAATAGTTATTCCACAACTCTTCGCTTTCTGTGCCCTGAAAGTACGGTGTTGGCCCTTGGAAATATGGAGCAACGGCTACCTTAGCAAGTTCTGCGGCAACATAAAATCTATCATAATCTCTGTGCTTATTAAAAAAAGCTCTTTCCTCTGGAGAAAAGTCAAAGTCCTGATGCATTGCCAGGCCAAAATCGGCAAAATAAACATGATTATTGTTAGTTAATATATTGGCAAAATGTCCATCAAAATGAAGGAAGCCTCGCGATTTCATAAATCCGACTACAGTGTTAAGCTCTTTCTCTATTAGGGAAAGATTACCTCTATTCTCTTCATTATAAAGCGATTCAAAGAGCATTTTGGGGATGTGCTCCATGAATACAACAATATCAGCTGATGCTGTATCGGCTGCTTCTGCTTGCATTCTTACAGACTCCGATCCGTTCCAGTTTTGAACATGTAAGCGTCTATCTTCTAACTTTTCTGCTGTCACAGGTACTGGAAGCGTAGAGCGCTGCAAGACCCTTTGATGATACATGAGAGGGAAGTTTTGGCTCTCTCCGTTAAGGACCCATCCTGTAGTTTTTTCATGGGCGGCTATTTCTCTCCACACCCCAAAACCCGTTGAGCCCACACCATATTGGTAGTGAGCAGGCAGATTAAAGAGATTCTGGGTAGATCTTGGATTTTGCTCTTCGATAGAGGTGAGTCGAATTTTCTTAACAAAGACAGGTACTTCCCCAATCTTTATGGAAAAGATCTCCCCTCCAGTGCCTGTTCCTATGGAGTTAGTAGTAGTTAAAAGGGTTGAAAGCTGCTCTTCAGTGAGATTTTTCAGATGAGTAGAAACTTTTTTATAGTTAGAAAGACGAAGAGCCATTTCCTTTTCGCTGTGAGTAGAAATAACGGTGGCAGCTCGTATCATTTTGCTCTCAGAAGTGTCCTCTCCCCCTAAGTAAAGCGCTTTGTAGGTCTTTAAATAACTTGCAGCAGCAGCATCTGTTTTGCTTATTTGATAGGGCTCTACAGCATTTCCTTTGTCTGCATTTAGCATAGGACTTGCTTTACTCAAAGAAATACTCATTTTTTACCTAAATCCGTCTTTTATTAAAATTAATTTTATCATATTTTTAATTAAAAGTCAAATAATCGCAAGTCATTCAAAATAAGCATACTAAGTTTTAATTTATGTAATGATTTTATTATTGTTTTAACGATTATATAAGTTCAAAAACACAGATCAAGTTACCTCAAGGGTCTATCTATTGGGTATATTCAAAAAGGAAAAGAGAGAGATCTAAAAAAGGCCCTTGAAGTTTTAAATTTAATGCCAGAAGATCAACCCTATCACAAAAAATCATGGATACTCTACGATATCGTCGAAATTTATTTTTCTATGAGCTATTTAGATACAGCCTTTAGAGTTGCAAAGACAATATTTAATAAGGAATTAAAGTCAAGAGCTCTGCGTACAATTTTGGAAATCTATATTCCAAAAGTAAAAGGAAGCGAAGAAGCTTTTGTAAAAGCTACTGATATTGCAAATACAGCCCCTTGCGAGACTACAAAAGCGGCTTGGCTTGAAGAAATCTCCAATGCTCGTGGAAACACTTGATGCATCCGAGAGCCGGGCATGGAATGGGTATTCCCAATATCCCTATCGGGGTCTGCTTATCATCCTGTAAGTAAAACCTAGAGATGAAAGCTAAGGCCTTAGTTGCACAAAACCCTAACGAAGCAGAAATTTTAGAAATGTCAAAAAAAAATGTCACTACTAGTGAATCCTGTAAGATTTCTGATCTTATCCAGGGCGGTGCAACTAGCTTTCAGGAAGGTCAACAGAGATATATTCTTACAGGTGGACCTGGAGCAGGTAAAACTTCAATCATTAATTATCTAGCAAAGCGCGGATACCTTGTTGCTCCCGAAGCTGCAACAGAGGTTATTGAAGAAGGATTAAAAAAAAATATCGAAAGTCCATGGAAAGCAGATGATTATCACATAAGAATGTATGAGTTGATAGCAAAAAGACAAATGGAAGTGCAGAATTCATCGGCGCCTATTGCATTTTTCGATCGAGGTCATCTTGATGGGATTTCATATATTCTTTTACAAAAGCGCACTTTATATCAATGTGTGATTGATCGCGTCCAAGCATCAATTGACACACAATATTTTAACAATAGAGTGTTTTTCATTGATAGCCTTGGCTTTGTCGTGCCTGGACCTGCACGCAATGAAGATCTCCAAGAATCATTACAAAAAGCGCAGTACTTAGAACAAAATTACCATGCAATGGGGTACGAAATTGTTCATATTCCTCCTGGACCAGTCGAAGAAAGAGCTCACATAATTATTGATTGCGTCACAAAATGGAACGAAGAGAAGCAAAAAAATCACTAAATTATGATGCAAAACGGTGTTGAGTTAACAAACTTTAAGATGGAACGAAAAATCTAAACCAAGTCAAAGCACTTATCCCCATTTTCTTACGTAACCCTTTGCATACTAGATTGAATGTTTAGATATTTCAGAAAGCGCTAGTTTTACATTTATTACATCTTGCTCCGAAGTATTCCAAGAAGTAATAAAGCGTATTTCTCTTTTTTCTACATCCCATAGATAACAAGAGATTTTTTCTTGAATTAAAGGAATCCAAGCAGCAGGAGCAGTAAAAAAGATCTGATTGGTTTCTACGGGATAACTTAAACTAAGATGAGGAGTTTCTTCAATTAAAGAAGCGATCTCCTGAGCTTTTTCGTTAGCTTGAGCTGCAAGAATATGCCACAAATCATTCTTAAAAAAAGGAATGTATTGAGCTGAAAGATAACGCATTTTTGATAAAAGTTGCAGCGTTTGTTTTTGCAGGTGGTCGCTGCCCTCTTCTAGATGGGTGTTAAAAATTAGAAGAGCTTCGGCTCCCATTAACCCGTTTTTTGTGCCTCCAAGCGACAAAATGTCTACTTGACTTGCAGCTAAAAGCTCCTGAAAAGAACACCCAAGACTCACTGCTGCATTATAAAGGCGGCTTCCATCAATATGAAGAAGTAAGCCCTCCTCTTTACAAAGCTTTGAAAGAGATTTAAGCTCCTCTAAATGATACACGGTTCCAACTTCAGTAGGCTGTGTAATAGATAAAACTCGAGGAGAGGTAGAATGTTTACCAAAAGCCCTTTCACTTTTTAATTTTTTCTTGACAGCTTCCGGGGTAATCTTGCCGCCTTCATTAAGCACCGCGAGTAATTTACACCCAATAATAGATTCAGCTGCTCCTGATTCTTGATACTGTATGTGAGCAATATCCGTACAAATAACAGACTCATACCTGCGGCATGCAAGCTTAAGTGCTAAAATATTAGAGCCGGTTCCTGTAGGAACAATAAATACCTTACAATTTGATTCAAAGGCGTTTTGAATGATTTTTTGAGCTTCTGCCGTCCAAGAATCAGCTCCGTAAGAAGATGCATAACCCTCATTGGCTTCTACAACAGATTTGAGAATCAAGGGATGCACAGGAGCCCAATTGTCGCTAGCTAAACATGTTTTATGTTGAGACATCATATAACCTATAGTTAATTATTTGTTTATCCTTGAAAAGGCATCTTTTATAGAGGATTGTCCATGAGTTTGTATCCAATCCGACAAAAATCCTTGTGAAAAACCTTCAACAGCAGGATGGTCTGCGATTAATTTGTAATATAAATCAGGTTTAATGGTAACTGCTGCCACTCCCAAAGAAGCACAAAAAATGATATGATCTAGCTCTCTTAAAGAAGCTACAAGAATTTTTGTAGAGGACTCATTCACGCGTAATATCTCTACCATGGTTTTCAATATTGCGAATGCATCTCCAATGCCTCCTATGTGACCAAAATAAGGAGAAATATAGGATGCTCCTTGATTAGAGGCCAATAGAGCTTGAGTAGAAAATAATATACCCGTCCCTAATACAGGAACTTGTGCATGCCTAAGCTGTTTGATAGCAATAAGTCCATTGCGATTGATCGGAACTTTGATAATCATACGAGAAGAAAATTCAAAGATACGCATTCCTTCATTAATCATCTCTTGAGGATCGGCAGAAGTGACTTGAACAGCAATAGGTCCAGGTTGTATATCAAGAAGCGTAGTAAGAGTTTCCGTAACATTTTTGGTCTTCGATAGAATGCTTGGATTGGTAGTTACTCCTGCTATTACCCCTGTTTTTGCTCCATCGGCAATCACCTCATAATCAATGGTATCTAACCAAATTTGCATATTCCCCCCCCTCGAGATTAGAGTTTATTTAACGGTTTAAATAAGCGTTCAATATTTTCTATAATTTTTTCACTACTTGATGGATAAATTATAAGATCCGCTTCACTAAAATTTTGTTGAACTGTCCATTTAGTAGGAATAGCAATCACAAAACATCCGGCTTTTTTAGCAGCACATACCCCTGCTTCTGAATCCTCAAATACTAAACATTCATGGGATTGTAATCCTAGTTGAAGACTCATTTCTAAATAAATGTAAGGATGAGGTTTGTTAACACCTAAGGGATTTTGATATTTTGTTAGATCTTCCTTACCGGAAAGAACCAGATCAAATACATCATTTATCTGTAAATAATTCAAATTGAATAATACTTCATTTCTTGAAGCAGAAGTCGCAACGCCCAATAATAATTCCTTTTTATCTTCCTTTGTTCTAGCCCAGTTGACCACAGTAATCATAGGAGCAATGCTTTTCACCCCATTTTTTTGCAATGCCCAGTACAGCTCATTCTTCTCATCAACAATTTTAGGGTCTAATGAGACACGATGCTCTTCCTCTATTTGATTTAGAATGGATAACCCGGTGTGCCCTATTAGGGATTGGTAGCGTTCAGGGGCTAAAATAATGCCCCTTGTTTCTAGAGTTTTTTTCCACGCTTGAAATTTGAGTTCTTCTGTATCCACTAGAATTCCATCGCAATCAAAAATAATTGCCTTGATCACTGTCCTCGTATTGGAAAATGGATTTAGCAGCATTTTAAAAAGAATCCTCTATGCAAACTTTGGCGTATTTTAATTTTTTAAATTGGAAAAATGATAGCAGAAATCTCGATCTTTTTCATTTACTTTCGGCATAAAATTCTTGGTGGGACATAAGCTACTAACAGTAAAAGAGTTTTGATATGATGGAAAATCAATGCCTGAATTTCGGCGTCAGGTTTTTACAAGAAAACGCCTACGTGCGAACGAGGTTTACGCGGACGAATTTCAACTAGAGACTTTTGGATAAGCAAAAGGCATAAAATCGATAAGCTTGCGATAAGAATTTACACTTTTCGCTTATCGAAATTCGCGTTAACAAAAAAAGAGTTTCTCTACCTTACCTGTTATTATCGAAATTGCCAATATTCGATAATTAAAGAGGTTCTTATTACCACCTTTGCAAATAAGACCAATCACTATTATCGAATCATGCAATTATCGATAACAATCTTGATAAAATAAACACAAACAGCTTATTATAAGACACTTGCTCTTTAGATGAGATTTGTTTTTCTTACTTGTTAAAGGATGCTATTCAATGTATTTTGTTATTGAATTTTTTGACAGAAAGAACAATAATATTTTTAAAACACAAATCTAACGAAATATAACGTCTGACATTAATTAGCATTAAATTATTTTTTAATATTAACTTAATGGTTTAGTTGTATTGCTTAACATGATAAACTAAATGGAATTTTCCATCTAAGGACATTAGGAACTATCGCTGTGCCAGCTACAAAATTCAGCGTTATTTATTTTTTAGGAGAAAAAACATGATTTATTTAAGTGCATTAAACTTCAAAAAAGACAATTTGAATACATTTACTACTACGTTGAATTCTTTGGGAAATTTTTTTTCTACTCCTTTGCGGTATTTATATAATGAACGATCCGCTGACTGCATACTAACTCCATATGGTTTATCCAGAATGATACCTGGATACCGCGGCCCAAGAAGAGATAGCGACGGAAATCGTGCAACAATATATAAGCCTTACTTCGTTAATATAAAAAATATTCAAGATCAAGATAGCCCATGCGTTAAATGCATTAAAACAATTGCAGTTATTATATCCATCATTCCAGGTGTTTTTCTTTTTATGTTAACGAAAGGAGTCGCCTTAATCTGCTCTGAAAGATTAAGGAGAAGGCATGAAACTTTTAATGATGAAGTCAAGACCCTTAATGAAAAAGCATTGCACGAACTACAATTCGGAATTTCAAAAAAGAACCCAGAAAACTTAAGAAGATTCTTGGGTTATCTTCAAACTGAAGAAAATCAAAACAATTTCATTCAAGACTACAAAGACCTAAAAATACATCAATGTGCCGATGTTGTACAGGCCATAAATTTTAATCCTGTAGATTTAGATTCTGTTCAAAAACTATTAAAGAGAGAAATTACCCCAGAAGTTTTTTTACAGGAAGCTCAATCATCTGCGTCGGGGCAGGATCAGGGATAGGTACATTCATGTCTCTTTCTTTCTCTTCGATTGTTGCGGTGACTGCGGTTCCCTATTTTTCCGGAACAGAATTGCCTATTATTGAAATATCTTCAGAAAAATCTCTTTTGGATCAAGAGATCGGTATTGTTGTTAATAACTTAATTCCCGCCGAGATTATTTCTATTCAAGCTCAAACAACTGATGATAATAATACGAAATGGGTTTCCTCGGCCTTATTCCAAGCAAATAAAAAGGGTGTTGTTGATCTTTCTGCGGAGTCGCCAAGGGAAGGCTCTTACAGTCAAATAGATCCTATGGGTTTGCTTTGGTCTATGCAGCCAGATCCTTTGGACTTTTCTGCTTTTAAGGTAAAAGGAGATGCATTTTCTGTTACGTTTAAAGTGTTTAGAGGAAAACAAGAGATTGCTACAAAAGAAATTGTGCGCTTGCGTAAATCCGAGGAAGTAAAAAGGATTACCGTTCAAGAAAATGGACTCGTGGGCATTTTGTTTCTTGCGCCTTCTGATAAACCCCTTCCTGTAATAATTACGCTAAGCGGGTCAAATGGAGGACTGGGAGAGAATCGCGCGCAGCTTTTAGCTTCTCATGGCTTTGGGGTTTTAGCGCTTGGCTATTTTGGCGTAGAAGGGCTTCCTTCAAATCTCCAAGATATTCCCCTAGAATATTTTGAAACAGCGTTTAGTTGGCTTAAATCCCAGTCTTATCTTGATGGTTCTCGCGTAGGAGTTTATGGAGCATCAAGAGGAGCTGAATTGGCCTTGATTTTAGGCTCACTATTTCCTGAATCTGTTCAGGCTATCGGAGCTATTGTTCCAAGTAGCGTGATTTACGGGGGCTTAAGCGAAACACCTGTTAATGCATGGCTTTACAAGAACAAGCCCTTAGCTCCCTTGCCAAGCGTTTCTAAAGCAGATTTTAGTAATGGCAACGGAGAAGATGCTAATCATCCTGTAAATACAGTGCAAAATTTTCTAGAAGGAATGAAAGATGAAGAGGCTTTTAAAGCGGCAGCCATTCCCGTTGAAAAAATTCGGGCTCCCCTTTTATTGGTTTCTAGCGGAGATGACCAAATGTGGCCCTCTACCTTGTACGCCTCTCAAATTCAAGAAAGGCTTAAAGCACACAAGTCTCCTACTTCCTGCGAACACTTGACCTATCCAAGAGCTGGGCATGGAATTGGTATTCCCAACATTCCTCTACCTGGTTCCTCGTATTATCATCCTGTAAGTAAAAAATGGTTTTCTATGGGAGGAACAATTGCGGATGATCAACATGCTAGTCAAGATTCGTGGAAAAAAACTATTGCCTTTTTTCAAAAATCCTTAAAATCAGAAGCTACAAAGGAACATATATGATCAAAAAAATCATCGGATCTTTTCTTATCTCTCTACTTGCTGTATCACCTGTTTATTCTACACAGATATTTTCGATGAAAGAGTTAGCAGAGGAAATCGAAAAATCAGATGAAAAAACCCTTGTTGTTTTTGATGTGGATGAAGTTTTAATTACAACCAAAGACCACTTCATTCACCCTTATGCAGACGATTTCTTTTTTCCCCTTGTAAAGCAAGCTATGTTAAAGGCTACAACAGAGGAAGAGAAAAAGGATTTACAGGAAAAACTAAGCCTAAGCATGCTACTGCCTGAAAGAGTTCTCATTGAAAAAGAAATGCCTTCTCTTATTAAAACCCTCCAAGAAAAAGGCGTTAAAGTGATCGCTTTAACAAGCTGCCCTACAGGAACATTTGGAGTGATTCCCCAAGTTGAGCGTTGGCGCATCGAACACTTAAAAAGCTTAGATATTAGTTTTAGGTCCTCTTTTCCAAAGATCGAGCGCTATTTTTTAACAGAGATTAAAAAAGAAGGAACTCCTGCTCCCTTATTTGAAGAAGGGGTTTTATTCTCCAAAGGTTATAAAAAAGGAGAGGTATTAAAAGCATTTTTTAAGAAAGGGGATTTCTATCCTTCAAAAGTTATTTTCATAGACGATCTTCAAGAAAACCTAGAAACTGTTAAGGCTGAATTAGAGTCTTTAAATATCCCGTTCCAAGGATACCAGTATTCAGGTGCAGAACGCTTTTTTAAAACAGCTGATAAAGCCATTTTAACCTATCAATTTAATCACCTTATGCAAACAAAAGAATGGCTAAGCGATACAGAAGTTGAGAAACGTCTCAAGAAGTAAGGTAGTAAAAGCTTTTTTACGACGCTAGCTGCTTGTTTGTGTCATAAAAACGTGTCGTAAAATGTCGTAAAAAACGAACTAAGGCAATTTTAGCCTATAACGGGCCGCTTTTTTAATTCCTTCTTGCATAATGATCCCTTTTTCTATGAGATCGGCAAGATCTCTTTGCAAAGAACGTCTATTTATTCCCGGGCAAAGCAACTCATATTCTTGAATATTGAAATCTTTCTCCCTTGCCATTAGACTCTCCAACGCTTGTTTCTGTCTTGCAGAAAGCTTATGCTGAAGCACTAAAACATCCAGTTTCATAGCCTGTGATCCTTTGAGCTGGATTTCATGCATTTGGGTTTCTAAGGCTTTGCAGAAATATTCAAGCCAACTAGTCATATCCATGTTGTTATTTCTAACTGATTGAAGCGCATGGTAGTAATCTTGT
Source organism: Chlamydiota bacterium (assembly GCA_013288075.1). Classification (GTDB taxonomy): domain Bacteria; phylum Chlamydiota; class Chlamydiia; order Chlamydiales; family Rhabdochlamydiaceae; genus JABDCQ01. The sequence continues at coordinate 16,893 of JABDCQ010000009.1, read as the reverse complement.
CTATTGCGATCATAGTATTCGCTGATGGTGAAAAGTTTTTTAAAATCATACCCTGAACGATAAAGACACAAAGTTGAAAGAAGGCGTGAACTCCTACCGTTTCCATCTACAAACGGGTGGATATGGACGAGCTGAAACTGCGCTATCCCAGCAGCAAGAACCGGAGGAATTGTCTGTTCATTTTGCAGCCAATCCGTCAATTCAGTCATTAAAACAGGAACATCATAAGGCGCGGGCGGAGTATAGATGATTTCTTTAGTTTTAGAGTTAGCAACATAATTTTGAATGGTTCTATATTTTCCAGGCTGCGCTGCATCACCTCTTACGCCCTCTACTAAGAGTCTATGAATTTCCCTGATTAAACCTTCAGTAATTCTTCCTTTAGAAAAGACATAGTCAGCAACAAAATCAAATGCCTTTCTATAGTTCAGCAATTCTTTGACATCTTCAGAGTCGACGCCTTGCATTTTTTCCCCTGAGATAAGTCTTTCGGATTGATCCAAACTCAAGTGCGTACCTTCTATGTGCGTTGTGTGGTGAGCTTCTAAAATTAATGCACGGGCCTGCATTTTAGATATCCAGTCCTTCGAAAGGGTTGCAGCCTCCAAAAAACCGCGAGTACGCTCAATAGAAGTAAGCGCAGATGCTATGGGAATAGAAATAGTGAATTTAGGGTCAAAAGCCATTATTTTACGACACTTTTTTCTTTATTATGTCATAAAAGGTTATATTCAGCAACTTTTTACGACATTTTACGACATTTTACGACATTTTTTATGACATAGTTCCCCGGAAATCCGTCGTAAAAACGCTGTAAAACAAGGCCGTTTTAACCTATCCCTGGCTACGTACCACTGTCCTTAATGGGATAAAGAAATTAGTTAAAACACCTATACTGCTAAGTTAAATTTTAAATAATACGTTTTTATTACATAAAAACCAGTGAAATTAACTTTGATTTATTGTATTATTTATAATAAAAAAGAGGGATTATGATCTCTGTTACAAATAATACAATTTATCAAGCTTGCGGATTACCTCAAAATGCTTCTAAAGAAGAAATAAAGGGGGAAATCCAGGAATTAAAAAGAGAATCGGGAATGTTTTCTTCCTCAATAGAAAAAATACAGGGGAAAATGCGTCTTAGTGGGCAAAAAATAGGCCGCCTAGAGATGCAAAATTTTACACTAAGCTTGCCTATAGATTCTAATCCGGGATACAAATGGAAAGACCTATTATACAGTGCCAAAGACAGCTACATCTGTCTTTTAAAAACCTTCTTTTCTGGAGAAAGCCGCAGTGCAATAATAGAGAATAACACGCTTCTCATAGATTATTACAGAGCTGAAATACGTGATTTACAAAATCAACGAGCAAAAGCCATATCAACCTATGTGAATAATGACATCTGCGCAGAAACACTAGAATTAAGCCTTTTACCCCCCACAATCGTCTCAGCAACCGAGCGATGCTGACGGATCATCGATGAATACTCTTTGTCCCATTAGGGACTATGGTATGTAGCCAGGGTGTGACGAAGGAACCCCTGGAAATATGGACCTGATAATTGCACTCCATAGGAGTGCAGGATGGCGAAGGAAACTTAAAAATGTTGTTTTCTAAGTCCAAGATTCCTGCGCTCCCATGGAGCGCGATTTTGGAGATTCCTGTTTTCCAGGGGTTCCTTCGTCACACCCTGGCTACGTACCACTGTCCCTAATGGGACAAAGAAATTAATCTTTTATTTCATAAGACTAAGAAATACTCTCTCCCTTTTTCATAATTCATACTTCATAATTCATACTTCTTCTAGAAGAGGGAGAAGGGAAGGTTGTAGCTGAGGCTGAAGAAGTTTGTGTTAGCTGGGAAGGAGCGGGCGTAGACGCGGTGCGCGTAGGAGAGATAGAGAGTTCCCCAAACGCTCATCATGTAGCCGTAGGAGAGGCCTACATCGACGGATTTGTGGTGGATGTGGGCGTAGCTATGGAAATGCTTGATGTTGATTGTCTCTTCATTGCCGTAGCCAAAATAGCCATCAGAAAAAAGTTCATATCTGTGAACATCTTCGCTGTTAAGCTCTATCGCTACATGAGCGCGGCTCCAAGGAGAGCCTCTATTGCCAATTCCTAAAGCTCCAAATCCAAATAAGCGATAGCGCCAAAAAGCCGAGCTACTCCACTCTTTACCAATCGCAATATTCATTTCCATATCAAAAGCTGCATGGTAAGGACAGCTGACATCTTTTAAACTGGTGCCTGATACACCTCTTAATAGAAGACCTGTGGTAAGCGATACAGAGTCATAAAGAACATCGTCAAGCCAAAGACGTCTAATCTGAGCAGCAGCGCTTCTAAAGCCCCACTCTTGGCGCGGGGTATGAACAAACTCCACATCTAGGTCAAGATCCCAACTACTACTCGGACAAAAATCTAAGCCCAGTAAAAACAGTTGATCATTTGAAGGGTGCTTTAAAGGAGGCGTTGCATGATCGACTTTATTATACCTGCTGTAAGTATAATCCCCTAAAAAATGGAATTCATAAACATTGCCAAACCAAGGCTGCATCTCAAGAGCACTTGCAGCTAAAGGAAGGGATAAAAGCAGCTTTAAAAGATTTTTAACCTGCATGATGTCCTTGCGCTGAAAGCCATCTCTCTGCTTCTAAAGCTGCCATGCAGCCAGATCCGGCAGCTGTTACCGCTTGTCTATACACATGGTCTTGAACATCTCCTGCAGCAAATACTCCTTCTACATTTGTCAAAGTTGTTCCTGGAACAACTTTTATATAACCATTAGGATGCGTTTCTATTTGCCCCCCTAAAAAGGAAGTGTTAGGAACATGTCCAATTGCAAAAAAGACTCCGCCCGCCGGATGAGTTGTCTCTTTTTTCGTATTGACATCTTGAAGCGTTACTGACCTTACAACCTTATCCCCTTCAACTTTAATAAGCGCGTTATTCCAAATGATTTCAATCTTAGGGTGATGCATGGCCCTTTCTGCCATAATCTTAGAAGCTCTAAGCGCATCTCTTCTATGCACAAGAAACACTTTGGATCCGTATTTTGTAAGGAATATCGCTTCTTCTACAGCGGTATCTCCTCCGCCAAATACAAAAAGAGGCTGATTGCGGAAAATGGGGGCAGCTCCGTCACATACAGCGCAAGCAGTGACTCCTTTTTGCCAAAATTCATTATCGCCTGTTCCTGGCACGGTAAGTCTTTTAGCTGTTGCACCTGTAGCAATAATAAGGGTATCAGCTTCAAAGCAAGTAGGCTTACCACATACTTTAAAAGGACGTGCGCTTAAATCAACGGAGACAACATCTTCTGTAAGAATCGTTGTACCAAAGCGCTCGGATTGCTTGCGGAATTTTTCCATAAGGTCAGGGCCGGTAATCCCTTCTGGAAAGCCGGGGTAGTTTTCTACTTCGGTGGTTGTCATGAGCTGACCCCCCGCAGTGCCTGAATAAAACCCTTCAAACAAAAGAGGGTTAAGATTTGCTCTTGCTGCATAAATAGCTGCAGTATGAGCAGCTGGGCCAGAGCCTATGATGATAAGCTTTCTGCGTTCCATATTTTTATCCTTAGGGTTTTTTCAAAATACCATAATCGTTTCCCTCCCAAAATGAAAAGAAAAAAAGAAGAAAAGTAGGGTGTTTTTTGTGCGTGCGATTTCCCCTTCTTCAACTCGTGCCCGTGTGCGTGCCCGTGCCGGTGCCCGATTTTCTCTTTTCTTTATTCTTTCTTCTCCCATCATTGAAGAAGAAAGAAAAGATCGGGCACCGGCACGGGCACGCACACGGGCACGAGTTGAAGAAATGGAAAATCTGACACGAGTTATAATTCTTTTCTTTTAGGCATTACAAATAATTCTCTACGGTATATTATTCGTGTAATTTTTAGGGCGGAATATGAGAAGTATCAAGCTAACAAATCTTACTAAGTCAAAGCACGGCAGCCGTATCATTGATAAGGTTAATTTGACAATCCCTTCTGGGAAGTTCTTTGCCCTTTTAGGCCCAAGCGGTTGCGGTAAAACAACCCTTCTGCGGTTAATGGCCGGGCTAGAAACAGCAGATGGTGGTAAAATTTATTTGGGAGACAGGGATATCACCGATCTTCCCATTAATGAACGCCCCATAAATATGGTGTTCCAAAGCTACGCCCTCTTTCCTCACCTTGATGTATTCGATAATATTGCCTACAGCCTAAAAATTAAAAAACTGCCTAAGCTTGTTATTGAGCAAAAGGTCTTTAAGATCCTTGAATCGTTCCACTTAGTCGATCATATCCATAAACTTCCTTCTCAACTATCTGGGGGACAGCAGCAAAGAGTTGCCCTTGCAAGAGCGATCGTTAGCGAGCCTGATGTTCTTCTTTTAGATGAACCACTCGCTGCCTTAGACTTTAAGCTAAGAGAAAGAATGCTTATTGAACTTATTGAGCTTCAAGATAAATTAAAGACAACATTTGTCTACGTTACACATGACCAATTTGAGGCGCTAACAGTTGCCGATCAAATGGCTATTATGAACCACAATGGCGATATTGAACAAATTGGGACTCCTAAAGAAATTTATGAATTCCCCATTTCTTCTTTTGTCGCTAAGTTTGTGGGGACTACCAATATTTTTTCAGGCGAACTTTTGCATCTTGATACTAATCCTACTATTCATATTCCCGATCTAGGCGACTTTAGTATTGATTTACCTCAAAAAAAGTCTTGGATGAAAGAAGGCAACCATGTGGCCATGAGTATTAGACCAGAAAAGATCTTCATCACAAAAAAAGAAGTTAAAAATTTTTCTAATCACATGACAGGATTTGTTCAATCTATTGTTTATCACGGCAGATCTACCCAGTATAATATTCTACTAAAAAATAACCTCCGCATTCAGGTATTTGAGCAAAATGAAGAGCACTTCCCTCAAGAAGTCATCGATTATGACAATGAAGTGAATCTCTATTGGCAAAAAGAAAATGTGGTGATGTTAGAAAAATGAAAAGTAAAACCACCTCTCACATCCCTTTTACTTTAGGTCTACCGGCTATTATCTGGCAGATTGTTTTCTTTTACCTGCCTCTTTTGTTCATTATTGTTTCAAGCATCCTAAAGGTCTCAGAATCAGGGATGATTCAAGGAATCACATTAAAGAAAATCTTTCTTTTTCTAAGCCCTGTATATCTTGGTGTTATTGGGTCTTCCTTGCTCTTAGCTTTAAGTAATGCCACTCTCTGTCTTTTAATTGGCTATCCTATAGCATATTTTTTATCCTTCACTTCTAGCAGGTTCAAAAGCTTTTTCCTATTTCTTCTTATTGTTCCTTTTTGGACAAATTTCCTCTTGCATGTGTATGCATGGTTTTTCGTCCTTGAAAAGGAAGGTTTTTTAAATAACCTCTTAAGGTTTTTAGGGATTATTGATCAGCCTATTCATTTTCTAAACTCCCTTTTTGCTATTATGGTCATGATGGTTTATTACTATCTTCCTTTCATGATTCTTCCTATTTACTCCTCTTTAGAAAGATTAGATAGGCGCCTCATTGAAGCCTCTCTTGACCTCGGAGGAAGCTGGAGCCACACCTTTAGACGGATCCTTCTTCCTTTAACGCTAAGCGGTGTACGAGGAGGTTTTTTCCTCGTATATATCCCCTCCTTCGCAGAATTCGCTATTCCAGAGCTGATGGGAGGAGATAAGCAAATGTTTGTAGGAAGCGTTGTTTCTCATTATATTTTAGGAGAGCAAACAGGGTCCCTTGGCGCTGCCTTTACAGTTGTAAGCTCTATAGCGCTTCTTATAAGTGTCGTTGTTCTTTTCTTGCTCATTAATAAAATCATGAAAAGGGTGCGTGCTTAAATGAAAATGGGAAGAATCTGGAAACTTTTAATTGTAGCTTCTACCTACTTATTTCTCTATGTCCCGATTATTGTGCTTCTTGTATTTTCTTTTAATACGGAAGGGTTTCCTTCCCCTTGGAAAGGGTTTACATGGCATTGGTACGGAGAGCTTTTACACTCTACGCACCTTTGGCAAGCCTTTTTAAATTCTTTAATTGTAGCTATTTGCGCAACATCTTTAAGTCTTATTATTGGGGTGCTCTTAATTTTTTACGCAGCGCAAGGCGGAAGAACAGGAAAGTTTCTCTCCCTTTTTTATGGAAATCTAGTCATTCCAGAAACTGTGCTAGCTGTTGCCCTTCTCTCCTTTTTTACTCTTATTTCTATTCCCTTAGGACTTACAACACTCATTGTGGCGCACACTGTTTTAGGGCTTGGATTTGTGATCCCCATGGCTTATGCGCGTTTTCTTGAAATTGACTTGCGGCTTACAGAAGCCTCTCTTGTTCTTGGAGCTTCCCCTGCGCAAACATTTTTTAAAGTAACGCTCCCTCTTTTGCGCCCTGCCCTCATTGCTACAGCGCTCCTTGTATTTATTATCTCGTTTGATGATTTTATTCTGTCTTACTTTGTTGCAGGAAGCACCGCTCAAACGCTTTCTCTTTATATCTTATCGATGCTTAGGTCTGGTGTTTCGCCTGTAGTTAATGCTCTTTCTGCTGTGCTCCTTGTTTTAAGTAGCTTTCTTGTTCTTGTATTTTTCTCTTTAAAGTCACGCACAAGGATTTTTTAATGAAATGGTTTACCCGCTCGCTTATCACGATTTCTTGGCTAATCCTTATTTTTAGCTGTCTTTATTTGCCCAAGTGGGAATTTTTATCTAACAAAGACAGCCTAAATGTCTTTGCCTGGGGAGATATTTTAGACCCTGCAGCCATTGCTGAATTTGAAAAAGAAAGCGGTATTAAGGTAAATCTAAACTATTATTCTTCCAATGAAGAACTCCTTGTAAAACTTAAAGTGACTAAAGGAGAGGGCTATGATTTAATTATCCCTTCAGACTACGCTGTGCTCCTTTTAAAAAATGAAGGTCTTTTAAAAGAACTTAATTATAGCAAGCTAGGATTTCTTAATAGAATCAATCCAAGGCTTCTTCACCATAACTACGATCTAGAAAATAAGTATTCAATTCCCTACGAATGGGAAATTTTTGGCCTTGGCATAGATAAAGACTACTTTAAAGATCGGCCTCTAATTCCAAGCTGGAAAATGATCTTTGATAGGGCTTTTGTAAATTACAAAATTGCCATGACAAATGACCCAGCAGAAGCTCTCCCTTTAGCAGCCTTCTATCTCTTTAAGCAAGTAAACCCTCTAAATGCTTCTCAAATTCAGGATGTAAAAAACCTTCTTCTTACACAAAAAGCTTGGGTGGAAGCCTATGCGAGTTTCCGCGGCGACTACTTTCTTGCAACCAAAAATTGCCCCGTAGTATTTGCTTCTAGCTCTTATATCTGGAGAACCATGAAGCTTTTCCCTTTTGTTGACTTTATCGTTCCTGAAGAAGGCTCTTTTATCACCATAGAAAATCTTTGCATTCCTAAAGCGAGCAATAAAGAAGAGGCCGTCTATAAATTAATTAACTTTTTATATCGCCCCCACATTATTCAGCGCCACTTCGAACTATTTGGGTTTTTCCCTCCCACCTTAGATGCGTTTAGCACCTTTAGTTTGGATGAAAAAGCGAAACGGTGGGTCTATGCCTCAGAAGAAGATTTTTCTAAGTTCCACTTTTTTAGACCTATTGTCTCTTCTCAGCAGCTGCGAGACCTATGGGTAGAGCTTAAGGAATAAAAGTCCGTGTACATTGCCCTTCAAAAATACAGTTCCTTCTGCGAATTTTACTCAAGATATAAATGCTTAATATCTTACGAAAAGAAGAATAACGCCATCATAACAAAAACGTGCAAAAAGATTTATGGCTACAGCGGCCCTTTTCTTAAGATGAGCGCCCCTAGTCTAAAAAATCGGATCTCAATCTCTATAAGGGGGTCTGAAGTACGAAAAGCGATAGAGAAATTTATTATCGATAATGCTTGCTTTGCAAGCCAACTTTCTTTTCACGATAAAGAACAGATTTTTGCTGTAAGTGTTTATAAAAACACTCTCCCTTCCCAAAATCTACAAAAAGCTTTATTTAAAGAGCCCACGGTGAATCTAGAAGTTCGATGCAATCGCAGAGAAGAATTTCAGCGTAGATTTATATGGATTAAAACATCTGATCTGGCGGGACATTTTATAGGCCGCATGCCCACATGTCTAGTGGAAGGATCTAGAGATTTAAGCAAAGTAACAAGCGCTAAACTACTTTATCTTTTTTTAAGCTACTACGAAGGAGAGCCGCTATCAATAGAACTTTCTACTAAAGAGCTTATAGAATTCCACAGACTTGCCGATTATCTATTTGAAGATGCTGACCCCCTTGTTGGTATTCTTTGGAGAGAGACTTTAAAACTCCTTCACGCATTACGAGCAGAAAACTTCAGAGAAGATTTTCTTCAAGACCTCTTTAGCTCAATCTTAAACTCTTTTGAAGCCCCTTCTGCAGAACTTATAGAGCTTTTGTGTAAAGAACTTTCTAAAGCAACCGCAGAGGAGCAAGGGAATTTTTTCAACAAATTAAAAAAAGAAGATCCTATTACCACGTATTTTCGCGCTCACTGCTACCAGCATGGAATAGGAGTCTTAAAATGCCAACAAACCGCTACAGCTTGCTACGAAAAAGCTGCAATGAGTGGATACACCCCTGCTTGGTACATTCTTGGCCTCTTATATGAAGAAGGAAAAGGGGTAGCTAAAAGCATGGAAACGGCATGGGATTTTCAGTTAAAAGCAACCCTTTTAGCAAAAAGACCTTATAAACCAGCTCTTTTTATTCTTGCGGATCTTTATGAAATAGCAACTAAACTAGAAGATAAAGAGCAAAAATCTAAAGAAATTTATCATAAACTTGCGAGCCAATATTATGCTCCAGTTCTAAAAAACGATATTGCTGATCTAGAGATTGCAGCAGAGCAAAATTACCCACCAGCGCTTTATCAACTTGTTGAAAAGCACTTAGTTGAACCTCAATTCCAAGATCTAGGGAAAGCTAGGAAATACTTAGAAAGAGCTCTAGAAGACGATTATCTTCCAGGAAAAGAGGTTATTGAACGCATCGCAATCAGTTTACCCAATGGAAAATTGAAAGATAAACTAATAGAAAAAGCAGCTCAAGAAGGTTACTCCAACGCGCAATATTCTCAAGCACTAAAGCTTATTGGGGAGAGCAAAAATAGAGAAGCAAAAAGCCTCCTTATACAAGCTGCAAAGCAAAATCATCCAGGTTCTATTGCAACACTTAGAGACTTAAATGTCTTATTAGAAACCTTCACCTTTTATTTTAAGCATGAAACAAACACAGACTTTGAAAATTTTAGGAAGGGATATAACGAGTTAATAGAGCATCTAGAAAAACCGCATATCCTAAATTTACAACAAGAAGAAGAAAAATTTCGTTTTGCTACCATAACACCCTTTAATCCCCAAGAAAACACTCCTCCCCCTTTAGAAATAGAGCTTGAGACAAATAAGCAGCTAAGAGAAGAAATCGCAACCCACATTATCCTCAATAAGCCCTTTGCTGAATTTCTACCTGAAGAAGAAAAAGCAAAACTTGCCACACTCCCTCTATTTGAGGAAGGCGTTCCAAGCGTTATTAAAGACATTTTTAAGGAGCAGCCTACCAATGAAGTCTTCCTCTTAAGAAAAGAAACCGAAAGAGACTGGGCGCGTATCATCGAAGAGATACAAAAGAATCCCCATCAGCTTATTCATATAAAAATCCAAAGCGAAGGATTGGATGAGAGAATCATTACCATTCCAAACACTCTTTTTCCCTATCCTCTTCCTATTAGGAGTAGAAGAGTCCCCATAAATCTAGAAAAAACAGAAGAAAAGATATTAAATGCATTCCTTGACTACCTCTATGCACAAGACCGCGCCTTTTTACTAAATCGCAGCGAGCTCGAAGAGCTTAAAACGCTAGCAGAGCTTTTTAATGTTCGAAAATTGGTTGCAATGATCAACAAAGAGTTAAATGGGAACACCGATAAGTTCTCCGAGGGGCAAAGCCCTCCGGAAAACGCAAGAAAAACACTTAACAAACTCATGGGAAATTCTGAGTTAGTTCAGATAACCGCTCAGGGCAAATCATTTAGGGCGCATAAAGCTCTTTTACCAAAATACTTCCATGCGGCTACCTCCTATAAATCAGCTGCTAAGCAAGATTTAATTGTAGATCTAAGCGATTATGTAGAGGAAAATGTCCTTGATCGATTCTTAAAACTCCAGTATGGCCTCCAAGAAACAGAAAATTTCTCCTGGGAAGAAAATTTTCAATTATTCACCTTTTACTATTTCACAGAGGGCTATAGAGAAGGTGGTAATGAGTCCAAGAGATTGCTCTTAGCTCTAATAGATCAAATCCAGCCTAAAAAAGAAAAAAAATTCTTCCACATCGTCGCAAACATGTTTCTTATTCTTGAAAGCGAAGAGTTAGAAAAATTAGATTTTATAAAGGACCTCCCCCCGGCTTTCATTTCTACAATGCAGTATGAGCGCGCCTTAAACTATAAAATAAAAGGTTTTTTCAACCTCGCTATTCACCTCCTGAAGGGCGCAGTAAGCCAGGACTTTAAGCAAGCAGAAGCCCCCCTTAAACGGCTTGTCATCAAGCAGCTGATAAGGAAAAATCGCAGCAGGGCAATGAAGAAATGAGCTTTTACATAAGACTTCAAAGATATACTTCCTACGAAGAATTCCATATTAATTATGAGAAGATCTCCTCCTCTTTAGCTAAAACAAGTGAATCAGTAGTAAAATTAAAAAAGGTAGATGAAGATCGCTTTCTTAAAGTAAGTCCTTCTTCCTTAAAACGTAGAGCCGTTGCTCTTATAAAAGGAACAGATAAAATAAAGGGAGCTATAGAAAAGTTCATTCTCGATAATGCTTGCTTTGCAAGCCAACTTTCTTTTCATGATAAAGAACAAATTTTTGCTTTAAATGTTTATAAAAACACTGTCCCTTCTCAAAATCTACAAAAAGCCTTATTTAAAGAGCCTCTAGTAAAACTAGAAATTCAAAGTGATGCCGGAGGAGTATTGTGGCCGCATCCTTTATATATCAAAACATCAGACAGTAAAAACCATTTTTTAGCTGCCCCCATTCCATTTTGTGTAGTTAATGGATCAAGAGACTTATGGCAAGTAAGCAGCACTAAAACACTAGCAATTTTCTTAAAATTCTATGCAGGAGAACAAATTTCCCTAGAGCTTACGCCTAAAGAACTTATTGAACTGCACCAACTTACAGAATATTTATTTGAGGATGCAAACCCTGTTGTTAGTATTCTTTGGAGAGAAACTCTAAAACTGCTTCACGCATTACGAGCAGAAAATTTCAGAGAGGATTTTCTTCAAGATCTCTTTGCTTCCCTCTTAAGCTCCTTTGAATTTCCTTCAGTTGAACTTCTCACGTTTTTGGGTACAGAACTTAAAAAAGCAACCAAAGATCAGCAACTCCATTTTTTTAACAAATTAAAAGGAGAAGACCCTGTTACAGAGTTTCTTCGTAGCTATTGTCTCCACGAAGGAATAGGAGTTTTAAAATGCGCAAAGACAGCTCTAAGTTGCTTTGAAAAATCTGCAATTAAAGGATATGCTCCTGCCCTATACGTTCTTGGTTGTCTATACGAAAATGGTGAGGGGGTGACAAAAAGCACAGATATGGCTTGGCATTTTCACTTAAAAGCAACCTCCTTAAAAAAAAGACCCTTTAAATCATCTCTTTTTATTCTTGCTGGCCTTTATGAAACAGCAAATGAGCAACAAAGATCCAAAAAAATTTACGACCAACTTGCTCTTCAAAATTTTGCTCCCGCTTTGATATGCAAAAGAGAATTAAGGAGCTTGGAAATTGCAGCAGAGCAAAATTACTCTTTGGCACTTTATCGACTCAGCGTATTTCATTTCGAATTCCAGGACTTCAATGGAGGGATAAAATATCTAGAAAGAGCTCTAAAAGAAAATGACTTTCCAACCCCTCCTCAACTTAAAACAATCTTGAAATACCTTGACCATAATCAAAAATATAGAGATCTGGCACGTAAACTCCTAGAAAAAGCAGCTGAAGGAGGTAGCTGCGAAGCAAAGCACAACCTAGCCCTAAAGCTTCATGAAGAAGGGAAGCAAAGAGAAGCCATAAGCCTCCTTATAGACGCTGCAAAGCAAAATCATCCAGACTCTATTACAAAGCTTAAAGAATTAAATGTCCTATCAGAGTCCATCCTTTTTTTATGTCAGACCGAAGAAAATTTTCAAACTTTTAGAAAACGATTTAATACATTAATAAAATATCTAGAACAGCCTCATATTTTACATAACGACAAAGAGCAAGTCCATTCTACTTACATAAGCCTCTTTAACTCTCAAGAAAATATCCCCCCTCCTTCAGCAAAAGAGCCTAAGCACAATGATGAGCTAAAGAAAAACATCACAGAATACATCGTCCTAAACGAACATTTTGCTGCATTTTTACCTGAAGAGGAAAAAGCAAAACTCGCGCTTCTCCCTCTATTTAGTGAAGGTGTTCCTGAGACAATTAAAGAGATCTTTAAACAGCAGCCTACCTATAAATTTTACCCCTTTAGAAAGCAATCTACTCTAGAGTGGAGAAAAATGGCAGAAAGGTTACAAGAAAATCCGGATCAGTTTGTCTATATAAAGATCGAAAATGAAGGATTAGATGAGAAAATCATTACTATTCCAAGTGCGCTTTTCCCCTCTTCACTTCTTATTGGAAATGAAGAAAAACCCGTGTACTTTAAAAAAACAGAAAAAAAGATATTAAGAGCATTTCTTACCTATCTCTATGGAAGATACAATCATTTTTTACTAAATCGTAAGGAATTAACAGAATTAGAAGCTTTAGCAAAGCGATTTGATGTTCCAAAATTGGCCCAAATGGTGGAAGCCGTATTAGATACATATGAAGCTTCCTCTACAAGCGATACAAGCTGTCCTAATAAAATAAGCAAAGTGCTTAATCGATTAAAAGAATCTCGTCAGTTAGTTTATCTAAGAGCGCAAGATAAAATGTTTAGAGCACATGCAGTTCTTGTGCCCTATTTCAGAAAGGCCGCCTCCTTTAAAATAACTGCTGAGCAAGAGCTTATTATAGATGTAAGTGAAGAGGTAAATGAAAAAGTCCTTAAGCAATTTTTAAAACTCCAATATGGTCTAGAAGAATTAGACAAATTGTCCTCAGAAGAAAATTATCAATTGTTCACCTTTTACCATTTTACAAGAGCCCAGAGAAATGATAGGGAAACATTTGAAAAATTATTCGAAACTCTAATAAATGACACCCCTCCTTTAGAAAACCAGTCCCAAAAAAAAATACGAAGCATCATTCTATCCGATAGCAAATGCGTCGATAGATTGTTAACTAAGGCCATTAAAGCACCAGGGTTAATAGAGCTCTTCCTTGGTACAAAAGAAGCGCCCTTTAGAGAAAACATTGTCGATATCCTTCTATCTCTTGAGCCAGAAATCCTCGAAAAATGTGAAATTAAAAGATATATTTTCGATATAGATTTCTACTCTTTACTCTATAAAGAATTTAGAGAATCGTTTGGACATGGTGACTGGCATCCTCTTTATACCGTACACGCTAAAAGGAGATATAATTTCGCTCACCTTTATAAAATTTATTACGAAAAAAACCCTACTCAGCACTCATTTTTTGCTGAACGTTTCATCAGTTACGAATGGCTATTAAGATCAGCGGCATACAGCGGACTTAAACAAGCTAAATATAAACTCGTTGAATACTATGAAAATTTGCCAGATAAAAATGATTGCAAAGTTTATTATACAAAACTATTAGCTTTAGATAACGATCCTCAATATCAATACAAAATGGGCTTAATATATGCAGATTCAAAATTCCATAATCTTTCCAAGTATTTCCTCAAATTAGCAGCAAGCCAAGGCGTTAAAGAGGCAGAAGCCTCCTTGAAAAGGCTTGTCATCAAGCAACTTATAAAAAAGAGGGCGAGATGACAGCTATCGCTCTACAAAAATGCACCTCCTATGACCAATTTCAAACAACTTATGAAGGGGTTCTAAAAACTCTTGATAAAAGAAGTCAAAGAATTGCAAGTATACACATAGTTAATGGAATAACTTTTCTTAATACAAGTGCCCCTACTTTAAGAAATAGATTGTCTGCTTTTGTAGCAGGGCAAGCCAGAATTACAGAAGCTATAGAAGCATTCATCAAAAAGAATGCCTGCTTTGCAAGCCAGCTTCCTTCTGAATCTAAAGAAAAAATTAGTGATCTTTCTATCTATGCAAGTAGTGACCCTGCCGCAAACCTTCAAAAAATGCTATTTAGAAGGCCCACTATAAAGCTAGAAACTGGAGTGGCCCCAGGACTAGCATTTCCCCCTCAATATCTGTATATCAAGACCTCTGATTCTGAAGGGAAATTTAGTATGACACACGCGCCTCTTTCTCTAATTCAAAAATCCCCTGATTTAAGCAAAGTAGTCGGAGAGCGGATATTGCTCCTTTTTTTAGGATACTATGCAGGTCTCCCCATTTCTATAAAACTCTCAGTTAAAGAGCTTATAGAACTTCACAGGTTTGTAGATTATTTACGAGAACATCAGGACCCTCTACTTAATTTGCTTTGGAGGCTTACATTAAAATTAATCCATGAATTACCTATAGAACATTGCATGGAAGATCTATTTACCTCTATTGCAAGTTCGGAAAGAAACCCTTCAGCAGAACTTATAGAGCTTTTTTCTAGGGGCCTTAAGAAAATCCCTGAGAATAAACAAAAGATTTTTTTCAATAAATTCTTATCCTCCCTCCCAGTGCTCCGATACTTCCGCGGATTTTGCTACGAGGAAGGAATTGGAGTTCCTAAAGATGAAGCCAAAGCCTTAAGTTGTTATAAAACAGCTACTACGCAATACGGATATACCCCTGCTTGGCATGCTCTTGCGCGCTTAGAAAAAAACCAAGAAAAAGCCTCTGAATTTGCAACTTTTGCTACGGCAGAGGGATATAAACCGGGTCTTTTTATATTGGCAAACTTTTCTAGCGATGAGCAGAAAGCAAAAATCCATAGCTTGCTTATTTCCCAAAATTATGCACCTCTTTTAACAGGTAATATGAGTCTAGCGGCAATTGGAGCAGAGCAAAATCATCCGCAAGCACTTTACGCTCTTGTTAAAGGATATTCAATTAACGATGGGGCTAAATGCCTATTCTATTTTAAAAAAGCTTTAGAAGAAGAGTGGATTCCGGATGAAGAAACATGTAGACTTCTTTATTTAGAATCAAACCTCTATGGAGATTTGGCACGGAAACAATTAGGGCAGAGGCTACTAGAAAAAGCTGCGGAAAAGGGACAGGTATGGGCGCAATACGTGCTCGGCCTATGGAAAATCGATCAGAAACTTGAGCTAGAAGGCACGCGCCTTCTTATACGCGCAGCAAACAAAACCCATGAACTCTCTATTGATAAATTAAAGGAAAAAGGCATTATTAAAAATAACCTTAAGAAAGGGATACCCTTAAATGGCAAGCTCGAATCTTTTGCAAAGTTCCGAAAAAACTATAACGATTTAGTAGATCAACTAAACATCCCTCATATTGTCTTAGACCTTACTCCAGGTAATGTGGAGATATACTCTGTTACCCTTAAGGAAGTGATCCCGGCTCCAGACGAAAAAGATCTGGCAAACAATAAAGAGCTACGTGAACAAATCACTTTGTACATCACAGAAAATAAAATATCTGCGGCTTTTTTACCTGAGGAGGAAAAAAATAAACTTGGAAAACTTCCCCTCTTTAGTGAAGGTATTCCTCAAGTCATCCAAGATATTTTTAAAGAGCAGCCTTCTTATTCCTTTTACTGCTTAAGAAGAGCGACCGCTGAAAACTGGGAAAATGTCATCAAGGCTATCAAAGAAAAGCCTCATCAGGTTATCCATATCAAAATTCCAAGCGAAGGATTAGAAGAAACAATCATTACCCTCCCAGAGCCTCTTCTCCCTTCTCCTTTAACAAATATAGGGAGTGAAAAAGAACCGGTAGATCTAGAAAATACGAAGGAGGGGGCATTAAAAGCCTTTCTGGACTATCTCTATGGAGCATCTTCTGTCTCTACATTAAACCTCCTCGAACTAACAGCGTTAAAAACACTAGCAGAACTCTTCAAAGTTGTAGAATTGGCAAAAGCAGTAGATGAGGTATTATCTGGGGATAACAGCTATACCATCGGTCATGCATGTCCAAAAAACATACAAAACACGCTTAGTAAGCTAAGAAGAAATCCTGAATTAGTTAATATAACCACTCAAGACCAAACCTTTACTGCGCATAAGGCGCTTTTACCAGCCTACTTCCATGCAGCAGCAGCCTTTAAAAAAACAGCTGAACAACCACCTGTTTCAGATCTGAGCGTTGAAATAGATAAAGATACATTGGAAGCATTTTTAGACTTACAGTACGGCTTATTAGATATAAATTCCTGTTCCTCTAATACCCTGAGCTGCGGCGCTCTTTAGAAGGTAAATAGCGAGATGCAAAAATCCTTTTGTAGCGCACTGAATCGCAAAATCGTGTAGAGCAGGCGGATACTTATCTACTATGAGGGCTTCGTGTAGCCAAAAAGAGGCGCGTTTTTTGTCAAAAGATTGATAGTCCTTAGCTAGTACATACTTAGCCTCTTTGCATCCGAGTGTAGCTGAGCGCCTTAAAGCGAGTCTATAGAAGTAAAACCGAGAGTCCTCCTCCTTGTATAGGAGGCTTTCAAATAAAGCTGCAGCTCTATATAGCCTTGCTCCATCTTTTTCTTCACCCATCATCTCCATTAACATCAATATTAAACCTGAATGACCATAGAACTTTTGCATTTCTCCAATATCTACCGAGAGGA
>JABDCQ010000008.1 GCA_013288075.1 Chlamydiota bacterium | reverse complement strand
ATTCTTGGTCCAGGTAATTACACGCAGATTCCAGGCGCAAGCATGGGAGGCATCAGAGCAGGCTGTCAATAGCCTGCTTTAACCACAGAGAAGAAGAAAGGGAGAGGACTTTTTTTTATTCTCTTTCTTTTCTCTGTGGTTTCTTCCCTCTGTGGTTAAAAAAAATGTAAGTCTTTTGGATCTCTAGTGTTAGCGAAGATTAAACCACAGAGACAAGAAACCACAGAGGGAAGAAAGAGGGTTCTCTCTGTTGATTAATAGCTGAGCATGAGTCCGAGGTGCCATTTTCCAAAGCCTCTAAAGTAGGCTCTTTGTGCTGAGTTTATGGCAATGAGGTCGTGCAGTTTAAATCCGTAGTCGCAGCGAAAGGCGAGGACTGGATTGATAAAATAGCGCACTCCTGGACCCACACTCATCGCGTATTGCGTAGCAGGACCTTCAAGAGCTTTAACATTATGAATTGTTGTTCCTATTCCGTAGTCAAAAAATCCTAGGAATACTAATTGATCCTCAATTTTTTTGGAGAATCTTCCAAAGGGGGAAATATTGGGGGTGCGTAATTCTAAGTTAACAATTAACCCGTTATCCGAATTAAATTCGCTTTCATTGTATCCTCTAACCGTATTGTATCCTCCAATGGAGAATAATTCTGTGTTAGGAATCACAGTTGAAGCTTTTTGGATGCGCAGCATAGAGGCGAGGAGGAAGTTTTTAGGCAATGTGTAAGTATCGGCTATTGTGAGGAAAGCATAGGCGTATTTATTTTTAGAAAACAATCTATTTGCTGCAAAATCTTCATCCGATTGATATTTAAGAAAATGAAAAGGCGCCCAATAGACATCTAACTCTAGAGAATAGTTGTGGTTTCCTGTAATATTGGTAAGAGAATAGATTCCTACTAACTGAGAGATATTAAGCTTTTGAACAATAGGGTTAGGAAAAGGTAGTACAGTGGTTTGAGGCGTTGCTAAATTTAATATGTTGCTATTGGTGTATTTAACATCAAATCCAAATCCTAGACTTTGTAAAAATGGTGTATAAAGAGGCTTAAAGGGAATGGTGTAGCGCAATCTCAAATCGTAGCTGCCTGCGTTGACCTTGAAATTGGGAATAGTAGGGATCTTAACTGAGGTATGGTTGCCAAAAAGCATTAAGGTGTGTTTCCAAGGCAAATAGGAAATATATGTTCCAGTGTGGGATTCGTATCTTTCAGGGAAGTTTGAGGTAGTATATTGGTAGGTAAGAAGATCATTAATTCTGAAGGCATCTCCCCAGGTGAGTCCTCCAGAGAAGCGGTCATTTCCTGTGGCAGGATTTCCCGTATTATCTCCTGTTGCAAAGAATCTAATGGGAAATCTGTCTTTAGTTGTTATTTCAATATCTATTTCATCGGGCCTTGAGCCAGCCACATATTTTAAATCTGAGTGATGGAAAGGGTTTTGGTTTAGCCATGCTAAGTCATTAAGAACATCCTCTTCAATAATCACTTCACCTGGTTCAACCTGAATAAATTGACTAAGATAATCCTCAGACCACCATTCCGCTCCTTTATAAATGATTTTCCCGAGTGTTTTTTCTGTAATAAGAATTTGAACTATTCCGCTCGATGCTTTTTGACGGGGAATGGCAACAACAATTCCGGGACGTTTACTTTTGATATAATAGTTAACGATAGCTTGTTTTAGGGCGATTAACTGCTCTTTATTGATGGGTTTACCTAAATAGGGGGTAGCAATGTTTTCAAGCCCCCCATCTCCTCCGGGAATATCCAAATCTTCTATTTGAACTCCTGTGAATCCTTCTCGTCCTTCAGGAAGAACATCGTCTGCTGCCCCTGTGAAAAAGAACCCTCTGAAAATGAGCTGATTATTCGCTAATGCAGCAATGTTTTCTTGATCGCTTGAAGAGGAATTAGCTGGTTCTTCTGCTAAACAAATCCCTGCGCTTAAAAGAGCAAGAGTTGTGAAAATAGAGTGAGAAAAATATTTTGCCATAGATCCATGCGTCTTTAAATTAAGTGATTTTTTAGATTTTAAACTTAAGTTTTAAAAATACAAGGTAAACTTTTATGCTTTGCTTGCAGCAGGGAGGAAAAATTTCTTGCAGGAGTAAAGATTATTTGCTGCCCAAGTTTTAATTTTTGTGCAAGTGCTGGAGATTTTTTTAGGTATTTCAAAGCCCCAATCTTCAATTTCTACAGTGCAATACCAAAGAAGGGTATTAGCAACAGAAAGAGCAATAGCGGCGTTCATAAGAATGATGATAGCTATAGGATGGCAACCTGCAAAACTAAAGCTAAGCGCTATGATGGTAAGAACTAAAATAATGATAGAGATACAATAATAAAGAAGGGATTTTTGTGTTTGCACATCTATTAGCCTCAAAAGATTTTCAGCCTCTTTAATTTTTTCTGGATTGCCTTCCTTTACTCCCTGGATAAGGTTAAGAAGGATTTCGTCGGTAATTTTTTTGACCGTTTTTCCATTTTCCTCCACTTCCTTAATGAAAATTTTTTCAGCGATGTGAGGCCTTACTCTATTTACAAAGTGGTAGTACTTATCTTGATGGTAATTTTCATCAAGGCCTTTTCCTTGTTCTTCACTCTTAAGGTCAAAGTAATTTTCTAGTAATTTTTCAAGATTTTCTACGAGCTTATCTTTATCGGAAAAGTTTAATTGTTTTCTTAATTCTATGACCCGTCCGATATTTAAAAAGGTTCTTGCCGTATCAATAATGCAATAACCAAATCCGATAAAACCGGCGACCCTTGAAACTACCCCAAGAGGTGTTGAATCTATGGCAAAACGAATGGCTGTAACTAATTGAAGCGTCACTTCAAGCAATACCGGAATTTGCGCAATATTGCCCCCTCCATGAGCGCAGGCAAAAGGAGCTCCAATGCCTTTAAATACTGCATCTACTCTTCTTTCTGTATCTTTTGTTTTATTGGGGAACTCTACAATGCTATCTCTAATATCTCTAAAGCATTGCCCTGCAAGAAAACTGCAAATAGGACTTGCTGGTCTCTTATGCTGGGGAGGCTCCCAATATGTAGGGGTGCGAATTTCTGAAATTGTCATTATTAAAATTAAGTTGTTGTATTTTTGAGAATTGTATACGAATTAGATAAATTAAAGTATTTAAAAGTATTTATATATCCTTGCCAAAGACTTCCTTAATTGTTAGAATACTTTCCTATGTCAGGCAAAAAACAAACATCTTTTTTCTCTCTTCCTGTGCTATCGCTTCTTTTTACTGTCTTTATTGATAGTTTAGGATTTGGTCTTGTCTTCCCTCTTTTGTCTCCTTTGCTTATGGAAAATGGGGGAATATTTGCTTCCGATCTCTCTTTTTCAACTAGAGGGTTAATTTTTGGCTCTCTTGCCTCTATTTATTGTTTAGGGCAATTTTTTGGCAGCCCTTTTTTAGGGCGCCTCTCAGATTGCAGGGGAAGAAAAAAAGTATTAATTGGAACTCTTTGGCTTGCTTGTTTTGCTTATTTGCTCGGAAGCCTTGCTATTGTTTATAAAAGCATTGTCTTACTTTTTGTTTCACGGCTTCTTTGCGGGATTTCTGCAGGGAATTATCCGGTGGCTCAGTCGATGATTGTTGATATGGTGCCTCCTGAAAATAGGGTCAGGGGATTTGGTTTAATCAACATGGCCTGGGGAACAGGATTTATTTTAGGCCCTTTTTTAGGGGGAAGGTTTTCCGTTTTTGGTTTTTCCACTCCTTTTTTATTTGCTGCATTAGTTTGCTTAATCACAGCTCTTTTAGCTCTATGGAAGCTTAAAGAAACCTTTGCTTCTAAAGAAATGCTTAAATTCAATATGTGGGAAGGGATTACCAATATAAAAAAAGGGTTTAAAAACCCCTTTCTTAAAGGGCTTTTTTATTCTTTATTTATCTATAGCATAGGGTGGGGCTTTTTTACTGAATACTCCTCTCTTTTTCTTCTTAAGCGCTTAAGTTTTGATGTAGAGAGCATTGCTAATTTTTATGCGTATGCAGGGCTGTGGATTGCCCTTAGTCAAGGCGTTCTTATTAGGCCTTTTGCTAAAAGATTTTCTCCTCAGATTCTTCTCCGAGGAGCTTTTGTGCTTCTCGCCTTGAGTTTCCCTTTAATGCTTTATTGTAAAAATTTTTATCATATTATGTGGGTTCTTCCCTTAATATCGTTTTCAGAATCTATTGTAGGCCCAGCTTCTTCTGTTCTCGTTTCTTCCTTAGCAAGTAAAGAAAACCAGGGAGAAATGCTTGGCATTAGCCAATCCATTAAGTCTGCAGGAGTAGGCCTAGCTCCCCTATTTTCCGGCTCGCTTGTAGCTCTCCACCTTCACTTGCCCATCACAATCCCTGCCATCTGCACGGTCCTATCCCTCATCCTCTTCCTCAAATTCTTCAAATCCCCCAATCCTGTCCCCCTCCAAGAATAAACGTGCCCGTGTGCGTGCCCGTGTGCGTGCCCGAATTTCTTAATTAATCCGGGCATGGGCACGGGCACGCACACGGGCACCAGAAGAGGAAGAAAAAGTAGTATTAAAAAATTCGATTGACTTAGAAGGAGATATTTGTCCTTGAATGTGGGGGGCGGATGTGTTAAACTCGGATATAAACTTATTTTGGTTAACTATGTCAAAACTTCCTCATGCTCAAAATCCTTTAATCTTGCGTTACCACCGTTTACTGGATGCCTTTGCGAAATCTGATGATGAAAGAGATTTTTATTTAGATAAAGTAGAAGGATTTCTCCTTTATTTTGATTTAGATAAAGGGATAAAAGAACTCGAAGATTTAGAAAATGAATTAAAAGAGAATCCGGGAAGATATTGCCTTTTGCCTAAGATGACTTTTTATGAAACAAAAAAGTTTATGGAAGGGTTTGTAAATGAAAAAGTTTACGACATCGACACTAAAGAAAAGTTATTAGATATCATTCAATCTAAAGAGGCTAGAGAGCATTTTATTGAATTTATTTATGATCACCTTACAGAACTTGAAAAATGGCAGCAGTATTATGTGGAGCGTTCAAGAATTCGTGTGATTGAGTGGTTAAGAAGTCAAAACGTTCAATTTGTATTCGAAGAAGATCTTGATTTCACTAAACACCTTGTCGAAAAACTTAAACGCCATTTATTCGATGCAAAAGTTTCTAAAGATGTTCAGGCAGCAAGAGAAACGCTTTTTAGCAAGGCAAAAACATACTATTCAAATGAGGCCTTAAATCCTCGTCCTAAAAGAGGGCGCCCTCCAAAACAGGTTGTTAAGGTAGAGGTTGAGCCTCAAATGACAGCAGATATTTACACAATTGTTCCTCCTCTTGTGAGAACATTCCTTTATTTACCAGATATTGCTAATGCAACAGCTGTAACATTCTCTGCTAAATTCGATACAGAAGCCCAACTTCTTGCTAATCTAAGGGGAAGTTCTAGGGTTAAAGTGGACACAAAACTACAAGCTCTCTCTGAAAGACTTGAGTCTTTAAGACATATCTCTAGTCGTCTTACAGATATTAAAGAAGCTCCTCTGAAAGAAGACAAAGTATTAAAATCTTTTTCTAAAGTAGAGGAAGACGAGGAAGAGGAAGAAGGGGAGTCAAAGGGAACTAAAATTTTAGGAGTATTTAAAGGATTACTGCCGAAGAAGAAGGCAGCAAAACCTGCTCAAGATTCAAAAGTACCGCAGAAGCAACCTTCTATAAAAACGGTTACTCCTTTAAAACCTAAAAAGAAGAAAATAGGATGAAACTATGATGAATGTAGAACTTTCTCCAGATGTGAAGTTAGATGCCAAAGAGATGTGCCTTAAAGTTTTGGAAGCGATGTATGCAACACGCTTTGCAGATGATAAGATGTCTAAATTGGTAAGGCAAAACAAAGGGGGAACTTTCCATTTATCCGTGCTCGGCCATGAAATGATTGGCGCTGTAAGTGCGCTAAGCTTAATTCCAGGGAAAGATTGGGGCTTGCCTTATTATAGAGATAGAGCCTTTGCGATTGGAATTGGCTGCTCATTAACCGATCTTTTTGCCACATTCTTAGCGCGTGATGTCCCTCATCACTCCGGTGGTAGAATGATGCCGGAGCATTTTTCTCATAAAGAATTGCATATTCCTTGCCAATCTAGCTGTGTAGGCTCTCAGTTTCTGCAGGCGGTGGGTGTTGCAAAAGGTGTGCAGTTAGCGGGCAGGGATGAAGTTGTCTATGTTTCTGCTGGAGATGGCGCTACTTCTCAAGGAGATTTTCACGAAGCGTTAAACTTTGCTTGTTTGCATAAACTAGCTGTGATTTTTGTTATTCAAGACAATGGATGGGCGATTTCTGTTCCTGTTAAGGATCAGACTGCTGGCGGTTCAATTGTTCATATGGCAAGAGGCTATGAAGGGCTTACAGTCCATGATATCGACGGCTGCGACTACGAACAAGTTTCTAAAGCGCTTAAAGCTGCTGTTGATAAAGGAAGAGCAAAACAAGGACCTTCTTTAGTTGTTGCAAAAGTTCCTCGTATAGGAGCGCATAGTAGTAGTGATGACCCTGCAAAGTATAAAGAAACGGAAATTACTCTTGAGGAAAAAGAGCGCGACCCTATTCCTCGCTATGAAACATGGCTTTTAGAGATGGGGCTCGTTACTGAAGAAGAGCTAAAAGAAAAAAGAGAAAAAATCTTTCAGGATATAGAAGATGCGGCAGTAGCAGCAGATCTTATTCCTTTCCCTTCTATAGAAAGCGCTGCGACAAAAATATTTAAAGAAGACAAAAGCTTAGAGCTTTGTCTTTTTGAAGAAGAAGAGAGCGCAAGTTCTTCAACAGATGCTGTTGTGATGATGGATGCAATTAATCACGCTCTTGATGAAGAGATGCAAAAAGATCCTAAGGTTGTGGTGTTTGGTCAGGATGTTGCCCGTGGAAAAGGGGGCGTATTTGGAATTACACGTGGCCTTACTGCAAAGTATGGAGAAGAGCGCTGTTTTAATTCTCCTCTTGCTGAATCTACAATCATTGGTGTGGCTCTTGGTATTTCTTTAGTGGACGATTTTAAACCTGTTATAGAAATTCAATTTGCCGATTACTACTGGACAGGGATCAATCAGCTTTTTAATGAACTTGCAAGTTTCCATTATAGATCGAATGGAGAGTGGAATTGCCCTGTGGTGATTCGTATGCCTTATGGCGGCTACATCCAAGGCGGGCCTTACCACTCCCAAAGTATCGAAGCTTATCTTTGCCATTGCCCTGGATTAAAGGTTGTGATCCCAAGCAACGCTGCCGATGCAAAAAGGCTTTTAAAAACAGCGATTAAAGACCCAAATCCTGTGATATTTTTAGAGCATAAGGCTCTTTATCGCCAGCGCGTCTTTTGTGCTCGCAAAGAGCCCAAAGAAGATGAATTCCTTCCTTTTGGAAAAGCAAAAGTTGTAAGACAAGGCGATGACATTACAGTGATTGCTTATGGTATGATGGTTGTGATGGCAAATGAAGTGGCAGAAAAACTTTCTAAGGAAGGGTATTCTGTAGAACTTATTGACTTAAGAACTCTTGCCCCTCTAGATATGGATACTGTTTTAACATCTATTAAGAAAACAGGTAAAGCGTTAGTTGCTCATGAAGCTGCGGGAACTTGCGGTTTTGGAGCAGAGATTGCTGCTCTAATTGCCGAAGCAGGCTTCACTTACCTCGATGCTCCTGTAGCTAGAGTGACCGGAAAAAATGCCCCTGTCCCTTACTGCAAGCAGCTTGAAGACGCCATCTTACCTCAAACGAAAGACCTAGAAGAAGGCATCCTCAAACTCCTCAAATTCTAAAGACTTCTTAAAGCCTCTTTTTCGTGCCCGTGTGCGTGCCCGTGCCCTTGCCCGAGTTGATTAACCCATTCGGGCAAGGGCACGGGCACGCACACGGGCACGAGAAGATTGGAGTGTGATGGGTTAGGAAGCTTTTGCTTTTTTTGATCTGGAGAAAGGGATTTTTTTTCTTTTCTTTATGCCAAACGTTGAGGCCATGTTCTTCATAAAGCGGTTATTTAATTTGCTAAAGGAAGAGACTTTTTGCTTCAGGTTTTTTTGGTGATCTTTTTTGTCTTTGATTTTTTTTCTTTCTTCAGGAGATATAAGCTCGTTCATGGAAACTAGTCTTGCGAGCAAACTCTCTTGTGTTTTTTGAAGAGCTTCTATTTCATTTTCTAAAAGGGCTGTAAGAGAGACTTTCTTTACAAGCTCTGCATTGTGGATCAATTGATCCAATGTAGAATCTATATCGTTTAATATTTCTTGACTTGACTTCTTCATAAAAATCTCCTGCTTATAAACTCTATTTAGAAAATACAAAACACATTGTCAACAAAAAAATTTAAAAAATTTGTATTTGGAAGAAAAATTGTGTGTAATGGTAAAAGAATGGGAAATTTTTCTATGTGAGATTCATGATTGGATTTTGTCCCCTCGCTTCTGGTTCTAAAGGTAATTGTATTTATGTAGGCTCTACAAAGACAAAAATCCTTATCGATGCTGGCCTTAGTGTTAAAACTATAGCTGCAAAACTAAATGAAATTGGAGTTTCTCTAGAAGAGATTGAAGCTGTGCTTATCACGCACGAGCATTCTGATCACGTAAGAGGACTTTCAACTATGTGCGCCAAATGGGGAATTCCTGTTTTTGCAAATAGCGATACCGCAAGGGGTATTTGCGATGTGTTAAATGAACGTCTTAAATTTAAAATCTTTTCTACTGGAGAGACATTTACTTTTGGCGATTTGGAGATTCACCCTTTCTCTATTCAACACGATACTTTGGATCCTGTTGCCTTTACCATTAAATGCGAAGGGCGCAAATTAGGATTTTGTGCAGATTTAGGTTTTGCAACAACGCTTGTGAAAAATGCGTTGCAGCTTTGCGATTATTTGTATTTAGAGGCCAATCATGAGCCTTCTATGGTTCATGCGTGCGCTCGCCCTCTTGTATACAAACAACGCGTTTTAAGCCGGCAAGGACATCTTTCTAATGCAGATTGTGCAGAGCTTCTTTCTTATGTTTACCATGAAGGGTTGAAACATGTGCATTTGGCACACCTTTCTTCGGAATGCAATTCCCCTGATTTGGCCTTAAAAATTATAACGGAAAAACTTTTGAGCGAAGGTAAATCTGTAGAGGTCTCTATTGCCTACCAAGACAAAGTAAGCCGGCCCATTATTTTTGAAACTGCACAAGTGGTATAGATGTTATTTTGTGTGGTAAAAAGTTTAAAAGAGGCAATGCGCGCTAAAGATTTAGCGGATGGGCTAGAGTTTAGATTCGATTGCTTTGATTGCATAGATTTTGAAGCCCTAAGAGAAACTTTAAATACGCTTTCTATTCCGGTGATCTTTACTTTGAGAAAAACGTTTCAAGAAGAGCTTATTGAAAAGCTTATTCTGTTGAAGCCAGAGTATTTAGATTTGGAATGGGATAGAGATCCAGCTTTTTTTAAAAAGATTCTTTCTTCTTATCCAGATATAAAAATTATCTCTTCTTACCATAACTTTGAAGAAACGCCTAAAGATTTAGAGGCTGTTTTTAGAAAGATGCATATTCAGGGAGTCCATACATACAAAATAGCGTGTATGGCTAAGAGTACTTTAGATGCACTGCGGATGCTTGCCTTTGTAAAAGAGCATCAAATCATAGGCCTTTGCATGGGAGAAATGGGGCAGATAACGCGCATTTTGGCACCTGTTTTTGGGTCCCCCATTAACTACGCTTTTTATGAAGAAGCTTTAGCTCCCGGGCAACTTTCTTTAAAAGAGCTTAAAGACATTTATCATTACCATTCTTTAAATAGAGAAACTTCTCTTTATGGCTTAATTGGCAATCCTGTTAGAGAGAGCATTGGACACCTTACTCATAACGAGGAGATTAGAAAGCTTGGGTTAAACGCTCTCTATATCAAAATGGCTATTTTGCCAAGTGAGCTTGAAGAGTTTTTTCTTTTAATTAAGAAAATCCCTTTTTGTGGCCTTAGTGTGACAATGCCTTTAAAAGAAGCTGTCATCCCCTTTGTAGAGGAAATAAATCCTATAGGAGCTGTTAATACGCTCTCTTTTCAAGAAGGAAAGATCCTTGGGCTAAATACAGATGGAATAGGAGCTATTAATGCTCTTGAAGAAAAAACCTCTATTTCTAACAAAAAAATCATCATCATAGGGGCAGGGGGGGCTGCTAAAGCCATTGCTTATGTGGCTAAACAAAAAGGGGCCCTAGTGACCCTTCTAAACCGAACACCTAACCGCATTGCTTTAAGCTTAAGTAAAATGGAAGAGATAGCTTTTACTGGCTATGACATCTTGATTAATTGCACCCCAGAGCCTTTACCCATTGATCCAAAGTATATCCTGCCTTCAGCAATTGTCATGGACACCAAGACAGTCCCCCATGCAAAATCTTTGCTCTCCTACGCCACCCATAAAATCTACGGCATAGAAATGTTCAAGAAACAAGCCGAGCTCCAGCGCGCCCTATGGTTTAAGAAAGAAGTTTAACAGAGAGCGGTTTTTTCTCTTCTCTTTCCCCCCTCTGTGGTTTCTTGTCTCTGTGGTTTAATCTTCGCTAACACCAGAGATCCAAAAGACTTGCATTTTTTTTAACCACAGAGACAAGAAACCACAGAGGGGGGAAAGAGAAGAGAAAAAACTCTCTTTGTTCATCCTTCAAGGGAGGGGGATGGTGAGGCTATCG
The DNA here is from genome assembly GCA_013288075.1 of Chlamydiota bacterium. Lineage (GTDB taxonomy): Bacteria > Chlamydiota > Chlamydiia > Chlamydiales > Rhabdochlamydiaceae > JABDCQ01. Next base: position 36,717 of record JABDCQ010000008.1, on the reverse strand, counting down.
AAGGCCATGCTGACGGAGCAGTCGCATTTGCATTCTTCTAAAAGTTTTTTGTGGAATAGGTGTTTTTTGATGAGGTCTTCATCGGTATGAGAAGGATCGTGGTGGGTCACATACCATTTTTTAACGCCTAAGTGTTTTACAAGAATGGTGGCATTAGACATAGAGGAGTGGCCCCATCCCATTTTAGCTAAATATTCCATAGGTGTATATTGCGCTTCATGCACAAGGAAGTCACATCCTTCTAGAAAATCGAATAAGCTTTTGTATTGCATAAGGCTTTCGTGATTCTTATGGATTTTACCTGGATGGCCAAGATATCCCATAAAGACTTCATTATCTGTTATATATCCAAACGTTGTCTTGCCTACCTGAATTTTAAAGCCTAATGTAGGCCCCGGATGGCACGTGTAATGCGTAGAAATTTTTATTTTCCCAAATTGCAGCGGCGTGCCAGGCAAGAGTTCTTTAAAGGTAAGCTTTGCTTGGATATCTTCGATTCTTACAGGGAATAACGAGTAATCTAAAAGTTCTTTGAAAAATTCTTTCCCGGTTTTTTCAAATCCAATAGGGCTCCAAATAACGATATGGCATTCAGGATCATAGAGAGGGTCGAAAAAAGGGAATCCTACCACATGATCTAGGTGGGTGTGACCAAGAAGAAGATCAATTTTTTTGTGCGTTTTGGGAATGAGCTTCCCAAGCTCTCTTATGCCTGTCCCTGCATCGATGATAACAAGCGTTTTATCATCTTTGATTTCTAAACAAGAGCTATTGCCTCCAAAGCGTACATATTCTGTTCCTGCAATGGAGGTAGAGCCTCTTGTTCCCCAAAATTTAATGTAAGTATTGCTAGTTGGAGGTTCGGGTTGTTTTTCTTGAGGTTTTTTAAAATAAGAGGGGAAAGAAAAAGGATCGGGATTTAATGTGCCTAAAAAATAGCGATTGAAAAGTTGGAAAATAAAAGAGACTTTAAATGGCTTGAGTAAAAAGTACTTAACTCCAGCTGTAACAGCTGCATGATGGTTTTGAATCATGGGGTAGTTAGAGAGAATAATCATCCCAATTTCTTTGCCAAAGCTTGTTTGCTTTATCTGCTTTAAGATTTCAATAGCGTTACTATCTGAGAGGAAAAGCTCAGAAACAATCAGATCGGGTTTGAATGTCTCGATTTTTTTTAGGCACTCATCTCCTGTTTTCACGCTTGCAAAATCATATTTTTTTGCCTGCGAAAACTGCTCTATAGGAGATGCAATGTCACCTAATGCATCGACGATAAGAATTCTTTTTTTTGCCATTCCTTCTAGATACTACTTAAACATTTTTTTGCCAACTAAATCCCCTCAAGAACAAAGAGAGTAAATTTTTCCCCTCTCTTCCTCTCCCTCTTCCTCTGTGGTTTCAAGTCTTCTGTGGTTAAAAAAATGCAAGTCTTTTGGATCTCTAGTGTTAGCGAAGAATTAAACCACAGAGGGAAGAAACCACAGAGGAAGAGGAGAGAGAGAAAAAATTTACCCTCTTTGTTGATTGTTCTATTCTTCAGTCTGTGGTTCTTCTTTGGTGGGGATGCTTGAGGAAGAGAAGACGCGGCGGGGTTTGCTGCCTTCTTGGGGGCCGATGACGCCTTTGGCTTCTAGTTCGTCCATGAGGGAGGCGGCTCTTGCGTAGCCAATTTTGAGTTTTCTTTGAAGGTAAGTTGTAGAAGCTGTTTGGGTTTCTACAACAATTGCGTGAGCTTGGTCATACAAGCTATCTTTCGGTGCATCCTCGAGCCCTTCATTCATTGCTAGATCTTCTTTTTTCATATGGTCAAAAGAAGAAATAAGGTAGTTAGCAGGGGCCTGATCGCTAATAAAGGAAACGATGCGATTGATCTCTTCATCGCTAATATAGGCTCCTTGGGCTCTCACAAGATGAGAGCTACCAGGAGGAAGGAAAAGCATGTCGCCATTGCCAAGAAGGCTATCTGCGCCATTTTCATCTAAAATGATTTGGGAGTTCACTCTACTAGCTACTTTAAAGGCAATACGTGTGGGGAAGTTTGCTTTAATAAGCCCTGTAATCACTTCTCTTGAAGGGCGCTGCGTTGCAAGGACAAGATGGATTCCTACAGCTCTTGCCATTTGGGCAATACGTGCAATGGGCGTTTCTAAATCGGTGCTTGAAACCATCATTAAATCGGCAAATTCATCGATAATGGCCACAATGGCATACATCCTTTCTGGTACAGGGGTGCTAAGCGAGCCTTCTAGTTCTTTATTCGGCACTCTATTATTAAAGGCCGTAATATTTCTTAAGCCGAGCTGTTTTAAAATTTCGTAGCGCACTTGCATCTCTTTAACAAGCCAGCTAAGCGCTGCATAGGCGCCGTGTGCTTCTGTAATAACAGGAGCAATCATATGAGGAAGCGCCGTATAAGGAGTGAGCTCCACTTTTTTAGGGTCGATCATGATGAGCTTAATTTCATCAGGTCTAGCATTCATAAGAATGGACATGATGAGCGTGTTGATACATACCGATTTACCCGAGCCTGTAGCTCCTGCAATGATGCAGTGAGGCATTTTTGCAAGGTCGCTAATGACATTTTCTCCTGTCACTGTTTTTCCAAGAATGACGGGGATCTGAAGTTTCCTATTCCCTTGCTGATAATTTATAAGCATTTCTTTAAAGCTGACTTCTTGAGGATATAAAGAAGGTGTTTCAATGCCGACTGCCGCTTTACCTGGGATAGGAGCAATAATTCTTATAGATTTAGCTTGTAGATTAAGCGCGATGTCATTTTCAAGAGCTGTAATCTTTTGGACTTTCACTCCAATAGAGGGGTGCACTTCAAAAGAGGTGATTGTAGGCCCTGAGTGTATTTCTCCGACTTTTGCCTCTATTCCAAAACTAAGAAGCGTTTCTTCTAAAATTTCGGCTTGTTTTCTAAGCTCTTTTTTTAGGGAGGGATGGTCGACTTTTTTAGGGTTAGATAAAAGAGAAAGAGGGGGGAGTCTGTACTGAGCAAAATCTCCATTATAGACCCTTTGAGAGGCTAGGGCTTTTTCTTTTTTTGTACCGGAAGTCTCTTCTTTTTTTGGTTCTTGAAACGAATTAATTTTTGTTTCTATAGGATTTTTTGGGCCAACTTGGGGCCTTACGAATTTTTCGCTAAAGCTTGGAGAATAAATAGGCGTGGGAAGTTTTTTTGATAAGCTGCTTTCAATTTCTTCATAACTTTTAGTTTGAGAGCTCTCTAATTCTTCTTTTTCTTCTATGGGGGTAGTATTCCATTTGTTTGCGAGGGTTTTTGCTAGAAGAGGAGCTTTTTTTAAAGAGAGAACGAGGGGGGCGATTTTGGTATTTGTAAGAAGTAAAAAGGAAACAGCAGCTGTAATAGAAAAGGTAATCAGAATTCCTATGTCGCTAAGCATCCTTTGTAAATTCAATGTGGGAAGGTCTCTATAAAAAAAGTAGCTTGGCACTCCCCCTAAATTGTATCTGATATAATGGTGAGGATAGGGCAAATCCAAAGAGATAGATTCGGTATATAATTTAGCGCTAAGAAGTTTTGGGGGCGCAATTCCCATTTCCGCAATGACATTTAAAAGAAGAGAGACCGAAATAATAAAAAGAGAAAAATAGAAATTCTTTAAAGTAGCCCCTCCAATTTTTTGTTCGCATAGCAGTTTCCACCCCATCCATCCTGCATAAAGAACGACAAGATAGCTTGTTAATCCAAAAAAGTAGTTAAAGGCAAAGCCAATTCCATATCCTACAAGACCAAGAAGATGGTTCGAAGATTCATGCATTTTAAAGGAAAATAAAGAAAGCATTACAATAAGAGATGCTCCTAGTAAAAGGAGGCCTTTAGCTTCGGGATTGCCTGAGCGCTTGTCATTTGGGAGAGGTTGCTTAGCCATAAAAATAAAGGGTGGTTATAATTCCTAAAGTTAAACAATACCATGCAAAAGGTTTTAAATTCCCCTTTTCTAAAAAGCGGATTGCATAGCGTATCACAATCATTCCTATTATAAATGACGATAAAAAGCCGATAATGCAAGAAGAAAATGAGATCCGCTCAAGATTTTGCTTAGAAATAGCAATTTTTAAGAGCTCTAGAGCGTTTCCTCCTAAGATGGTGGGGATCGAGAGTAAAAAGGAAAATCTCACCGCATCAGAAGCTTCCCACCCTCTAAATCTTGCAGCTGCTATTGTGGAGGCGCTTCTTGAGATGCCAGGAATTAATGCTGCTGATTGCATCGAGCCAATAAAAAGGGCGTCGCTTATTTTTTTAGAAGGATTTTTTTTGAGCTGGATTTTGCCGGCAAGGAATAAAATCATGGAGGTAAAGATAAGAGAGAATCCTAAGAAAGAGATATCGGAGGCAAAATCGCGCAGGGGCTTTAAGAAGAAATACATAGGAACAAGAGGAAATAGCGCAATGATGATTAGTTTTAAGGTGTCTCTTTTTTCTCTATAAAGCGCTAGAATATCTTTTCGTAAAAAAAGAAGGACGGCAATAAGAGTTCCTAAATGACACACAAGATCGAAAACAACTTGTTCTTCACCTGAGGGAATGTTTAAAAAAACTTTTGCTAGTTTTAAGTGGGCAGAGGAACTTATAGGAAGAAACTCCGTTAACCCTTGAAGAAGACCGATCAGTAAAGCTTGGAGAGTTGTCATGCAAAAACGCGGAGTAAAGGTGGGCGACCGACGGGATTCGAACCCGCGACATTTGGATCCACAATCCAACGCTCTAACCAACTGAGCTACGACCGCCATCGTTAGCCATAATCTTGTACCCTATCCAAGCGTTTTAAGTCAACCCCATAAGAAGCATGAAGAGAGGTTTTTTCTCTCTTTCTTCCCTCTCTCTCTTCCCTCTGTGGTTTCTTGTCTCTGTGGTTTATCTTTAGCTAAACTGAGTACGCTAACGACTTAGCAAAAGATAAACCACAGAGACAAGAAACCACAGAGGGGAGAGAGAGGGAAGAAAGAGAGAAACCCTCCTTGTTTTTATGTTTAATAAGGATTATTTTAATAATTGTTTTTTAATTGCTGTTAATGTAATAATTTATGGCAAATTAATACTATTTTGGAGATGAATATGAGTTCTATTTCTTCTGTGTCTACGGCTGTAATGGGTTATCTTGAGCCTGCTAGGTTTTCTTGTGATGGCAAGGAAATATTAGAGACTTGGGTGAGGAATATGACTCCTGAACAGGGACAGAGTCTTCAAGCTGTTTTAGATCAGCTCTTGTTCGATATAAGAGATAATATAGACACGCTTGATCCTTTTAAGGTGCTTGCGAATTTATCTGAGGTCATCCCTTTAGATAAATTTATTTTGAATAGTGAGCAGCCCTTGGAAGATGCCAAGAAATTTATTGAAGCTGCTAAAGAGGCGGAAAAGGGGAGAGGCGAATCAAAAAATATCCTTCTTGTTATCCTTTCAACAATTCTTAATCGCTTGATTTCTACAATAGAAAGTATTGTGAATATTGTAGGGTTTGCTGATCTTGCTAAGACATCTTCTGGAAAAGGATTTGAAGCGCTTACAAAACTTCAAAGAGTCTCTGTTTTAGCTATGGTTTTTTCAGCTCTTTACGGAGTGCTTGTTTCAGCTGCTGCTACGGGCGCTATTAGCGCTGGAGCTCCCGGTTTAATTGTAGGGGGAATTTTTCTTTCTCTTGTCCTTCTTACTGTTCTTTTTCAATATATGCGCCCAGCCCCTGTATCGCTTCCTAAAGCTGAGAATTTATCCAAGCTAGTAAGGGAGGGGAAAATACGTCCTATCCGGGGAGATAAAGATGCTTTGGACCTGGCAGCTGCTAGCATAAGAAGGCATAGAGGCAATGATAACATTAAAAATTGCCCGATGTTTTTAGCTAAGACAGGAATGGGGAAAACAACAAATGCGAAAGCCCTTGTTCAAGCGATAGAAAGAGGAGATTACCCTGATTTAAAAGACTTAGACTTTCATCTTCTTAATGGCGCTGATATTCTTGCAAGTAAGGAAATGTTTGGAGGAGAGAATAGAACATGGGAGCAACTGATTGAGGCCATGGGATCTCACCATAAAAAGACATGGCTGATTATTGATGAAGGCCACAAGCTTGATGAATGTTTAATGGATCAATTGAAAACACGCATGAGTGATGGGTCTTTAAATGTGATCCTTCTTACGACTTATGAGGAGTTCATAAGAGAAATTTACATAAAGAATATTGCTTTTGCAAGAAGATTTGATCTGATTAGATTAGAGGGGTTAACCTCTTTGGATACGCTCAAAATTCTCAATGATTTTGTGCTTTACGCAGCTCCTGGTATGATTTTAGAACAAGGTGTTCTTATTGACCTTATTGAAAAGTGTAAGGATCAGACGCAGCCTATTACGTCTTTAGATATTTTATCAAAATGTATTGAGCATGTTCAGAAAGCTCAGAAATCTGATGCTAATAAAAAATTCCAGCAGGTAGAAAAAAGAATCGGGTTGATCCATTCGCAGGCTCTTTTAAAACAAGGCGATCTTAAGACATTTTTCGAGACGCAAAATCCGGGTGATCTTCTTAACACATTAGATCTTGCAGGTCTTAAAAAAGAAAGAAGTCGCTTAGAAGTTATTTTAGAAATCGAGAACAAAGTACTTGATCAATTAAATAAGCAGAAAAACCTTATTATGCGCCTAAGAGATGAGCAGAAAAAACTTGCGCAAGGAGTGACAAGTGTAGAAGGAGCTCTTTCTTTAAAAGACGAGAAAAAAGTTGCCTTAGTTGTATTATTCGAAAAGTTTGAAAAAGAGCTTGTTAAGAAAATTCAGAGTGAAGCTCAAGCAGGTGTTAGAGCTGTCATTGATAGGACTCTTATTGATGAAGTCATGAAAAAAATGGATGAAGACAAGGCTGCGATGGCCGAGCAACTTCAGTTAAGTGTGCACGAGAGAAATGAAAGAATAGAGAGGGTTTCATAATTTATACCCAAACAACCTCAAAAGTTGGCCAAGGGACGGGATTGAAAGCTGCCGAAAATCGACGACCGCAGGCTTCTTAAATGACTCTGTATTAGTAATACAGGGTCATTTACGATCGTCGATTTTAGGCGCTTTGAACCCGTCCCTTGGCCGACTTTTGAGGTTGTTTGGGTATAAAAGCCTTCCAGTACCTTTCCCCATAGTCGACAAGAAGCTCTTCTTTGGCTTCGATGTCGGCTATGGTAATATATCCAAAATGAAAAGCCCCCCTATGAATAATAAGACCGGATGCCACATTGGGACTTTCTTTTATTCCTCGATAGTCATTAATAAAGGCAAGTTCATTAGCCCATTTTTTGGGATCGGTGATAAGCATAAAATCTTTTACTTTCACTTGCCAAGTGTACTCTGAGCAAAAGGAGAGAATATCGCTTATGTCAGCCTCAATATTGCGCAAAAAAACCTCTCCTACATATTCTCCGAGTTCCGTTCCTTTAGGAATAAAGGACTCTGCAAAGATCCCCCTTTGTTTATGCCCTCTTAAAGTTTTGGCGCTAATGAGCGGATGAGGCTTGCCCTCGCTGCAGTTTATGTTTTTTGTGATTTTCTCAATTTTTAGTGCAGGATGCACTGTGCGCGTTTCAATAAAAGGGGAGATTTTGTCTAGATCTTCCGGGCTTCCTGTAGATAAAAGAGATCTTAAGAATGTAAGGCCGATCTCCTGCGAGATAATTTCCTTTGAATAGATAAAATCTTTCAACCAATTAGGAGGCTCCATATTTTTTACTTTGTTCCTTAAAAAAAATTCCTATAAGTAACAAGAGTGCAAAAAAAGCAAAAAGAATATCAAGAGAAAATGTTTTACTATAGATAAAAAAATCGGTGCAGGAAGGGGGATTAGAGCTTAAATGAAGAAGCGCAGAAGAAAAAGAGTTATTTATTTGATGAAGAATTTCTCCTAAAGGAGGTATGCAAAAAGTAAGGATAGAAGCTAAAAATAAAAGAAAAAAGGAGATCGTAACGCCAAGAGGAAAAAAGAGATTATAGACAAAGCTAAAAGGAGGGAATTTGTGGAAGAGAACCAAAAGGGAAGGAAGCGCTACAAGATGCACTGCGATATTTAAGGCAAGGGCTTTCCGCAAAAAAGAGGCGAGTATAAATCCATGCTTATCAAAAAAAGAGAGTTTTAAAGCTTCTGATAAATGGCGTTTTGGCAAAAGAAATTCCAAAGCCTTTTCGCAAAAAGGGTAGAGAAGCAAAATAGCTAAAGTGGCAAGAAAACTCAGCTGAAATCCTAGATGGGAGATCACCTCCGGATTTAAAGCAATAGCCACCATTAAGGCAACTCCGAGAGCATTTAAACTTTGGTAGTTAAGGTTAAAGAATTGAGCTAAGAGAGCAATTGATATGGCAATCCAGGCTCTTTGTACGGAAGGGGCGTTTCCCATAAAAAAGAAATAGGATGTTGTAAGAATAAGAAGAAAGAGCGCTGTTTTTTTAGGAGAAAAGAAAAACCGTAAAAAAAAAGAGCAGAAAAGAGTCAGAAGCCCGAAATGAAAACCGGAAATGGCTAAAATGTGGGATAAGCCCAAGTGTCTAAATTCAAATTGGAGCTCTCTTTCATCGATATCCCCTGTAGCAAGAGAAGAGAGATAGCTTAAAGCCTTGCGATTCCTAATGTATTTTTTAAGATAGAGCCTCACCTTTTCTTTAGCTTGGAAGCGGAGTTCAGCAAGGCTAAATGTAGAGGGGATTTTACAAAAAATCCCTCCCTTTAAAGGCTTAAACTGATAGAACCCCTTCTTTTTCATAGTTAGGGTGCCCTCTATTTGATAATCGGCATTAGCAAGAGGCCTTTCCTTCCCGCTTAGCATAATGCTGCAGGCAATATTCTCATATCCTTCAAAATGTTTAATGATTCCTTTATAGAGATATCCTTTTTGCTTAAAAGGAGATTGATAGGTTGTGAGAGAGTGAATGGAAAAATGCGCTATCCCTTTTTCTTCTCCATTTTTTAAAACAGGAGAAGAAAAACTATAGAAGCTATAGAGAAAAGCTAAACTGAAAAACAAGATTCCCTTGCCAATTTGCAAAATTCCTTTCTGGAAGAAGGGAAGCCAAAGAGCTAAAAGAACATAGAGAATAGGGGTATATATTCCCTTGGCAAGAGCACTTCCTAAAAGCATATGCAGCCCCAAGTAAAGAGCTGGATGCGTCTCCCAAAACTTTCTATTTGCCAAGATATACAGAGACCATTTCATCGTCGTATTTTAAGAAAAAAAAGAAATAACCCCAAGAGGAAAAAGGACAAAAAGAAAAATCTCTCTCTCTTTCCCCTCTCTGTGGTTTCTTCCCTCTGTGGTTTAATCTTTGGCTAAGCTGAGTAGTCAAACGACTTAGCCAAAGATAAAACCACAGAGACAAGAAACCACAGAGGAAGAGAAGAAGAGAGAATAAAAAAAGTCTCTTAGTGGTTTAGTCATCGCTTGCTTTGAGGATGTCTTTGCCCATAGAGTGGTAGATGAGCCTTACACCTCTTTGGCCGGTAATGAGGCAGTAGAACCACTCGATCATTACAGAAAGGCGATTCCTAAAGCCAATGAGATACACAATGTGGATAAAGCACCAAGCAAGCCAGGCAAAAAAGCCTGACATTTGGAATTTTCCAATAACTCCTACAGCGCGCGCTTTTCCAATGGTTGCCATATACCCCTTATCAAAGTATTTAAAGGGAGGTCTCTCTTCCTTTGGGGTGTTTTTTCTGATGATATGGGCAAGATACTTCCCTTGCTGAATAGCTGTCGGAGCAATTCCGGGAAGGGACTTACCATCTTCTGTCATGAAGCAGGCGGCATCTCCAATAATAAAAATTTCGGGATGCTCTGCAATACTTAAATCTTTTTCTACAAGGGCTCTTCCTTGCCTATCTAGAGGGATGTCTAATGTTTTTAAAAGAGGAGAGGCTTGGTTGCCAGCTGCCCAAATGATATTTTTCGATTCATAAAAGCCCCCTTCAACATACACTCCTTCTGAGGAGACATTTGTGACCTTTGTCCCGGTTAGCACCTTTACACCCATATTTTCTAGATCTTTTTGTGCTTTTAAAGAGAGTCTTTCTGGGTAAACAGGAAGGATTCTAGGTCCTGCTTCTATTAAGTAGATTTTAGATTTTTCAGGTTTAATGCGGCGGAAGTTTTTAAACATGGTTTTATGGGCAATTTCTGCAATAGCGCCAGCCATTTCAACTCCTGTAGGCCCGCCTCCAATAACGACGAAATTTAAAAATTTTGCAGCTTCTGTAATGCTATCTAGACGTTCTGCTTTTTCAAAAGAGATCAGAACTTGTTCCCGAATTTTAATGGCATCATTAATAGTTTTAAGGCCCGGGGCAAATTGCTCCCACTGATCATTGCCAAAATAAGAGTGGGTGGCCCCTATTGCTAGAACAAGGTAATCGTAGCGGATTTTATCTCCGTTACCAAGCGTGAGCTGTTTTTGGCTTTTGTCTACAGAAACAACATCTCCCATGATGACTGTTGTATTTTCACTTTTGCGTAAAATTTCTCTGATGGGCATGGCAATTTCTCCAGGAGAAATAGCAGCTGTTGCCACTTCATAAAGAAGAGGCTGGAAAAGATGGTGGTTTTTTTTATCGATTAATAAAACATCTAGCTTGGTTCCTTTAAGAGCCTTTGCAACTGTAAGCCCTCCAAAACCGCCTCCAACAATGACCACTTTCGAATACGCCATATTTCCACCTACCTTTATTTTTCTTATATGCATTACAAAGGCAGATGTAAATATTTTTCAACTCCTGATTATTCTTTCTCTTTTCTGGAAGCACGGAGGGCATAGGCTTGAACCTAAGTCTATTTTGGCTTTTATTGACGCAAAGACGCAAAGGCGCAAAGGAAGAAGTCGCAAAGGTAAATACAAAAAAGATTTTAAGAATGCAAAAGCATTCTTAAAATCTTTTTTGTATTTACTGTTGTATTTAAAGGGGAATCACAGAAATTACCCCTAACATGTTACTTTCATTAGAGATTATTTTTCTCTGAATTTCCTTAAAACAATAGTCAAAGATCTCGACCAAAGTCGAGATCTTTGACCTTTGCGCTTTCTTCGCGCCTTTGCGTCTTTGCGTCAATAAAGGCCTAAATAGACTTAGGTTCAAGCCTATGCACTCCAAAGGCGCTACCCGCACAAAGAAAGGGCTGAACTAGTCGAGGCCGCCGGTGCTTATTTCTTCTGCTTTAGGGTCTGGGATGTGTTTTATGAGGGAAAGAAGGCCCGTTTCATTAGGGTATTCTTTGCGGATGAGGGAGCAAAATTCTTGGATGTTTTTAGTTAATGTTCTTACATCTTCAGGAGATAGAAGATCCACAAAAGTATCGTTTAGTTTTTCTTCTTTTCTTGCTGTGAATTCCCACGTTTCTTTTTCTTCATTGTAAGTTTTCATAAAAAGGGAAGCAGCTCCAAGTAACAGAGCTTCTTCTTTATGTTCTTCGGCTTTTTTATGGAAAGCAGCTTCTAGAAAATATTTTCCGGCTTCAACGGTGTCTTTGAGATCCAAAGCATTATGCCCTAAAAGCAGTCTTGAGGAAACGAAGCCTTCTGCCGTTTTAGGCATAAGAGATAAATACATAAATCCTTTGCTTCCGTCATGTCCCAAATTTAAGTCTTGGACTTTTTGAAGAAGATCGTTTTCATCTGTAACGACATTGATAAATCCTATCCCTTCTTGATAAACTCTTTGAAGACTTAGTTTTCTTACTACGACATCTAAGAAATTAGCTTGGCTTGAAGATAGGTTTGTTTTGGCAGCGCTCGCAAGAGTTTTAACTTTAGCAAAAGCTTCTTGAGAAATGATAGACTTATACTGAAGAAGAAAACTTCCAAGGGAGTTCAGTTCTTGATCTGTCATCATTCCGCTATTGATTTGGTTAAGAACGCGCTTATAAGCAGCTTCAAAAATCTGCATGCGGTATTCGTCTTTGGTGATGATTGCTCCCTTAGGAGTTGTAACCACTTTAAGGGCAAAAAAACTATTTTGCTCGGCAATATCGACGATATATTCCGGATAATTAGAGAATTTGTGCCAAAGAGAGGCCTCTTTTAAACATTTTTTAGCAAATCCTTCATAAGCACACGCGCAATCTCTTATCAATTCCAAGGGGATAAGGGTGCGCTCTATATTAAGGTCTCTGCAGGCCGCATTTGAACGCATGGTTTCGGGTATCGTTTCATCGTCGACCACAGCAGAAATTAAAGCCTCAGGAGGAAGACGTCCCCAGGTGCTGTTTAAACAAACATAATAGTTTCTTCGAAGGAGAGAGGTTGCTAAATGGCGATTAGCATGTGTAAAAGACTCGCCGCTGCCTGTTGTGTATTCGTAACCACCTGATTCCCAATGGGTTAGCGAGACATAATTTTTCCAGGCGTCTTTAATTTTTCCTTGAGCGGTTAGATGCTCAATCCTTTGATAATCAGGCTCTAAGCGATTAACTTGATTGGCTTGGTTATAGAGAACTGTTCTTGTTTCTTGTGTTGTTGGTAAGTTAATATTAGACATATCATTCCTTGGTTTAGTTAATTTAACTATTATATAGTTTTTTGTATTTTAATTTCAATTTATTTTAAAAACTCGTTAAAGGAAAAGGCTAAGAGACTTACGGTTTGGACTTGTGGAAAACCTTGAGACTCCGGATAATCATCCTAATAATTTGATTTAATGAGTTTTTCATGTTTGTGGTAGAAGATTTTTTTAATAAGTATAAGGACAATTTTGGGCTTGAGCTTGTAGCCGGTAAGAAGGGCTTAAAGCGGATCATGAAACATCCGGAAGTCCATAGACCGGGCTTAAGCTTGTCAGGCTATTTAAAGAATCATGCTTTTAAAAGGATCTTGATCTTTGGAAAGGTGGAGATTTTTTATTTAAGAGATTTAGCTGAAACAACCCGTGTGGAGCGCTTAAAAGGGATTTTAACTGCTGAAACGCCAGCTGTTTTTGTAGCTAGAAGACATACGCCTCCAAAAGAGCTTGTCGATGCTTGCGAAGAGTTTTCTATTCCTCTTTTCCGCTCAAGCATGACTACAATGAACCTTATTACCAAAATCACGTATCTTTTGAATGAAGAGTTTGCTCCTGTCATGACGTGCCACGGCACGCTTGTAGAGGCTTTTGGTGTGGGTGTACTTATTCAAGGCGATTCGTCTGTGGGGAAAAGCGAGGCCGCTTTAGGCTTAATTGAAAGAGGGCATAGGCTTATTTCCGATGATGTTGTGAAGGTTAAAGTAAAAGAAGGATATTATTTGGAAGGATCGGGCCCTGAGCTTACGCGCCACTTAATGGAGATTCGCGGTATTGGCATTATTAATGTAGCCCATATTTATGGAGCTGTATGCGTGCGCGATTCGAAGAGTTTGGATATTGTAGTAAAGTTAGAAGAATGGGATGATCGTCATTTCTACGACCGCATTGGGCTTGATGAAAAGTATTGCGATATTCTAGAGGTCAAAGTGCCTTACCACGTTCTTCCTGTAAAACCTGGACGGGATGTGATTTTGCTTCTTGAAACCATTGTACTAAATCATCGCCTAAAAGAGATGGGATATAATTCTGCTAAAGAGTTTAATGTAAAACTTCTTGAAACAATTTCAAGAAAGCAAAATAGCCGCAAACAGAAAAACTGGAAGCCTATTCGTGAAAATCACTTGCAAAGTAAAAATTAAAAACGCTTTAGGGCTCCATGCGCGCCCCGCTACGATGATTGCAAGACTTTTGCAATCTTCTAAATGTGCTGTTAGTTTTACGTATAAAAATGAGACCATCAATGCAAAAAGCATCATGAGCATTCTTATGCTGGCGGCTAGGAAAAATACGCTTGTGACTATTACTGCTGAAGGAGTTGATGCAGAAGAGACTCTTGATAAGCTAAAAGACGCTTTTGATAAGAAATTTGGGGAATAATGCGCGAGGAAGAAATAAGGATAAAGGGCGTAACACTTAGCGATGGGATCGCTATTGGTACGCCTTATTTATTTCATTCTTCTCAAGAAGAAGTTCCCCCTCAATTTCCTATTGCTATTGGAGAGGTCGATCAAGAGATTGCGCGTTATAGAAAGGCTCTTTTTTCTAGCAAAGAAGATTTAGAGAGTCTTCAAAATTCTCTTGAAAAAGAGGGGTCTTTAGATGCTGTAACTATTATTGATGCGCATATCGAGATGTTAAAAGATCCTCTAATGACTACGCACGTAGAAGAAAAAATACGTCAAATGAAACAGAATACAGAGGCTGTATTTCGCTCTGTCATGACAGAGTATGAAAACAAGTTTTTTGCAAAAACCTCCGATATGTTTTTTCAGGAGCGTTTGAACGATGTCTTGGATCTTTCAAAAAGAATTTTAAGGAATCTTGATGGCAAGCAAAAGAAGCCTTTTTTTGAAATTCCAGATCACTCCATCATTATCGCTAAAATCTTAACTCCCACAGAAACTGCCTCTTTGCAAGCTGATCGCTCTTTTGGTTTTATTACAGAAAAAGGGGGCACTAATTCTCATACAGCATTAATTGCAAGAGGTAAGGGGATCCCTTTTATTTCTCAAGTGGACCTTTCTATTTTTGAAAGAATGAAAAAGCAAATCATCGTAGATGGCGCCTCAGGTTTTGTCATTGTCAATCCTTCGTTAAAGACGCTATCCACCTACCAGAAAATGAAAGAAAAGGCTAGCTCAGAAGTGATAGCCCTGCAACAAGAAACCTATTTACAAGCCGAGACAAAAGATGGCTTTAGTGTGAATCTTTTTGCCAATATCGGAAGTGCCTGCGATGTAGATTTAATGCATCAATTTGGCGGAGAAGGTGTGGGGCTTTTTCGTACGGAATACCTGTTTTCAGGGCGTGATTCTCTTTTTTCTTCTGAAGAAGAGCAAAGCGCTATTTATTCTTCTGTTTTGAAAAAAGCAAAGGGCCTACCTGTTGTTTTTCGTGTCTTTGATGTGGGAGCTGATAAGTATTCTCATCTTTTTGAAGAGCTTGTCGCAGAGGGAAGCCCTTTAACAGGAGTAAGAGGTATTCGGTTTTTGCTTCAGAAAAGAGGCCTTTTTAAAATACAGTTAAGAGCGATTATGCGCTCGGCTTCTTTTGGAGATGCGCGCATTCTTTTACCGTTTGTTTCCGATACAAGAGAACTTCTTTTGACAAAGCATCTTATTGAAGAGGCTAGAGCGGAACTGTTTAGAGAAGGTGTGATGGTTAAAGAATCTATTCCTCTTGGAGCCATGATTGAATTGCCTGCAGCTGTGATGATGTGCGATTCTATTTCAAGAGAATGTGATTTCCTCTCGATTGGGACAAACGATTTAATTCAGTATACGCTTGGAATAGATAGAAGCTCTAATAAAACAGAAGATCCTTTTCATCCTATACATCCAGGCATTTTACGTATGGTGCATAGGGTGTTAGAAGTTGCGAAGCTTGAGCTTAAGCCTGTCACTCTATGCGGAGAGGTTGCCTCTGATCCTCTTTTAACAAGCCTACTTCTAGGTCTTGGTGTGACAAACTTCTCGTGCGCCCCAAGATTCATCCCCTCCATCAAAAAAGCCATCCGCTCCTCCACCTACGCCGAAGCCCAAGCCCTCGCCGAGCAAGCCCTTAAGCAACCAACAGCCGAAGCCATCGCCACCCTCCTCTCTTAAACTTAATAGTTTTTTTGCATCCCTTTTCTCTTTTCGTGCCCGTGTGCGTGCCCGTGCCCCTGCCCGAATTCTTCAATTAATCCGGGCAGGGGCACGGGCACGGGCACGCACACGGGCACGAGGAATTTTCTAGAAGTTGAAGGGGAGGGGCATGCCGCCAAGGCCCTTGCCTGTATCGTTTTGGGAGAGCTGCTTGTAGGCGTCAGCGCAAGCGGCAGCGATTAGGTCTTGGAGTCCTTCGAGGTCGTCTTTATCGACGCATTCGGGCTTAATGTTGATTTTCTTGAGCTCTTTGTCGCCAGAAAATGTCACTGTAACAAGGCCATTGCCGCTTGTTCCTGTAACTTCTGTGCTTTTCATGGTCTCTTTGAGTTTTTCAAATTGCTGCTCAAAGCTGCGTGCTTGCTTTTTCATTTTTGAATAACCGCTACCCATATTTACTCCTTAATTGTTCCTTCTAACTCTATGGCAGCAAAGCGGATAATACTATCATATTTGCTTTGCTCTTCTATTGTTAATTTAGGTTGTGTTGTTTGAATTTTTTTAATAACAGGTGCCTCTATTTTTTTCTCTACAGGCATTTCAGGAGGCGCTTCTTTAGGAAGAGGGGGAGGATTGGCGATTTTTGCCTTAATGGCTGAGAGGAGTTTTTCTTCTAAAGAAGGCCCTTCTTTAACTTTTTCTTCCCTTACTGGAGCTGTTTCTTTTATAGGCTCTTCAAATATAATGGGGGAGGGTATAGGTTTTTCATCTTCGGGTTCTTTGCCTGTTTCTAGGGTGAGAAGTCTTTTGCAAAGCTGATCAACTGTGATCCTGTGTTTACTGCGCAGGATGTGTAGGAGGATCATTTCAAGATAGAGACGCTCAGAAGATTTTTGCAGTTTGCTTGCCCAAGAGACAAGATAATCAAGAATGTAGAGAAGCTGATCTTTTTCGTATTTAAGAGCGCTTTGCTGATATTTTTTTCTTTCTTCTTCACTTAAAAATGTGGGGGTGGTTGAAGATTTAGGGAATTTAAGACAAAGAAGAGTGCGGAAATGTTCCATAAGCGTTTCTATAAAAGAGCTTACATCTTTTCCTGAATCAAAAAGCTCTTTGACTAAAGTAAAGCCAAAAGATAGATCATTTAAGAAAATGGCTTCATCTAGGCGGAAGAAGTAGTCTTTGGAAAGAACTCCTAAGTGGGAGCTAATAAGATCTAATGTAATTTTTTCTTCCCCAAAGCAAATGACTTGATCTAGAAGAGATTCAGCATCGCGCAAGGATCCTTCAGATTTTTGTGCAATAAGAGCAAGCGCTGCGTCTTCAATCTGGGCTTCTAATTCTAGAGCAATGCCTTTAAGTTTGGTTTTGATTTCTTCAGTAGAAAGGCGTTTTAAATCAAAGCGTTGGCATCTGCTAATGATGGTAGGAAGGATTTTATGCGCCTCTGTTGTTGCAAAGAAAAATTTTACATTAGGAGGCGGTTCTTCAAGCGTTTTAAGTAGCGCGTTGAAGGCCTCTTTAGTCAGCATATGCACTTCATCGATAATATATATTTTATATTTTCCTGTAAGGGTTGCATAACCAGCTGTTTCATTAATTTGACGGATGTCATCAATTCCCCTGTTAGAGGCTCCATCAATTTCTAATACATTAAGGCTGCGGGCTTTTGCGATGTCTATACAAGAAGAGCAGGTATTACAAGGTTCGAAATCCTCTGTTAAATGCTCGCAATTAAGGGCTTTTGCAAAAAGGCGTGCAAGGCTTGTTTTCCCCGTTCCCCTTGAGCCGCAAAAAAGATAGGCTTGGGCAAGTCTCTCTTTTCGTAAAGCATTTTTTAACGTTGTGACAATCACCTCTTGCCCAATGACGGAGGCAAAGGTTTGAGGGCGGAATTTTCTTGATATGATCTGGTAGCGCTCTTTTTTTGACATAGATATAAAATTTTTACTTAAGTCTTGAAAGGAAAATTATATCTAATTTTTACCGCCAAGTAAACTCAAATAAAATTTATCTAACGGAAATATGCGCTCTTTGATAATATACTGTTATTATGGATTCTATTATTCCAAAATCGCCTGTAAAAAATAGAGAAGTCAATAAACGATTTTTATTGGCCTCCTTCTTTCTTTTGACTCTCACATTTTTTTTACATTTCCACGATTTAAAAGTCGTTTTTTTCCCTTTAAGCTTTGCCGGAAGTTTTCTTCTCTCTTTAATGTTTACTTTTTGGGGAGCGATTTATTTAAAACTTAATCACAAAGAAATTTTTTACTCTTTTCATAAGCTAGCTTTACTTGTTACGGTGTGCATTTTAAGTCTTTTAATCGCTAAGGGGCTAGAGTTTGCGGCTCATTATAAGGTGCACTTTCTTATGGAAAACATGCACTACCCGCTTCTTGTTCCTTTTGGAAGTATTTTAGTGTGCTTGCTTTTGGGAAGTGAAGTGGCTATTTTTACCTCCTTTTTTCTCACCCTTATTTGCGGCACCTTTTTAGATGTCGATAATCTTCAGTTTTTAGTACTTAATTTTGTTACGTCTTTAGTAGGGATTTTATCCGCTAAAAAAAGTATTAAGCAAAAAGAAATTTTTAGCGTTTGCATTAAGGTATGGCTCTCTTCTGCTATTGTCATTATGGCTTTCCATTTTACCCAAAATAATATGTCTGTATGGGGAGATTTATCAGCCACCTTTGTCTTTATGCTTGCCACTTCTTTAATGATTATTGCCATTTTACCTGTATTAGAATCTTCCTTTAATGTGATGACTGATATGACTCTTATGGAGTTTGCAGATCCAAGCAGTCCTCTTCTGCGTAGGCTTAGTTTAGAGGCGCCAGGAACGTATCAGCACAGTTTAGTTGTAGGAAATTTAGCTGAGAATGCCGCAAGAGCGATTCATGCCGATGGGCTTTTTTGTAGAATCTCTTCTCTTTATCACGATATAGGAAAACTTTTTAATCCCCATTATTTCAACGAAAATCAATTAGGCGGGCTAAATATCCACCAGCTTTTAACTCCTAAGGAATCGGCTCAAGTGATTATGACGCATATTGGAGAAGGGGAGTGCTTAGCGCGCAAACATAGGCTGCCTAAAAGCTTTATCGATGTGATTAAAGAGCATCATGGAACGTCGTTTGTAAAATATTTCTATGAAAAACAGCTAGCGTTAATGAAAGATGATCCCTCTTCTGTTAACCCCTCTGATTTTTCTTACCAGGGACCCAAGCCTCATACCAAGGAATCTGCCATTATTATGATTGCAGATAAAGTGGAAGCAGCGTCTAGATCCTTAGTTAAAGTGACAGAAGAGAGCATTGCTAAAATGGTTGAGAGTCTAGTTTCAGAAAAAATGCACGATGGACAGCTAGATGATTGTCAGCTTACTTTCGAAGAACTTAGCATCGTCAAAAAAGAGATGATCAAAACACTTGTCATCGCTCGCCACCTAAGAGTATTGTAGCCACCCATTTTTCAGGCAGTAGCCTTCCTATAAAAGCTAAAATTCTGTAGCGATAGTCAATAATACTAAAAGCTTTTTGTTTTTCTATTTGATCAATCATTAAACGTGCAGCTTTTTCTACAGGGATTGTAAGGGGGTCTTTTGAATGAGAAGCGCCTTTAGAAGCTTTAATTTTAAAAGGGGTCGCTATTTTCCCCGGGCAAGAGCAAAGAACGCGAATCCCTAAATCCCTCATTTCTAGATCGATACTTTTAGAAAAGTGGGTGACAAAAGCTTTTGAAGAGCTATAAATGGCAAAGCTTGGATAACAAAAAAATCCGGCGGCGGAAGAAACATTCAAAATAGTGCCGCCTCTTTTTTGCATTAAGAGCGCTTTAGTAGCAGCCATGCAAATTTCTACAAGAGCATTAACATTGACCTCTAAAACCTCTAATTCTTCTTCTCTTGAATGAGTAAGCACATTGCCATAATACCCCAGCCCCGCACTATTAATAATCAGATCAGGACTTTTTTCTTCAATAGTCTGAGTAAGTACTTTTCTGTTTTTTGCTAAATCAGCCACACAAATACTCACAGGAACAAAATTTCTAAGGGCTAGAGCTAATTCCTCTAGCTCCTTTTCATTGCGCCCCGTGATTAGCAAGGGAATGCCTTTAGCTGCAAGTTGCTTGCAAAGCTCTTTCCCAAGCCCCGAATTGGCACCTGTCACTAAAGCAAGTGTATATTTCATAAGAAAATCCTGTTAAAAAAGAATGACTTAACTTATAACATCTCAAGCATTTCAATCATCAACCTAAAGGATTTATAGATGAAAAAAATTATTTTTGCAAAATTAATTATTGGTTCTTTCTTATTTTGTAATCTTCAAGCAAATGAAGAGGCAAAATGTGGCACCTGTGTTTCGGAAGAATCTTGGGGATATCATCTGATTTTAGATTGCAAGGCTTGTGATGTTGCAGCTATTACCAGCCGCGATACGCTTGCTAATTTTACGAAAGTGATTGTTGATGCAATTGATATGAAAAGTTACGGCGAGCCTCTACTTGTGCATTTTGCAGAGCATAATCCAGAAGCTGCGGGTTACTCCCTTTTACAGTTTATAGAAACAAGCTCAATCACCGGGCACTTTGTAGATAAAAATGGCGATGCTTATATCGATATTTTCTCTTGCAAGCCTTTTAGCGCCGAAGTAGCCATAGGTGTTGTACAAAAACTCCTAAATCCCCAAAACATTAAGTCCCAATTCATCACCCGCAAAGCCTAACAAAGAGAATTAATTTTTCTCCCTCTTTCTTCCTCTGTGGTTTCTTGTCTCTGTGGTTAAATCTTTGGCTAACGCTTGAGTACACAAAGACTCGCATTTTTTTAAACCACAGAGGGAAGAAACCACAGAGGAAGAAAAAAGAGAGAAGAGATTTTTCTCTTTGTTATTCTCGGTTTTGGTTTAGCCCTTTTTTGATTTCTTCGAAGGAGATGAGGGGGGCATCGGGATGGTTAATGCCTTCGCAGCGCTTTCCTTCTTCTTCCCAGGCTTCTTTAGATTTGACGTTTTCTGGCCACCAAGGATAGGTGCGGCATTGGGTGGGTCTTGAGCCGTAAAGGGTGCAGGTTTTGCCGTCTTTTAAAAAGACGCAATCATAGTTTTTAGCGTCTTCTAAAAGAGCTAGATGGCCATCTACTTCTCTTGTGTACTTTTTAACAAATTCCTCTGGGGATATTTTTAAAAAGGTCGCCATTTCGGCAATCTCCCTTTTGTTTACCCAAACGTATCCCGGTGTTCCTGTGCAGCATTTACCACATTGCGTACACCCAAAACGAAGACCCTCTTTATTCCAAGCCATCAGACACCCACTTAAACGAAGTTTTTTTTGTTTTTTTTGTCTCTATTTGATGAGCAAAACATTCTTTTTCGGTAATGTCAATGAGATTCCATCCCCCTCTTTGTTTGTGGCTTGTGCTTCCGCTATCTAGAATAATGGGGAGGTTGTTGGCTCTTAAATCTGCAAGAATTTGTCTATGATTATGCCCGTGCAAAAATAGCTTTACTTGGGGGAACTTCTGTAAAAGGCTTTTTAAGTCTTCTGCCCTTTTCAAGATCTTTCGGACTTCGTTATTGAAAAAGGGGAAGTGGTTAGTAAGCAGGATTTTATGGTCTTTTGGGGTTTCTTGAAGAACTTTTTCTAGTTTGCTTTCTAGCTCTTTAGAAAAATAGCCGTAAGAGGAAAATAGGGGGGTCGCAAGAGTTGTATCTAAAGCAATAAGCGACCAGTTATTTCCAAGGGGTTTTAAGGTAAGCCCGTCGTCTTTTAGATTAAAAGGGCATTTTTCATCAAAAGAAGAGGGGAAATAGTCATAAAATATTCTTTTCTTATAGGCGCTTTTTGTATAGTGGTCGTGATTTCCTGGAATAACATAAAGAGGAATGCCTGTTTTGCTAAGGGCGTCTACAAGTTCTTTTGCGGCTTTAAATTCCTTATGTAAGGAAGTGGTTGTTAGATCTCCTGAGATAATGATATGATCGACTTGGATCTTTTTAAAAAGATCTGGAAGGTAAAAAAGTTTTTCAGGAAGGAAGGCGTTTTTTCTTGTAAGGAGGGAGTTAAAGTTCCCCACCCATCTTTTAGAAAGAAATTGCAAGGGGTTAAAACACACCCTTGCAAAGTGTAAATCGGAGATATGGGCAATTCTTAAGCAATTTCTAGGTTTTTCTTCAATCATCTGCTGACTATACTAAAAAATCGCTTTATTTACCTGGTTTTTGTGCTTTTTGTCCTAAGACGGACATTCTTGTCTTTGGTTTGTTTAGCTAGAGTTTTCATCCAACGCTTGCCTTCTCTATGAGCGAAAGCTGGAGGAGATTGTTCCGTAACACTTTCAGGATTAGTGCGTTTAGAGGGGTGAGAGGCGCGTTTGGCTCTTTTACTTTCAAGGCTTTTAAGTGTTCTTGTAATGGATGCAGCTTTTTTTCTAATTGCTGCTGCTTTAGGATGTCTTGTAATAATTCCTTTAGATTCTAAGCTAGAAGTTTCTTTGGTAGTACGTGCAGAGCGTACATCTTTTTTTATTTTCTTATTTAATTTAGGATTAACGACCCGATTCATGCCCTTCATAAAAGCCTCCCTTGGTAATTATGATAATAATTTTAACTTAATTTAAATTCAAGAAATTTGTATATGGTAGATTATAACTCGATGTTCCACTTTTTACGGCTCTCTGGGGTGATTCCAGCAAAGCCAGATCAAAGCGAAGCGTTTCGAACGAGAAGTTCATAGCGGGTAGCTATGGACGCCGAGGAGAATTGATATGGCAAAGCTGGAATTACCCCAGGGAGCCGTAAAAAGTGGAACATCGAGTCATATGAAGAAAAAATCAAGTGCGGATCACCTAAAAGAATTTATTCCTAAATCTTGGGCCTGCCTTAAAAACTACACGTTCAGCAGTTTTAAAAAGGACTTAGGCGCAGGGATCACTGTAGGAATTGTGGCTTTGCCTTTGGCTATGGCTTTTGCTATCTCTTCTGGGGTAGGGCCGGAAAAAGGGCTTTATACAGCGATTGTTGCGGGTTTTATTATTTCCCTTTTCGGCGGAAGCCGGGTCCAAATAGGGGGGCCTACAGGGGCCTTTGTTGTGATTGTCTACGAGATTATTCAAAGACAAGGCTATGAGGGTTTGGCCTTTGCAACCATTCTTGCAGCGTTTCTTCTTATTATCATGGGAATTTGCCGTTTAGGAACGCTCATTAAGTATATTCCTTACCCTCTGATTACAGGCTTTACCTCAGGGATTGCTGTCATCATCTTTTCTTCCCAAATCAAAGACTTTTTTGGGCTTCAAATGAATGCTCCTCCAGCAGCTTTTATAGAGAAGTGGAGTGCTTATTTTAACGCTTTTCCGAGCTTTGACCCTCTGACCCTAGGAGTGAGTGTTTCTACATTTATTATAATCCTTCTCATTCGTAAATTTTTCCCGATCATTCCTTGGGCTATAGGGGCTATTGTGATTGTAACAACAGGGACATTTCTTTTGGATCTTCCTATAGAAACAATCTTTTCCCGGTTTGGAGAGCTTCCAAGCACTTTGCCCACACCAACTATGCCTCACCTTTCCTTTAGTTTGGAAAATATTAAGGCTTTAATTCCTGATGCCATTACTATTGCACTTCTTGCCGGGATAGAATCTCTTCTATCGGCTGTAATTGGAGATGGAATGACAGGGAGCCGCCATAAATCTAATGTAGAGCTTGTGGCGCAAGGGTTTGGGAATTTGGGCTCTATTTTCTTTGGGGGGATCCCTGCAACAGGTGCTATTGCTCGCACAGCCACTAACGCTAAAACAGGCGCTAAGACGCCTTTTGCGGGCATGATTCATGCAATCACTTTATTACTCATCCTTCTTTTCTTTGCCCCTATTGTGAGTAAAATCCCTCTTGCGGCATTAGCGGCAGTGCTTGTGATGGTTGCTTGGAACATGAGCGAGATCGATCACTTTAGATATTTACTGAAGGCTCCCAAGGGAGATATCGCCATTCTTCTTACAGCTTTTTTGCTAACTGTCTTTGTAGATATCACAATCGCTGTAGAGGTAGGAATGGTTTTAGCCGCCTTTGTATTTATGAAAAAAATGAGCCATGTTCCTAAAGTGATTTCCACCTCTTCTCTTTTTGAAGAAGACGAAGAAAAAGAAGACCCCGATGCCATCTCTAAAAAACGCGTTCCAAAAGGTGTGGAAGTCTACGAAATTAATGGCCCCTTCTTTTTTGGCGTAGCAGACACTTTAAAAGACGTCTTAAAAAATATCGAACTGCCTCCCAAAGTCTTTATCCTAAGAATGAGAAAAGTTCCCCTCATCGATGCAACAGGCCTGCACGCCCTTAAAGAATTCATCCTCAAATGCCAAAGCGACAAAACCCCTCTTATCCTCTCAGGGGTTAAACCAGAAGTCCTCAAAAACCTAAAAAGCTATGGCCTCTCCAACCTCGTCGGAGAAAAAAACATCCACCCGCACATCGACTCAGCTCTGCGAAGAGCCTCCGAACTCCTCTGAAAGAAAAAGGTTTGCTATCACATAGGTTATACAAAGAGAGATAAATTTTTCCTCTTTCCCCTCTCTGTGGTTTCAAGTCTTCTGTGGTTTATCTTAAATTCAAGACTGAAGGATCCAAAAGGCTTGCATTTAAGATAAACCACAGAAGACTTGAAACCACAGAGAGGGGAAAGAGAGAGAAAGGAATTTATCCCTCTTTGTTCATCGTATTATTTTTTAGCGACAACTGTTGGGAAAATGTGTGCGTTATCGTAAAGGATTTCGATGTTGCTAAAACCTGCTTTCCTAAGCTGGTTTTTAACGGTTTCCTCTGCTCTGAATACTTGCCATTTAGCATCTAAGATATCTACGAATAGGATTTTCTGAAGTTGAAGATTTTCTAGATTAATAAACTCTAGTTTCCACTCTGTTTTTAAGCCTGGCATAGGGGGTGGCGTTAAGAAACTGGTAATAAGAACGCCACTTGGTTTAAGGGCATTGTAAAATTGACGATAAAGAGCAACCACTTTGTCATCATCTGGTTCATAAATGGCTAGCCCATTGCTTGCAAGTAGATCAAATGCTTCGTTGATATCGAGCTTCCAAGCGTCTTTTTCAGAAAACTCACAATGATCTAGAAGCCCTTTTTCTTTAGCATAGTCTTTGGCCTGAGAAAGAGTTTCTGCATCAAGATCGATGCCGTTGAGGGTAAATGTTTGCACTCTTGAGTAGTCAAGATCGAGTAAATCAGCCATTAGACCAGAAGGAATAGAAGCAAAAGAGCATCCTTCTTGGATGTATTGCTGGATTTGGTTTTTGAAAATAGAGAATCTCTCTTGCGTCGCAAGGCAAGTCGGTGCTGAATTAAGAAGAAATGTTTCACGTGAAGAAAGAGATGTAGTTTGGCGCTTAGGGTGCGTAATGACATAGTGGGTCCAGTACCCGTTTAAGCCGCCTCTTTCAATGAGAAATTGCCCAAGTTCAAATGTTGCAAGCTCGCCTAGCAATTGAAGCTGTTTTTCAACGGGCACATGAGGAAGATCTCCGCGATGTTGGATTTTATCGATAAGGGCTTGCTTAGCAGTTTCAAAAGATGTCTCTCTTTGTTCATGAGAAAGATTTTGAGTAGCGGATATCGTATTCATAAAACCCCCCATTAAAATAATAAAAATAAATTTACGCATTATGCTTACATACCTAATTACTTAGGGAGATTTTAAGGGATGATGAAGAAAAAAACGAGAAAAATATTTTGACCCATTTTTGGAGAGCATCACGGGCACTCTCTCCGATAAACCTTATTTTCTGTTACTTACGTTGTCAACTTTTGTTTTTGTGAACATCTTATCCTCAAATGTATACAAAACACTTAGTTTTGCATACATTCAATCGTAAGGTGATAATCTGTTTTTTTAATATATATTTAATGCATATTGTTGTATTATTTTATAATAAATTTTCATTAATAAAATGTGTTTTTTATGTCTTCTGTTTATTTTCCAGAATCATCCTTTATGGAAGTAGAGTTCCTGAGTAGCCCGGCAGTTACATCTCTCCCTAGCAAGTATGATCCTATAAGGATGGGAAAAGAGGATTGCATAAAGCGCATCAAGGAAGTTGCTAGAAAATTAAATGCGCAAATCTCTCAAAAAGAAGATGTAAAATTTGACTGCCCAGTGACTCATTGTACCATGGAAAGTCCTACTATCCTCAATTGCTCTCATACATTTGAGAAGTCTGTAGTTGATCAAGTTAATATTTGTCCAACATGTAGAGCTCCTGTTAGTAACCCTAAGCCCAACCTTTTTGTTAAAGGCCTTATTGATGAGTGGAAAAAAGAGGACCGTATTCCCACATTGTCCCATTTTAAAAAGGAAAACAGGAAACTTGCTGAAGTTTATTTGGAAGGAGCTAAAAGCGCCATAGATAATGAAGACATCTTAGAAGCTTATAAGAACGCATTTTTGCATACAAAAAGATCAGAAGACTATGCTGCTCTGCCCCTATTTTATGAAAGGGCGGGTAAACCCAAAAAAGCTGCTCTTGCGTATCTTCATCTGGCTTTACGCCAGTTTGAAGAAAATAAAGTACAAGAAGCTATTAGAACTTTAGAGCATTACAAAACAATTAGTCCTATCCCAGTAAAAATGGATGCGCTTCTTCTAGCTCATTATTTATCATTAAATCCAACCTCGCAGCAAATAGCGGAAGCAATGATAATTGCTTCTCTTCAAACCGATCAGGAAGACGCCGTTTCTATTTATAAACAGATTATTGTTCATGATCCGTGGCATATTAAGGCTTACATAGCCCTCTGCTCTTTATTAAAAGATCCTGCAGAGAAAAGCTATTTCCTTTTAAAGGCAGCTGACTCTGCAGATCAAAAAGGGGAGAAGGAATTGGCAATACGTTTACGTAAAGAAGCCGAAGCTTGCTTTACGATTTCTCAAGAGGATTGGGCAAATCCGGCAGCATTCTTAGAGAAACTCCCTCCTAAACCACAAGCGCTTCTCGATTTTCTTAGCTCTCCCTGCCCCATTTATGGTAATGAGGGGAAAACAGCTGCAGAGACACATATTGTTGCACCTTTGATTAAAAATATCAGCAAAACCGTTAATGGTGCTCCGGTTACAGAACCCCGTATTCTTTCTAACCTCAATAACCTTGACAAGGCGTCAGGAGGTTTAGGTTGCAGATATATTTGGGATGAAATTTTAAAACCTGAAGTGGACAAACCCTCTAAGGTAGAATTTGAATGGGCTGCGATGACAATGGATGTTCTTCCAGGCAGCAGGAATAAGAGTTATGATTTCCAAAAGCAGCTTGCAGAATCGAAAGGTTACAAAGTGCCAGGTTTCCTCGATGCTGCCACTTGTATCCTTTGGGAAAACCGCTATTCAGGCTCTCGTCTTTATAGAGACAAGCGATTGACCTATACGCGTTGTCATGAAGTGGTTGATGGCTATCATTTGATTGTTGGGGGCTTCGGCCCGGGCGGCTTGGACGTCTACTACGACGACTACTACGGCGACGACGAGTGCATTGGCGTTGGGGGCCTGCGGAAGTTCTAAGGCCACTCTGCCTTGGATATTTGGGCATTGATATCAGGCAATTGATTTTTGTTTTTTTGTTCTTGATTTAGGCGTTGCCGACGCATTTTTAGCTTTCTAAGTCTTTTAACTTACATGCTCTAGGAAATTTTTTGATTTAAATGTGTAATTAACTTACA
This sequence comes from Chlamydiota bacterium, assembly GCA_013288075.1. Lineage (GTDB taxonomy): Bacteria > Chlamydiota > Chlamydiia > Chlamydiales > Rhabdochlamydiaceae > JABDCQ01. Next base: position 9,375 of record JABDCQ010000008.1, on the reverse strand, counting down.
ATGTGAGAAAAATGGGTGGCGAATTGGGTATTGCTTTAAAGGCTGGAGCATTATTAAAAAAGATTAGAGAGCACGTTCAAAAAGGCACCTATATCGTTAGCGCTCACGCCTTCCAAAGGCAAAATGAGCGACTGATTGATTTAAAGCATGTGCTGTATGTGTTGAAAAACGGGGCTCGCGAAGAAAAAAAAGATCTCTTCGATGTTAAAACACAAATGTGGAAATACGCGATCTGCGGAAAAACAATTGATGGAATTAGTCTGAGAGTTATTGTTGCATTTGAAGATGAAATGATAATCATTACAGTGATAAGGGTAAAATGAAAAAAACAACAAAAAATAGAAAAACCGAAACTTTTATTTATAAAGGTCTTGGCATTCCGGTAAAGTTGGTTAATGTTCCCATGAAAAAAGCAGCGGGAGAATGGTGCATAGATATTGATATGAATAAACTCATGCTTGCTGTTTTACAGGAGATTATTCATAAGCCAACTGCTCTAACTGGTAATGAAATTCGATATATCCGAACGTATTTGGAGATGACAAAGACAGAGTTTGGTAAAACATTCGGGGTAAGTCATGTTGCTGTTCTAAAATGGGAAGACGAACAAAATAAAATTTCTCCGTCTTTGGAATTATGCGTTCGCTTGTATGTCCTCAAACATTTAGATGCGAAGGATCGAGAATTTAGGGAGCTTTATGATGATATCGACCTTCAACAACTCTCAAAAGGCCCAAAACGAAAAATTCACCCTATCACTATAGATGCAACAGCGGATGAATTGAAAAAAGTCGCTTCTTGAGATTATAACATTTCTTTTTTTGTTATTTCTTGATGTTTTGGATGTCTTTGGCTGTGATGCCGGGGATGGCTTTTAGCTCGGTCTCGGAGGCTTCTTTGATGCGCTTTAGGCTGCCGAAGTGGGTGAGGAGTCTTTTGCGCTTGATGGGGCCGATGCCGGGGATTTGGTCGATCTGGCTTGTGATGGTGCGTTTTTTGGTTCTTTGTCTTTGGAATTCTATTGCCACTCTATGCGCTTCATCGCGTACGTTTTGTAAGAAGAAGAGGAGAGGAGAGTTGGGCTTTAGGCGGATAGGGTCTTTTACATGAGGAATAAAGATTTGCTCTTCTGTAAGGCCTTTTGTGTGTTTGGCTTCTTCTTTGGCAAGGCCTATGGTATCGATAGAGGCAATGTCTAGTTCTTTAAGAACGCTAAGAGCAATATTAAGCTGTCCTTTTCCTCCATCGACAATAATAAGATCGGGAAGATCCTCTTCTTCCTTGGCTCTATTAAGTCTTCTTGAGAGAACTTGGTGGAGCGCTGCGTAATCATCTGGTTTATCAAGCCCTTTAATTTTAAAGAGGCGTTTGCGATTTTTATCGCGCTCCCCATTTGTGAAGGCAACAAGTGAAGCTACACAATCAGATCCAGCTAAATTAGAGGTGTCAAAGCACTCAATTCTTTTGGGATAGCGATTAAGAAGGCAGATTTCTTGGAGGTCGAGCAGCATTTTTTCTCTAAGTTCTTCCTTATCTTTTTGTTGATTAAAGAGGGCTTTGGCATTTTTTTCTGCAAGCTCTACAAGAGCTTTTTTTTCTCCTATTAAAGGGAATTTAATGCTTGTTTTACGAGGTAAAAGCTCAGTGATTATTTCTGCTGAAGGAATAGCTTTTGGGACTAAGATTTCTTCTGGGATCTCTTGTTTGTAGTGTTGCAAGATGAATGATTCTAAAAGCTCTACATCGTCTTCAACAACCTCCTGAAAAGAAAAGTGCTCAGAGCCTGTGAGTTTTCCTTCTCTAAAAAGAAGCTGCGCAATGATAACCTGATCAGCTTCTCGATAGATTCCTAAGACGTCCGTATTTTTCCTTTCTGCTTTTGAAACAATTTGATCATTTGCGGTCACATGCTCTATTTGCCGGATGGTTTTTAAAAGAGCGTCTGCTTTTTCAAATTCTAGGGCATGAGAGGCATTTTCCATCTCATGGTAAAGGGTTTTTAGGATCTCTTTATCTTGTCCCTTTAAAAATTTAATGGCTCCATTAACAAATACATCGTACTCCTCTTTAGAACATTTATTCACGCAAGGAGCAATGCATTTTTTAATGCCGTAGAGTAGGCAAGGGCGCGTTCTTCTTTTTAACTCATCATCGCTACATTGTCTTAAAGGAAAAAGGCGCGTGATAAGATCAAAAGTTTGTCTTGCAGCAAAGGCATTTGTATAGGGACCAAAATACAGCCCGTCTTCTTTAGGCTTGCCTTTATAACGAACAAGACGCACCTCTGGCCACATGTGTTTTTGGTTAATCATGAGGCTTACAAATGTCTTATCATCTTTTAAAAGAACGTTATATTTGGGCTTGTGCTTTTTAACGAGGGTGCTTTCTAAAAGAAGCGCTTCTTTTTCTGTTGTAACAATGATCGTTTCAATGTGGGCCACTTGAGAGGTAAGAAAAGGCACCATGATCCTTTCATCTCTTCCCGGAACAAAATACTGTTTAACACGCTGCTTTAAATTTTTAGCTTTTCCAATATAAAGAATGTTTTTTTGCGCATCTTTCATGAGATACACGCCAGGATCTGTTGGAAAAAGATCTAAAAGTTTTGCGTTATAGGCCATAGTTTTTTTTCCAATGGACTAGTTTTTGTAAAGCTTCAAGAGGCGTAAGCGTATTGGGATCTATTTTTTTGAGCTCTTCTCTTAGGGCGTGGTCGTAGATCTCTTCTTTAGGAGAGAAAAGATCGAGCTCTTTCATCTTTTGAGGCTTTATAGGTTTTTTAGTTTCTAGGCCTTTAAGAATTTCGTTTGCTCTCCTAATCACTTCATGGGGCAGACCTGCAAGCTTTGCCACATGGATGCCATAACTTTTATCGGTGCTTCCTCTAAGGATTTTTCTTAAAAAGACTATCCCGTCTGCGCCTTCATGCACAGCAACGTGGTAGTTTATAGCTCCAGGAATTTTAGCTTCTAATTCTGTAAGTTCCCAGTAATGCGTAGCAAAAAGAGTTTTGCCTCCCTTTTCTTTATGGGTTAGCAGGTATTCTGCAAGAGAAGAGGCAATAGCAATTCCGTCGTAGGTGCTAGTTCCTCTTCCTATTTCATCCAAAATGATCAGGGAAGACTTGGTGGCATTATGTAAAATATTAGCTGCTTCTGCCATTTCTACCATGAAGGTCGATTGCCCCCTTGATAGATCATCGCTTGCTCCAATACGGGTAAAGACCTTATCGACAATCCCTATTTTAGCTGTCCTTGCAGGAATAAAACTTCCTATTTGAGCCATGATCACAAGAAGGGCTACTTGCCTCATGTAGGTAGATTTCCCTGCCATGTTAGGCCCTGTCAGAAGAATAAGCCTGTTTGACTGCTCGTCTAATAAGACATCATTCGGAATAAAGGACTCTCCTAGCAAGGAAGCTTCTATGACAGGGTGTCTTCCTTCTTTAATATCAATTGTTCCTCCTGCGTCCATTTCAGGCTTAATGTAGCCCTTTTTTTGCGCTACAAGAGAAAGAGAAAAGAGGCAATCAATTTGCGCAATCGCTTTTGCAATCAGTAAAACTTTTGAAGCAAAAGAGGCAACTTTTTCTCTGAGCTCAGAAAAAAGCTTGGCTTCTAATAAAGAGAGTTTTTGCTCCGCTGTCTGCATTTTGTATTCATATTCTTTAAGGAGAGGGGTAATAAATCGCTCTGCATTGACAAGCGTTTGTCTGCGTTGAAAAGAATCCGGGATTTTATCTGCTTGCCCTCTACTCACTTCAATGTAGTAGCCAAAGGCTCTTGTAAATCCAACCTTCAACGTTTTAATTTGGGTGAGTTCTCGAAGCTCTACTTGGTATTTAGCAATCCAGCTGTGGCTATCTGATCTTAAAAGAGAAAGCTCATCGATCTCTTTATTGTAGCCTTCTCTAAACACGCCTCCATCACTTAGTCTAAAAGGAGGGTTATCGACTAGTGCAACTCCTATCATTTGCGTGATTTCAGAAACATCTGTTAAATGAGCGCTTTCTTCAATGAGCAGCTTAGCGTGGATGTTTTTAAGAGTTTCTTGCACCTCCGGAATGGGCTCTAGCGAGGTTTTTAATCCGGCTAAATCTTTTGGAGAGGCGTAGCCCGATTGAATACGCATCATGAGCCTTTCTAGATCGCGGATGGCGCTTAACTCTAGAGGGATTCCTACTAAAGATGCTATCGCTTCTTGCCTGTTTTCAATATCTTCTAAAGATAAAAGAGGATAGCTGATCCACTGTTTAAGAAGTCTTCCGCCCATAGGTGTTTTGGTATGGTCGAGATGGAAGAGAAGCGTGTGCTCTTTTTTCCCATTATTCAAAGGGGTAAGAAGCTCTAAATGCTTTTGGGTTGTATGGCTTAAACCCATTAAGGAAGAGTTCTCTTGTAAGCTAATGGTATTTATATGATCAGCTGATACATTTAGCTCTTCTTTAACATAGGAAAGGAGGGCTCCTGCAGCTCCAATAAGGGCATTCATCCCTTTAAGTCCAAAGCCATCAAGGTTATGCACCTTAAAATGTTTTAAAAGAATGTCCAAACAAATAGAGCCGTCAAAATGCCATTCTTCTTTTACATTCAAGCTACATTCGACATCGAGGTTAATTTCTTTCTGGCACTTTTTAGAAATAAGAATTTCAGAAGGATTAATGCGATACAGCTCATCTTTGAGTTTTTTTATATCGTCTAGTTCAAACCCTTTAAAGTCAGCTGTGGTGACATCTAAAATAGCCACTCCAAAAATGCCATTTAAGGAAGTGATAGCTACTAAAAAATTATTCCGTTTATCAGTAAGAAGAGAGGAGTTAATAAGGGTTCCTGGCGTGACAATGCGCACAATCTCTCTTTTTACAATCCCTTTGACGAGTTTAGGATCTTCTACTTGCTCTACAATCGCAACTCTATGCCCTAAACCTACTAGTTTATCTACATAAGATTCCATGGTGTGAGCCGGAACCCCGCTCATAGGTGTTTCTTGTCTTTTGGTAAGCGTTAAATCAAGCTCTTTACTAAGTAAAACGGCATCTTCTTCAAAGGCTTCATAAAAATCTCCTAAGCGAAAAAGAACAATGGCTCCTTCTGCCTTTTTTTTGCACGCCTGCCACTGGAGCATCATCGGAGAAGTCTTGGTATCAGATAGTATTGTCATAGGAAAGATCTGCTTTAAGTTGTTTCACCCATTATAGCGTAGAGGGCTAAAAGCGCAATACCATAAGAAAAACTGAAAAGACAGAGAGAGTTTTTTTTATTCTCCCTTTCTTCCTCTGTGGCTTCTTGTCTCTGTGGTTAATTCTTTGGCTAACGCTTGAAGATGCAAGGACTCGCATTTAAGAAAAACCACAGAGACAAGAAACCACAGAGGAAGAGAGAGGGAGGAAAGTGTTACTTCTCTCCGTTAGGGGGTTTTGTGGATGAGGTTTTCGAGGTGTTTGGGGATGGGGGCGCCTTGAGGGTCTTTGGAGAAGTGGTGGAGCGGTAGAGTGCTTTCTTCTGTGGTGAAAATTTTGTTTTGTTCTTTTTTGGTTTTGTCAATGGCTTTGCTAAGTTGTTTTTTAGCGCTTTGGCAAAAAAGATCGAGTCTGTGCAATGCCTCTTCTAAGTGCTCTAAATCTTTTTGGATTTCGCCCGGAGATTTTTTATTTTTAGGGCAATAGAGGCGCGATTGGATTTGCGCTTCTTGCAGATCCCCATTAGATTGAAAAACCTCTGTTAGGACAGAGGTCATTACCTCTTTAATTTTTTCCTTTAAAGCCTTAATTTCTTCGTGCTTTAGAGGGGGTAAAATCCCTTCCTTTGAATCTTCCATAGAAATATCTCATTGACCTCGTTTTGGATAGCATTATAGAATAAGCTCATGGCTATATACAAGAAAGAAAGTTTGGAACATTTAAAGCAGAAGATTGACCTTGCTGAGGTTGTCTCTTCCCATATTGAACTCCAAAGAGCGGGCTCTGCCTATAAAGCTCTTTGCCCTTTTCATGAGGAAAAGACCCCTTCTTTTATGATTAACAAGGGAGATTCCCATTATCATTGCTTTGGGTGCGGCGCTCATGGAGATGCTATTTCTTTTTTAATGGGGCATCTCAAAATGGGATTTATCGATGCCATTGAATATTTAGCCGAAAGATTTCATGTTCCTTTAGAGCTTCAGGAAGAAGATGCGCGGGAGAAGGGCCCAAGTAAGGCTGCTTTAAGGGAATCCCTTGAAAAAGCCTGTCACTTTTTTCATTTTTTTCTCCTTTATAGTGAGGAAGGAAGGGATGCCTTAAATTATTTGTATCAGAGGGGAATTGACTTAACATTTATTAAGTCTTTTCAAATAGGGTATGCTCCTAAAAATGGGGAGCTATTCCTGAAGATGATGCATGCTCAGGGGATGAGCGATGAGGTATTGCAAGTATCTGGCTTAGAAAGCATGACTTCTTATGGAAAAAGAAGAAGCTTCTTTTCTGAAAGAATCACTTTTCCCATTCGCGATGTCTCGGGAAATGTCATAGGGTTTTCTGCGCGTAAAATGAAAGAGGAGGTATTTGGAGGAAAATATATCAATACCCCTGAAACCCCCCTTTTTAAAAAGTCGCAAATTCTTTTTGGATTAAGTTACTGTAGAACGCGCCTGACTAAAGAGCGCAAGGTGATTGTTGTTGAAGGGCAAATTGATGCGCTGCGCTTAATTCATCTAGGATTTAATTACACAGTTGCAGGGCAAGGGACAGCCTTTGGAGAAGGGCATGTTAAAGAACTTCTTCATTTGGGTGTAAATAAAGTTTATTTAGCACTCGATGCCGATAATGCAGGGCAAGAAGCGACTTCTAAAATTGGGCATCTTTTTCAGAAAAAAGGGGTAGAGGTATTTGTGATTCAAATGCCTCCTCACGCCGATCCGGATACTTTTTTAAGAGAATATGGCCCGGAAGCTTTTACAAGACTTATAGAAGAGAGTAAAGACTATTTAACGTTTTTATTTAGCCATCTTTCCAAACGCATTGATTTAACCTCTCCTTCCCAAAAAAACGCTTGCGTAGAAGAAATTGGTGCAAGAGTAAGGCAGTGGGAGCATTCTGTCATGATTCACGAGAGTTTAAAAAAGCTTGCTCATTTAGCAGATGTACCAGAAAAGATGCTTGGGGTTGGTCAAGATATTATGCCTCCTGAGATTTATATTAAAAAATCGGGAAGAGTGACCTTTATGGAGGTAGATCCTGATAGGGTTCTTGAAACAGATCTTTTAAGGTGGCTATTTCTTATAGGGCAAACAATGCCGCGCTTAGTAGAGCTTGTAGAGAAAAATTTAAATGAAAAAGCATTTAAGCAAGAGGTGTGCCAAAAGCTTTTCTCTTTCTATATGGAGGCATTTAAGGAGAAAAAACCTTTAGATGTATTTAGTATGGCTATTAAGTTGGAATCGCCTGCTGAGCAGCTTATTTTACAAGAAATCCTACAAAAAAAGGTGCATTTTCAAAAAGCAGAAGTCCATCTTGTCGATACGATACAAAAGCTTTTGCAAAGAAGATGGATGGAAGAGGCTGAGTGCATTAGAGAAAAAATCGAGAGCGGAAACTGCACAGATGAAGAAGCTTTAGTGCTTGCTAAACAATTTGATGAACTTAAGAAAACCCCACCTATAATAAACTAGGGACTTGGTTTGTAGGGAAGCATTTTTATGCAAATATCTACAAGAGCCTCTAAGGCAACCCCATTAACAGTAGCCATAGCTTTGATTAGATCATGTTCTTTTTTTATTGCTGCTTCATCGCTAATAAGAGGTCTTTGGAGAGTTTTTTCTTTATCGATAAGATATTGAATAAAATTGATATGAGCTTCTAAAAGGCTTGGTTTGAGTAAGGAAAATAAGTCCTCGATAATCTTCATACTTTCATGACTTAAGCTAAGCTCTCCTTTCTGAAAAGAATCAGGACTCATACTTCTCTTATAAGCCTTATAAAAATGGGCTGCTATTTCAGCGCTAGATTTTGGAAAATTAAAGGTGAGAGACAGTTGTTTTGTTTTCTGATTTCTAGAGAAGTGAAAACGACTGATTAGGCTTTTAGAAGAAGTGGCGTTATATACTAAGTATACGCAATTAGTAGAGGTTTGAGATTGAAAATCAAATCGGGCATCTTTTTTTATTATATCTTGAAAACTTATGTAATTATACAAGTGTTCTAAGTAAATTTGCTTTAAGCAATTTTCATTTAAGTCGGGAAATGGCTCTTTTAATTTGTCGAAGGCTTTTTGTGTTCTTCTGCTTAAGCATAAGTGTGTAAGGGAATGTTCTCCTTTTGGTCTTTTTATGAATGCAGTCTGCTCTTCTGAAAGAGGGGTCAAGGTAGCTAATTCCTCTTGCAAAGAAACGCATACAGGCGAAGGTCCTGTAAATAAGTGTATAGAGACCTGCTCAGTGCTAACTTCTGTTTTGGGTTTTTTATTTGACCTGATATCTGAAGTAGGAAAAGAATGAACTACAGGAAATAAAGGACTCATAATAATACTCATATAATTTATAAACGACTAATTATGACATATAATTTATTTTCTATCAATACCTAATTCCTAAAGAATTTTTCTATAGATGAGATTTAAGGTGATCTGTATGGTGTAAAAAAAAGAGGTGACACCATGCTTAGTAAGATAAAGGATAAGATAGTCTATTTATTTTCGGGGTATTTTTCCCAACTGCTTGTATTTCTTATCCTTCTTTTTTTGTTTAGGCCTTATAATCGAGGTCTTATTTATATTGGCATTTGGGAGTTTTTTGTTACTTGCGTATTTATTGCGGCCATTTTTAACGCCCATCATCCTAAAGCTATTAAAATCATCTGCGTTTGTTTGGCTATTCCAGCTCTTGTCCTTGATTGGATAACGCTTCATACATTTATTACGGATTTTGCTCTTCTAAGCCTTGTTCTTACTCTCTTTTTTATGGTTATTTGCACAGCTTCTATTCTTTATAATGTTGTATTAAGAGCGCGTGTGACTTTAGAAACATTAAGAGGCGTTATTTGTGCCTATTTTATGATTGGTTTTGTGTTCTCTTTAATCTATATGATTGTTGAGTATATCACGCCTGGATCTTTTAGGTTGCCAAGCGGAGATAATATGCCCTTTTTTTATGCTACGGAATTTCTTTCTAAAATGGTCTACTTTAGTTTTATCACTCTTCTCACCATTGGCTTTGGCGATATTGTAGCCATGAGCGATCTTGCTCAAACCTTTGTGATTATTGAAGGGATTCTTGGGCAATTTTATATTGCCATCTTAGTTTCGCGCATCGTAGGAGTGTATTCTTCCTACACAGAAAAAGGCCTCGTCAAATCCATCCACGAAGACATCAAGAACCTATCAACCAAACTCAAAAAATAAA